>NZ_JAUJTZ010000008.1:0-233240 GCF_030433455.1 Yersinia sp. 22-579 | reverse complement strand
TGGGGCTATAGCTCAGCTGGGAGAGCGCTTGCATGGCATGCAAGAGGTCGACGGTTCGATCCCGTCTAGCTCCACCACTATTTAAAAGACCGGCCTATGGCCGGTTTTTTGCTTTTTAGCATTTATCATAATCATTCCCCGCTGCTATCCTGCTCCAAACACATTGATTACCGAGGAAACTGGCAATGAACCAGCAACAACAAATCATTGAATGGCTACGCGCGGATCCCTATCGGATGCAAGCATTGTCTATTGCCCGTGAACTTCAGTTAAACCAATGGTGTCTGGCCGCAGGATTTGTCCGTAATCTGGTGTGGGATAAGCTACATGGATACCCTTCCTCTACCCCACTTAATGATATTGATTTAGTCTATTTCGATGAACAAGATGCCAGTGAGCAGCATGATTTACAGTTGGAAGAACAACTTAATCGCACAACGTCAGCCCTGCATCCATCGTTTCCGTGGTCAGTTAAAAATCAAGCCAGGATGCACCTGCGTAGTGGCCGCTGGCCTTACACCAGCACACAAGACGCCATCAGCTATTGGGTTGAAGTGGAAACGGCGATTGGAGCCTGCCTTAAAGAAAATGGGGATATTGAGCTGGTCGCCCCATTCGGTTTGGCTGCTTTATTTAGTCAAACCATCACGCTGAATACCAAAAACGGTGAAGTCGACACTTACTACCAGCGGGTCAATAGCAAAGGCTGGCAGCAGCATTGGCCGCAACTACAATTAGTGCTCTAACGGCTTAGAGCCTGGATTTAACGCGCATAAAATCACCAAGTGATAGGTTACTGATTAGCAAGTGATAAGATTGTGTAAAACCCGGCTGAAAGGCTAAAGATTAATATCTTTCACGTCGATAAGCATTATTCCACCCACATGTTCTAAGGAATAATGATGTCGAATACTATCTCTACAGCATCCGTTTCAGTGAGCAGTAGCAGCTCTTCAGATAGCAGTACCGCCGCACAGATTAAATCTCTTAATCAAGAGATCCAAAAACTGACCGAAAAGTTAAGTACCTTAAAAGACTCTGGTTTAACTGCTGATGAGTTGCAAAAGCAGCAGCAACAAATTCAGAGTCAAATTGCAGCACTGCAAGCTCAAGTTGCTCGTATTGAGGCACAGGCGGCGGAAAAAGCCAAAGAAGGTAAAGACGATACAACCAGCGCGAGTACACCTACAGGTGATGGGGTAAACCGCCCTTCTGCTCAAAACCAGATTGACGTTTATATTTAATGAAGTTTGTGCCCTATAAAATAAGACTATGGCGATGATCTGAGACTGTTCATCGCCATATTTAAGTCTAAAAAATTAGCCCCGTTTGAGTGGCTTAACCAAACCATCCAGCCCTTCAATTTTAATCGCGAGCGTCATCTCCATCAACATACCCAGCTTGCCTTGCGGAAACTCACCTTTACGGGCGAACCAAAGCAGGTACTCTTCCGGCAGATCGATTAACGCCCGCCCCTGATATTTACCAAAGGGCATCCGGGTATTGGCTATCTCAACCAAGTTCTCTTTTTCCATGCAATCCTCAGCCGTTAGGACGACTCACCGAGCAAACGGATCATTTCCGCTTCATCGATAACGGTAATTCCCAGTTCCTGTGCTTTCGCCAGTTTCGATCCCGCAGCTTCACCCGCAATCACCAGATCAGTTTTTTTGGAAACACTGCCACTGACTTTGGCCCCCAAAGCGGCAAGGCGATCTTTGGCTTCGTCCCGTGAGAGGATAGTCAGTGAGCCGGTCAGAACCACAGTTTTACCGGCGAATGGGCTGTCTATCTCTTCGGCTATAATTTGCTGTGGCTCGGGCCAAGTGATCACTTTTTCCAGCGCTTCGATCACTTTCTGATTGTGCTCTTCACCAAGGAAGTTCACCACGTGCCTGGCCACCACTTCCCCGACATCCGGCACACTTTTTAATGCCTCGATATCAGCAGCACGTAGGTTTTCCAGATTACGGAAATGAGCAGCCAAATTAGCCGCTGTCGCCTCACCTACTTCGCGAATGCCCAGCGCATAGAGGAAGCGGGCAAAAGTCGTCTGTTTTGCCTTTTCCAGCGCCACAATCAGATTTTGAGCCGACTTCGGCCCCATCCGGTCAAGACCCGTCAGCTTGCCCGCAGTCAGCGTAAATAAATCAGCTGGGTTCTCAACATACTGTTTTTCTACTAATTGTTCGATAATCTTGTCGCCCATGCCATCGACATCCAGTGCGCGGCGCGAGACAAAATGCTTCAGTGCCTCTTTACGTTGTGCGGCACAGAATAACCCACCAGTGCAACGGGCAACCGCTTCCCCCTCAACCCGCTCGATATCAGAACCACACACCGGGCAGTGCTCAGGGAAAGTGATCTCTTTGGCATCCTGCGGACGTTGATCCATCACCACGCCCACCACTTGTGGAATAACATCGCCAGCGCGACGGACAATCACGGTATCGCCGATACGTAAGCCTAAACGCTCAATTTCATCGGCATTATGCAAGGTTGCATTGCTGACAATCACACCTGCCACTTGCACCGGTTCCAGCCGCGCAACTGGCGTAATTGCGCCCGTACGCCCCACCTGAAACTCCACTTCACGAACTTGCGTTATCTGCTCTTGTGCCGGGAATTTAAATGCTGTAGCCCAGCGAGGTGCGCGCGCGACAAAGCCCAGTTGTTCCTGTAAGTCGAGTGAATCAACTTTGATAACTACCCCATCAATATCAAAACCTAAACCACCACGGTCTTGTTCGACTTGACGATAGAAAGTAATCACTTGCTCGCTGCCAGTGCATAATTTCACTCGATCACTGACCGGTAAGCCCCAGGCCTTAAATTGCATCAGGCGCTGAATATGGCTACGGGGAAGTTCGCCGCCCTCCAATAAACCGACGCCATAGCAGAAGAAAGTCAATGGCCGTTTGGCCGTGATGCGAGGATCAAGCTGGCGCAATGATCCAGCAGCAGCATTACGCGGGTTAGCAAAAACTTTCCCCCCTTTGCGACGAGCCTCATCGTTAAGCTGCTCGAAACCCGCCAATGGCATAAAAACCTCACCGCGAACTTCGACTCGTCGTGGGAGTTTATCGCCCTGCAAACGCAGCGGGATTGCACGGATAGTGCGTACATTGGCGGTAATATTCTCACCGGTAGTGCCATCACCACGCGTTGCCGCTCTGACCAATTCGCCATCTTCGTACAATAAACTCACCGCTAAACCGTCAAGCTTCAATTCACAGCAGAATGTCAGCGGGTCGGCACGTTTCAACCGGTCATGGACTCTTTTGTCAAAAGCCAGATAGCTTTCTTCATCAAATACGTTATCGAGAGAGAGCATCGGGACTTCGTGTTTTACCTGCTCGAAAGCATCAAGCGGCGCAGCACCCACTCGTTGGGTCGGTGAATCATTGGTGATCAATTCAGGATGTTGTGCTTCCAGCTCACGCAATTGCTGCATCAGGCGGTCATATTCAGCATCAGGGATCTCTGGTGCATCCAACACATGGTACAGATGTTCGTGATGGCGCAATGAGGTTCTTAGTTGATTAATTTGCTGAATTATTGATTCCATAGCTCACCATCAAAGATAAAAAACCCCCGGCATGCGGGGGTTCGGGTTAATTCGATTCATTGCGAGGCAACATTATCAGGCGGTTGCGTTTGCATCCAACACTTCGCGGATGCGAGCCTTATATGTTTCCAGTTTTTGCGGGGTCATCATGCGGCGTTCGTCATCCAACACCACACCACCGACATCATCGGCAATGCGTTGGGCTGATTGCAACATCAACTTAAAGTTTTGATTCGCGTCGCCATAAGACGGCACCATCATAAACATTGAGACACCCGGCGTTGAGAAGTCAGACATAGTGTCAGGGTCAAAAGAACCCGGTTTCACCATATTTGCCAGACTGAATAATACTGGGCCACTGCCAGCAGGGCTTAGATGACGATGGAAAATCCCCATCTCACCGAACTGGAAACCAGACTGAAGCACACTCTGTAGCAACACTTCGCCACCCAGAGCACCACCGTGATGTGCAGCAACATGCAGCACCAAAACGGTTTCTTTCAGTTTTTGCGGTTTCACCTCAGGAGCCGCAACAGCAGGCTCTGGCTGTAATTCCACATGTTGTGGAGCCACCCGAGGGGCATGTTCAGCCACATGTTGTGGCTCTGCATAACGCGGTTGTGAGTCATGTTCTTCAACCGAGCCAAGCAAAGGATCACGCTGTGATTCATGCGGTGGTTGCTCAGCAGATAGTCCACCCAAAAGAGGGTCTTCATAATCTGTTTGCACTGAAGCAAAAGGTTTTTGGCGAGGCTCCGCCTTGACCTGCACCGGTTTGGTTTCAGTATGCTGAATCACCGGTAGTTCATCGTCGTCTTCATCAATATGATTAAACGAAGGCTTCTCTTGTGGATGAGCAGTGCGGACGCGCACTTCTCCTACCCCTTCATCGAGACTCTCGATCGGGGTTTCAACACGTTCTTGTTTCGGACGTTTAACTGGGCGATCGCGAAAAAGCGATGAGCGTTCTTTACGGCTGGTCCATAAACCATGCAATAACAACGCTATTATGGCGATCGCGCCAACAACGATTAATATCAGACGCAAATCCTGCATCATTACTATCTCTGTTGTTCCAATACATTGCCACCGCGGCAAACATTCACCCTTTAACTCTATTTCCCAACGAACACAAGTGCAAGTCCGTGCTCAATTTTCTTCGAAGAAAGATGATTATGCTAGATGTTTCGCTCACTTTTCATACAATATGTGACTATGCAGTGGGAAATCATACCGATATGATACGCAGGTCAATGAGCTTATAGAGAACGGAATGGCATGGCGTATACGCAAAAAGCGGTAAAAAAGGTCAGTGGTATCCATTATTTCGCCCAAGGATGGCAGTTAATCTCCCGTCCAGGTATCCGGCGATTTGTGATTTTGCCCCTCTTGGTGAATATTCTGCTGATGGGTGGGGCTTTCTGGTGGTTATTCAATCGGATAGGAGACTGGGTCCCCCAGTTGATGAGTTATGTCCCTGACTGGTTGCAGTGGCTCAGTTATCTATTGTGGCCAGTGATGGTGATTTCAGTGCTACTGGTATTCAGTTATCTATTTAGCACCATCGCCAATTTCATCGCCGCCCCCTTTAACGGTTTGCTGGCCGAGCAGTTAGAAGCCAGTTTAACCGGGAAGCCCCTGCCGGATACCGGTATTCTGGGGATTATGAAAGATCTGCCGCGAATTATGGCGCGTGAATGGCGTAAATTAGCTTACTACTTGCCCCGAGCATTAGTGCTGCTGCTGTTGTATTTGGTGCCGGGTGTCGGCCAAACACTGGCCCCTGTTTTGTGGTTCCTGTTCAGCGCTTGGATGCTGTCGATTCAATATTGTGATTATCCCTTTGATAACCACAAAGTGAGTTTTCAGCATATGCGCAGCGCGTTGCGTCAAGATAAGGTCGACAACCTGCAATTTGGCGCACTGGTAAGCTTATTCACTATGATTCCATTGCTTAATCTGGTGATTATGCCAGTGGCAGTCTGTGGTGCCACCGCAATGTGGGTTGATCGTTATCGCGATCAGTTTATGCAACCACCACGTTAATTTTGCATGGGCGTGCTGGTCGCGCCCCTATTGCCGAGGTTAAAAGTGAGCTGCCAAGATTAAAAGCTATTGGGATTAAAACTTATTTCCTAATAACATATCGATATACCAATTACTTACTTCCATAGCCATACTGTTAGCGTATGCTTTGAACGTTTCCTACATTTTCATAGAGTTAAAGGACGGGCTATGAGCAAGATATATGAAGACAACTCTTTAACAATCGGCCATACGCCGCTGGTTCGTCTGAACCGTATCGGTAACGGGCGCATTTTGGCGAAGGTTGAGTCACGCAATCCAAGTTTCAGTGTTAAATGCCGTATCGGTGCCAATATGATTTGGGACGCCGAAAATCGTGGCATTCTGACCGCAGACAAAGAACTGGTAGAACCTACCAGTGGCAATACCGGTATCGCACTGGCATTTGTTGCAGCCGCGCGCGGTTATAAACTAACCCTGACCATGCCTGAAACCATGAGTATTGAGCGCCGTAAACTACTCAAAGCATTGGGTGCCAATCTGGTACTAACCGAAGGTGCTAAAGGGATGAAAGGGGCGATAGCCAAAGCGGAAGAAATTCAAGCCACCGACCCAAATCGCTATATTATCTTGCAGCAATTCAGTAACCCAGCAAACCCGGAAATTCACGAAAAGACCACTGGCCCAGAAATCTGGGAAGACACCGATGGTGAAGTGGATGTCTTTATCGCAGGTGTGGGTACCGGCGGTACTCTGACCGGTGTCAGCCGCTACATTAAAAAAACTAAAGGCAAGGCCATCACCACGGTTGCGGTTGAGCCGACTGATTCTCCTGTTATCACTCAGGCATTGGCGGGTCAGGAAATCAAACCCGGCCCACACAAAATTCAAGGTATCGGCGCGGGTTTCATTCCCGGCAACCTTGATTTGAGCCTGGTTGACCGTGTCGCACTGGTTACCAATGATGAAGCCATCTCTATGGCTCGTCGTTTGATGGATGAAGAAGGTATCCTGGCCGGCATTTCTTCCGGTGCCGCGGTTGCAGCAGCAGTCAAGCTTTCTGAAGAACCAGACTTTACTGACAAAACAATTGTGGTTATTCTTCCGTCCTCGGGTGAGCGCTATTTAAGTACGGCGTTGTTCGCAGATTTGTTCACTGAACAAGAACTGCAACAGTAGTTAGACCGTCGCACTAAATGCTAAAAAAGCACCCTTATGGGTGCTTTTTTTGTGGCGCGCTTCAAAGTTTTTACTACATAAAGATTGATTTTACCCTCTGGGTTTAGTATTTAACCGGTCAATTATTTTGATACGCGAAATTAATCACGTATCCTGTGTATCTCTAGCTGAATCGATTTATCAATTATGCAACACAACAAAAAATGTCGTCACTGAGTGCTGATTGAAGACATAACGCAAAGAGAGCATTATTCTTAGATGTAGCAGTATCGATTTTAAGCCTGAACTCAGGTTGTATCGGAAACTGTCTTTGTGACTTACCTGCGGTTAAGGCATAGTCATGCGCGAGTGTGAAAGAAGAGTTATCCGCGCACCAATACAGGCTAAAGTTTAGGTTCTACACTAAACTTTAGCTCCACAACATAAATCCAAAATAAGTTGGGGAAATACAATGTTCCAGCAAGAAGTTACTATTACTGCACCAAACGGTCTGCATACCCGCCCTGCTGCCCAGTTCGTAAAAGAAGCAAAAGGCTTCCCGTGCGAAATTACTGTGACCTCTAACGGTAAAAGCGCTAGCGCCAAAAGCCTGTTCAAACTGCAAACTCTGGGCCTGACCCAAGGTACTGTTGTGACGATTTCGGCTGAAGGCGAAGATGAAAAGAAAGCTGTTGAGCATCTGGTAAAACTGATGGCAGAGCTTGAGTAATCACGCACTCTTTTTTAGTTAACACCAGTCAAGAGTAAGGTAGGGTTATGATTTCAGGCATTGCAGTATCACCGGGCATCGCTTTTGGTAAAGCACTTTTACTGAAAGAAGATGAGATTGTCATCAACCGGAAAAAAATCTCTGCTGACCACGTGGAGCAAGAAGTCGAGCGTTTCTTAGCTGGGCGAGCCAAAGCGTCTGCGCAATTAGAAACGATTAAGACCCAAGCTGGCGAAACATTCGGTGAAGAGAAAGAGGCTATCTTCGAAGGGCATATCATGCTGCTGGAAGACGAAGAGCTTGAGCAGGAAATCATAGCCCTCATTAAAGACGAGCTTTCTTCTGCTGACGCAGCCGCTTATTCAGTCATCGAAGGGCAAGCAAAAGCCTTGGAAGAATTGGATGACGAATATCTGAAAGAACGTGCGGCTGACGTACGTGATATCGGTAAGCGCCTGCTGAGAAACATTCTCGGTCTGGAGATTATCGATTTAACGACCATCCAGGATGAAGTCATTCTGGTGGCAACCGATCTTACGCCATCTGAAACCGCACAGATTAATCTGAACAAAGTGTTGGGGTTCATCACCGATTTAGGTGGCCGTACCTCTCACACCTCGATTATGGCGCGTTCACTGGAGTTACCGGCGATCGTCGGCACCAGCGCAGCGACCAAAGAAATTAAGAATGGCGATTATGTGATTCTTGATGCGGTCAATAACGAAATCTATTTAAACCCAACTAACGAAGTGATTGATCAGTTGAAAGCGGTGAAAGAACAGTACATCACCGAGAGAAATGATCTGGCCAAACTGAAAGACTTGCCTGCCATCACCCTGGATGGTCATCAGGTTGAAGTGGTTGCCAACATCGGTACTGTGCGTGATATCGCTGGTGCTGAGCGTAATGGCGCTGAAGGTGTAGGTCTGTATCGTACCGAATTCTTGTTCATGGACCGCGACTCACTGCCGACTGAAGAAGAGCAGTTCCAGGCCTATAAAGCCGTTGCGGAAGCTATGGGCTCGCAAGCTGTTATCGTCCGTACTATGGACATCGGTGGTGATAAAGACCTGCCGTACATGAACTTGCCGAAAGAAGAAAACCCATTCCTGGGCTGGCGTGCCATCCGTATTGCTATGGATCGCAAAGAAATTCTGCACGCACAGCTGCGCGCTATCTTGCGTGCCTCGGCGTTTGGTAAATTGCGCATCATGTTCCCGATGATTATTTCGGTAGAAGAAGTGCGCGAACTGAAAGCAGAACTTGAACTGCTGAAGAGCCAATTACGCGAAGAAAACAAGGCCTTTGATGAAACCATCGAGGTCGGTGTGATGGTGGAAACACCAGCGGCGGCGGTCATCGCTCGCCATTTAGCTAAAGAAGTTGACTTCTTTAGTATTGGGACAAACGATCTAACTCAGTATACTCTGGCAGTAGATCGTGGCAATGAGCTGATTTCTCATCTCTATAATCCAATGTCACCATCGGTATTGGGCCTGATCAAACAGGTGATTGATGCGTCTCACGCTGAAGGTAAGTGGACCGGTATGTGCGGTGAACTTGCTGGCGACGAACGTGCTACACTGTTGCTATTGGGCATGGGGCTGGATGAGTTCAGCATGAGTGCGATTTCGATCCCACGCATCAAGAAAATTATCCGTAATACGAATTTCGAAGATGTGAAGGTGTTGGCGGAGCAGGCATTGGCTCAACCAACAGCGAAGGAATTGATGGATTTGGTTACCACATTCATCGAAGAAAAAACGCTCTGCTAATTCCACGATACTGGAACGCTGCCCAATATAAATACTTAGGAGAAGATCATGGGTTTGTTCGATAAACTGAAATCACTGGTTTCAGATGATAAAAAAGACAGTGGTACTATTGAAATCGTAGCACCGTTGTCTGGTGAGATCGTCAACATCGAAGATGTTCCTGATGTTGTGTTTGCAGAGAAAATCGTTGGTGATGGTATTGCCATCAAGCCTTCAGGCAATAAAATGGTTGCTCCTGTTGACGGCACCATCGGTAAAATTTTCGAGACTAACCATGCTTTTTCTATCGAATCAGACAGCGGCATTGAGCTGTTCGTCCACTTCGGTATTGATACTGTTGAACTGAAAGGCGAAGGCTTCAAACGCATCGCGGAAGAAGGCCAACGCGTCAAGAAAGGTGATGTGGTTATTGAGTTCAATCTGGCCCTGTTGGAAGAGAAAGCCAAGTCTACTTTGACACCGGTTGTTATCTCTAACATGGATGAGATCAAAGAACTGATTAAACTATCTGGTAGTGTCACCGTGGGTGAGACACCTATTATTCGTATCAAGAAGTAATTGCATACGAATGGAAAACGGCGCTCTTGAGCGCCGTTTTTGTTTAATCATTTAATCCGCTGTAATCCAGCGCGGCACACGTAATGTAATCACCAACCCGCCCTGCTCACCGTTTCTTGCTTCAACCTGCCCACCATGAGCCAAAATCACCTTACGAGTAATAGCCAGCCCTAAGCCGTAGCCTTTACCCGACATCGCCGACTTAACGCGCACGAAGGGATCAAAAATACTGGATAACTTGCTCTCATCAACACCAGGCCCTTGGTCAGAAACCTGAATCTGGTAACTCTTATCAACCTGTGAAAGCAGTACTTTCACCTGTTGGCCGTGAGTTGAAAAACGCAGTGCATTACGGACAATATTGTCGATCGCCCGCCGCATCAGCTCAGCATTTCCCTTGACGGTATAGTCAACTTGCGGTGATACCTGTAGCAGAATTTCAACCCCCGGCACCTGCGCTTCATAGCGGGCATCATTAACCACCACAGTCACTAACTCGCGCAAATCGAAATACTCATCATCTTCGGCAATATTGTGGTTTTCAGCACGCGATAACGCCAGTAACTCGCCAATCATCTTATCAAGGCGTTCCGACTCATGCTCAATACGCTGTAATGAATTTTCGACATTATCGGGATTCTGGCGCGCCAATCCAATCGCCAATTGCAACCGTGCCAGCGGCGAACGTAACTCATGAGAAACATCATGCAGCAACTGCTCACGGGCGCTGACCAACTCTTCCAAGCGCTCGGCCATTGAATCAAAATCCCGCGCTACTTCAGTCAATTCATCATGGCGCCGCCGCATGACAGGCAACAGTCGCACCGACAAATCCCCCTGAGCCACCCGTTCAAAACCCGCGCGTAATTGGCGCATCGGCCGTGTCAGGTTCCAGGCCAGCAATGTACTGAAGAACAAACCACCTAACACCCCCATCCAAATCATCGGGATCGGTATATTCAGTATTTCGCGGCGACTCTCACCGCCTCCGCCCCGCTGATTAATATCCCTCAGTCCATCAATATCGTAACTAATACGATAATTCTGACCATCAAGACCTTGAGTCCAGATCGTCACCTCCCGGCTGTAAAACTCGGGATCGCGACCCTTAGGGGGTTGTACCTTATCCGATGATAGTGCTGTGACCAGGGGAATTTTCGCCACCGGCAAAACCGAAAAGTGACTTTTATCTGTTTCTGACCAGTTAGCCGTCATGGCATTTAGGGCTGGCAGACCACCACTTTGCAGTACCGAGGCCGCAGAAGCGACTTGTAATTTGGCAATCCTGCGCACCATCTCACGCTCAGGCGGTTCATGGCGATTGCCGTAAAAGGAAAACACCAGCCACAGCATCTGAGTCATTAAAATAAAGGTAAGCCAAAATCCCAGCAGGATTTTCCAAAATAACCGTCCACGCATAGCTGACTGACTCCACCAATAGCGATTATCTGATGCGGTAGCCAATGCTGCGTACCGTTTCAATGTTTAAGGTACTTCCCGGCAACGCCGCAAGCTTTTGTCTGATATTGCTGATATGCACATCGACACTGCGGTCATAAGCCTCACGTGGTCGGCCCAAACCTTTATCAGATAACTCATCTTTAGTCACCACACGATCGGGCGAGCGTAATAGCAACTCCAGCAAATTAAACTCAGAGGCAGTCAAATCAAAGGGTTTACTCTGCCATTCACTGCTGCGAGTCGACGGGTTAAGCGTCAAATCACCATGCGTAATAACACCATCATCATCCGATGACACATCCGGATGCTCGTCAAAGCGGCGTAAAACGGCACGCAATCGGGCCACCAGCTCGCGCGGGTAACACGGCTTTGGCATATAGTCATCAGCGCCCATTTCCAGGCCGATGACTCGATCAATATTGTCGCCTTTGGCGGTCAGCATGATGATCGGTAAGCGGCTTTTTTTACGCACCTGCCGCAACACATCGATACCACTCATATCAGGCAACATAATGTCGAGGATCAAGGCGGTATAGTTACCGGACAACGCACCGTCTATACCCTCTTTGCCGGTTAATACCAGCTCGGCGGTAAACCCTTCACCGCTCAGGTATTCTCTCAACATGCTGCCCAGTTCAACATCATCATCGACTAACAAAATTTTCATCTTTTAACTCTCCTGCCTGATTTCGGCTATTTTCATGCCTATTTGACTCGCGCGCAGCCAATTTTACTCAATCCTTACATATCCTTGAATTTCACTTAACTCACACCCGTTGGCCTTGGCGGTAAATTATCCCCTGACATTTGGCTTCACTATTTTGTTCATCGTGGTTCAAGGATCGTTGATTGATTATGCAAAAGGTTACAGGCTCGAAACGGCGCCTTATGGGGTTAGCTGTGGTGCTATTGATCGCCGGTGGCGTACTGTTGTTTAGACTGATTTCACCGCTTGACAGGCCAGGATTTATCACCGCCCCAGCAGAGATCCGCACTCTGGAACAAACGGTACTGGCAGATGGCACTATCAAAGCACAGAAACAGGTCACGGTGGGCGCTCAGGTTTCAGGGCAAATCAAAGCCCTCCATGTCACCCTAGGGCAACAGGTTGAAAAAGGCCAGTTAGTGGCTGAAATTGATGATCTTACTCAGCAAAATGCGTTGAAAGACGCAGAAGAAGCACTAAAAAATGTGTTAGCCCAGCGCGCGGCTAAAGAGGCAACCCAGAAAAATAACCAGTTAACCTACCAACGCCAGCAACAAATCCTCGCCAAAGGGCTTGGTGTACGGGCCGATTTTGATAGCGCCAAAGCCACATTAGAAAGCACCCAAGCTGAAATTAAAGCCTTGGATGCCCAAATTGCACAGGCTGAAATCGCCGTCAGCACTGCCAAACTCAACCTCGGTTATACCAAAATCACTTCGCCGATCAACGGTACCGTTGTCGCTATTCCGGTTGAAGAGGGGCAAACCGTCAATGCGGTGCAAAGTGCACCAACAATTATAAAAGTGGCACAACTCGATACCATGACCGTCGAAGCGCAGATTTCCGAAGCTGATGTAGTAAAAGTCAAAGCTGGCATGCCGGTTTACTTCACCATTTTGGGTGAACCGGAAAAGCGCTTTAACGCCACCCTGCGGGCTATTGAACCCGCCCCTGACTCGATCAACGATGAAACCACCACCACATCATCCAGCTCAAGTAGCAGCTCCAGCTCCACTACTACCGCTATTTACTATAACGGTTTATTTGATGTCGCTAATCCAAACGGGGCTTTACGTATTTCAATGACTGCACAGGTGTATATCGTATTGCATAAAGCTGAGGATGCCGTGGTGATCCCGGCGACCGCATTGGAGAATAACAATGGGCGCTATCGGGTCCAGGTCGTTGATAGCAATGGCAAAGTCAGTATGCGTGAGGTCACTGTTGGGATAAATAACAATGTCGATGCCCAGATACTCTCTGGTTTGCAAGCCGGGGAGCAAGTGATTGTCAGTCAGGCAAGTGCTGTCACCTCCAACAATAAGGCCCAACGCATGGGGCCACCGATGGGGATGTAACAGATGCCCAATCTCAATCAAAGTAAGATTTTGCTTCAGCTCGATAATGTCAGCCGCTGGTTTATCAGCGGTGAAGAACGTGTTCAGGTGCTGAAAAATATTAATCTCACCATTCATAGCGGCGAAATGGTGGCGATTGTTGGCGCATCAGGTTCCGGTAAATCAACACTGATGAATATTCTCGGCTGCCTGGATAAACCCAGTTCGGGTGAGTATCTGGTGGCTGGTCGCATCCCTCAGCATTTGGATAGCAATGAATTAGCCGAATTACGCCGCGAGCATTTTGGCTTTATTTTTCAGCGCTACCATTTACTGAATGATTTAAGCGCGCAAGAAAATGTCGAGATTCCGGCTATTTATGCCGGAGTTAATCGTGAAGAGCGTCGCCAGCGAGCTGCCAGCCTGCTCTCGCGTCTAGGGTTGGTTGACCGCCTGGATTATCGCCCAAGCCAACTTTCCGGCGGGCAACAACAACGGGTCAGCATTGCCAGGGCACTGATGAATGGCGGAGAAGTTATTCTGGCCGACGAGCCCACTGGCGCACTGGATACCCACAGCGGCACTGAAGTATTGAATATCCTGAAGGGCTTACATCAGCAAGGCCATACCGTGGTGATTGTCACCCATGACATGTCGATTGCGGAACATGCTCAGCGAATTATCGAACTCAGAGACGGTGAGGTGATTGCAGACAGACAAATGCCGCAACCGGAGTTACCCGCGAAAATAAGCACGATAGAAACGCCCGACATTGCCCATAAGCCACCGCTAGTCTCATGGAAAGCGCAGCGTGACCGCCTACAAGAGGCGTTTAAAATGGCTCTGCTGGCAATGTCAGCCCAGCGCTTACGCACCTTATTGACCATGCTGGGGATTATTATCGGTATTGCTTCGGTGGTCTCGGTGGTGGCATTGGGTAAAGGATCGCAACAACAAGTTCTGGCAAATATCAATTCGATGGGCACCAGTACGTTAGAGATCTTCCCCGGCAAAGATTTCGGTGACATGCGCTCGGCGGCGATCCACACACTGCGGGCCACTGATGCTGATGCTTTAGCGCAACAAGGTTATATTCACAGCGTGACACCAACTGTGTCTACCAGCACCACCTTGCGCTATGGCAATAAGTCCGTCAGTGGCACGGTTAATGGTGTCGGCGAGCAATATTTCTTGGTACGCGGCTATACCCTCGCTCAGGGAATGGCATTTAATCGCACCGGTGTAGATAACTTGATGCAAGAAGCGGTTATTGATGAAAACACCCGCGATAAGCTGTTTCCAAATGGGGAAAATCCGTTAGGCAAAGTTATCTTGCTCGGCTCCCTACCCTGCCGAGTCATCGGTGTCGCGGCTAAGAAGCAGAGTGGTTTCGGCAGTGACGAAAATCTCAACGTATGGATCCCCTACACCACCGCGATGAAACGTATGCTGGGGCAATCCTATCTGAAAAGCATCACGGTGCGGGTGAATGATGATATTGATCTGGCGAACGCCGAACAGGGAGTCACCAAGCTACTGACACAACGTCATGGAACGCAGGATTTTTTCGTTATGAACACCGACAGCATCCGCCAGACCATTGAGAAAACCACCTCAACCATGACATTACTGGTATCGATGATAGCGGTTATTTCATTAGTTGTCGGTGGAATTGGGGTGATGAATATTATGTTAGTTTCAGTCACCGAGCGCACCAAAGAGATAGGGGTAAGAATGGCTGTTGGCGCACGAACCAGCGATATTATGCAGCAATTTTTGATTGAAGCGGTGCTGGTATGCTTATTGGGGGGCTGCCTCGGCGTGGTGTTATCACTGGTTATCGGCCTGTTGTTCAGCCAATTTAGCAGCAGTTTTTCGATGGTTTACTCCGCGACATCAATTATCACCGCGTTTATCTGTTCCAGTCTAATTGGCGTAATTTTTGGTTTTTTCCCCGCCAAAAGAGCGGCACAAATGGACCCTATCAGAGCATTGGAGCGAGAGTAGGGTTTATATAGCAAGAGTCGGGTTATATTTTATTCAACCGGCAAAGGGTGTGTTGCTGCACACCCTTTACTCAAAAACGCCGGTCGATAAATAACGATCGCCACGATCGCAAATAATCGCCACAATCACCGCGCCTGGGTTCTCAGTTGCCACTCTTAATGCTCCGGCTACCGCACCACCTGAGCTAACACCACAGAAAATGCCCTCTTCCCGCGCCAATCTTCTTGTGGTTTCCTCTGCCGCAATCTGCGAGATATCCAACACCTGATCCACCAGTTCGGGGCGGAAAATTCCTGGCATATAGGCCGCAGGCCAGCGGCGGATTCCCGGAATACTACTGCCCTCGGCGGGTTGCAGACCAATAATCGTAACATCCGGATTTTGGCTTTTCAGATACTCGCTAACACCGGTAATGGTGCCAGTAGTGCCCATGCTGGAAACAAAATGGCTCACTTTACCCGCGGTTTGCTGCCAGATTTCCGGCCCGGTACCGGTAAAATGGGCATACGGATTGTCAGTATTATTAAACTGATCCAGCACCTTGCCCTGCCCTGCGGCTTGCATTGCCAAAGCGCTATCCCGCGCGCCCTCCATGCCCTGCTCACGGCTGACCAAAATCAGCTCGGCCCCATAGGCTCGCATAGCGGCCTGACGTTCCTGGCTCATGTTTTCCGGCATCAGTAATTTCAGCTGATACCCCTTCATGGCGGCAATCATCGCCAGCGCAATGCCGGTATTACCGCTGGTTGCCTCGATAAGCACATCACCTGGAGAAATCTCCCCACGCAACTCTGCCCGTTGGATCATTGCCAGTGCGGCACGGTCTTTCACCGAACCGGCTGGGTTATTGCCTTCCAATTTGACCCAAATCTCAGCATTCAGCCCTTGGCTCATGCGTTGCAGTTTTACCAGCGGGGTGTTGCCGATGCAGTGTTCGAGGGTTGTCACTGTAAATACCTATTAAATACCCTTCCTCCTTGAAGCGGCAGCTGTGTTCGCTGCTCTCACGAACCCGAATCACTTACTTATGTAAGCTCATCGGGATTCGCTCGTTAGCTGCCTTGCTGCCACTCCAATGATGTTGGGTATAATTCTATGTTTATCAAAAGAAGAAAAACTTATCAGGCGCTTTGGGCTAAAGCAATGGGTTGTAGTAATTGATCGCCAGAATATAAGCGAGCATTTAATCCACCAACATAATAACGAGTGCCGCGTACCGGAGTGTCAATGTTACCTTCCGGCAAGACCACACTAATAGGATCCTGATGCCAACCAATAGGTTGCACCGTCAATTGCCAGAAATGACCGCGAGGACTGACTTCAAGCACCTGAACCGGCAGCGGGCAGCGCGAGCTTGATTGAGTACTGACTTCCATCTCCCAAGGACGCAGGAAGAGATCCACACTGCCTTGGTGCATTGGCGTCAAATCCAGCGGCCAATGATGGGCACCGATAAACAATTGTGACCCACGAATTTCACCACTTAAGCGGTTAACTTCACCGAGGAACTCCAATACAAAACGGGTTGCCGGGTCGCGCCACACTTCATCCGGTGTCCCGACCTGCTCAATATTCCCCTGACTCATCACCACCACGCGATCAGCCACTTCCATGGCTTCTTCCTGATCGTGCGTCACAAAAACGCTGGTGAATTTCAATTCTTCGTGTAACTGACGTAACCAACGGCGCAGCTCTTTACGCACTTGCGCGTCCAGTGCACCAAACGGCTCATCCAATAATAGAATTTGCGGCTCTACCGCCAGCGCACGCGCCAAAGCAACACGTTGCTTCTGCCCGCCGGAAAGCTGTGATGGATAGCGGTTAGCCAGATGACCTAATTGCACCATTTCCAGCAACTGCGCAACTTTCTGCTTGATAGCCGCCGCATTTGGCCGCTCACGGCGCGGCAATACCGTTAAACCGAAAGCGATGTTATCGAATACCGTCATATGGCGGAACAGCGCGTAATGCTGGAACACAAACCCGACACGCCGGTCACGGGCATGTAAACGGCTAACATCGGTGCCGTGAAAACTTAAACGCCCAGCGTTTTGGTTCTCCAACCCGGCAATAATACGCAATAAGGTGGTTTTTCCCGAACCAGAAGGGCCAAGCAATGCCACCATTTGGCCTGAAGGAATATCAAGTGTGATGTCATTCAGTACCTTGGTACGACCAAAATACTTGCTGATATTATCAATCTCAATGCTCATGCTTTTGCTCCTGTTCGAGACGAACAACCTGACGCGCTAAGCGCCATTGCAGGCCGCTTTTCAGAAAAAGGGTCACTATTGCCATCAGAGTCAGCAGCGCGGCGGCGGTAAATGCCCCGGCGGTATTGTAATCCTGATGCAACAACTCAACTTGCAGCGGCAAGGTGTAGGTCTCGCCACGAATAGAACCGGATACCACTGAAACCGCACCGAACTCGCCAATAGCGCGGGCGTTGGTCAACACCACGCCATACAGCAATGCCCAGCGGATATTGGGAAGTGTCACGCGGCGAAACATCTGCCAGCCTGAGGCGCCTAACAGCACCGCAGCCTCATCTTCCTGACTGCCCTGACTCATCATCACCGGCACCAATTCACGTACCACAAATGGGCAGGTGACAAAGATGGTTACCAGCACCATGCCCGGCCAGGAGAACATCAATTGGATATCGTGAGAATCCAGCCAACCGCCCACCACACCGTTTGAGCCGTAAAACAGCAGATACATCAGGCCGGCAACCACCGGTGAAACGGCAAACGGAATATCAATTAACGTCATCAATAGCTGCCGTCCTGGGAAGACAAACCGCGTCACCAGCCAGGCCAATACCACACCAAAGACCAAATTGACCGGCACGGCAATCAGCGCCACCAACACCGTCAGCCAAATCGCGTGCAACATATCCGGGTCGAATAAGTTCTGCCCTACTACCTCAATTCCTTTCGAAAAAGCGGTGATAAAGATCCACACCATCGGGATCACCAGCAACAAAACCGAGAACAGTGCGCCGATGGCAATCAGTGTCCATTTGCCCCAATTGATCGGCGGGCGGGCCACACCATTAAACTCTGAAATATCAGCCATCAGTGCCCACCTATCCGCCGACCAAAGCGACTTTGTAACGTGTTAATACCGAACAACAACACCAATGAAACCGCCAAAATAACGGAGGCAATGGCGCTGGCAGCCGGGTAATCAAATTCTTGCAAGCGGATGAAAATCATCAGCGAAGTGACTTCAGTCTTCCAGGCAATATTGCCAGCGATAAAGATAACCGCACCGAATTCGCCCAAACTGCGAGTAAAGGATAATGCTGTCCCTGCCAACAACGCCGGTGCCAGTTCTGGCATCACTACCAGACGGAAACTCTGCCAACGGCTGGCACCCAAGGTCTCCGCCGCTTCTTCATATTCCGGCCCTAACTCTTCCAATACAGGCTGCACGGTGCGTACCACAAACGGCAAGCTGGTAAAGGCCATAGCGACTGCGATCCCTAACCAGGTAAAGGAGACTTTGATTCCCAAAACGTCGTTTAACCAGGCTCCGTACCACCCGGTGGTGGAGAACAAGGTTGCCAGTGTCAACCCCGCCACCGCAGTGGGCAAGGCGAAGGGTAAATCCATCAAACCATCCAGCAAACTACGGCCGGGGAATTGATAGCGCGTCAGGATCCACGCCATCAACATGCCAAATACCGCATTGAATACACTGGCTACACCGGCGGCCAGTAAAGTGACTTTATAAGCGGCAACCACCTGAGGGTTAGTTATCACTTCCCAGTACTGTGCCCAGCTCATCTGGGCCACTTGCATCACTAACGCACTGAGCGGCAATAACAAGATCAGACAGGTGTAAAGCAGGCTGCTCCCAAGACTGAGGGTGAATCCGGGCAGAACCCGTTTACTGGATGCCGACAACATTACTGATGACCTTCTGCTAACAATTTATCCAGCACACCGCCGGTGGCGAAGTGGGTGCTCATCACTTGTGGCCAGCTACCAAATTGCTCTTCAACCCGGAATAATTTGGTGTCAGGGAATTGGGATTTAGCCGCTTCCATTGCCGCTTTATCATAAACACGGTAGTTAAAGCTGGTAATCACCTGCTGTGCCGGTGGGCTGTAGAGGTAATTGAGATAAGCCTTGGCCGCTTTTTCAGTGCCATTTTTCTCAACATTCTTATCTACCCAGGCCACAGGGAATTCCGCCAGAATATCGACCGGCGGGACAATCACTTCATATTTGTCGCTGCCATACTCTTTACGGATATTGTTGACTTCAGATTCGAAACTGATCAGCACATCACCCAAGCCACGCTCAACAAAAGTGGTGGTGGCACCACGTCCGCCAGTGTCAAAAACCACCACGTTTTTCAGGAAGCGCTTCATCCAATCACGGGTTTTGGCCTCGTCTTTGCCATTAGCTTGCTCGGTGGCTCCCCAAGCGGCCAGATAGGTATAACGGCCATTACCAGAGGTTTTTGGATTCGGGAATACCAGTTTGACGTCTTCACGCACCAAATCATCCCAGCTATGGATATTCTTTGGATTATCCTTCCGCACCAGGAAAGCCATGGTGGAGTAGAACGGCGAGCTGTTGTTGGGTAATCGCGCTTGCCAATCAGCCGGAATAAGATTGCCGCGGTCATGCAAGATTTGCACATCGGTGACTTGGTTATAGGTCACTACATCCGCTTTCAGCCCTTGCAAGATAGCCAAGGCCTGTTTAGAAGAACCGGCATGAGATTGTTTGATGGTGAGCTTGTCACCGGGATTTTGCTGTTCCCACTGTTTCTCAAAGCCCGGATTTAATGCGGTGAATAACTCGCGGGAGACATCATAAGAGCTATTGAGCAACTCAGTCGCAGAGGCCGTTGCACTGCCGAAGATTAACGCGCTAAATAAGGCAACACGGGTCCATCCATTTTTCTTTATTGAAATCTGTTTCATTTTGCACCTTATTCACTGGGTTCATTCGGCAACAAACCTATTCATAAAACCTATTCATAAAGAATGTTGCGCCGCTAAATTATGTTCAGTGTATTTATAACTAGGTGCATACCTATAACGCTTTTATATACCGTTTAGTGATGTGCAAGTATCAAATGCTCTAAGCCAGTCACCACGCAGGTCGCCAGCCGCCTATTTCACTTATATCTGGTCAATAAAAAGCCCGGCTAAACTACACCGGGCGATAAAAAGGCGTTCTTAGGTAGAAATATTATTTCTGCGTCACCACACTGGCAGCCACTGGGCCGATAGCGCCACTGAATGGTTTGCCGTCAATGGCATCCACCATACGTAAACCTGATGGCCGCACCCAGCGCTGCACACGGGATGGCATATCAAAACCAATCAGCAGAATAACCACAAATGTCAGGCTGAATGAGAGTGAACCCAATGCCGTGCCGAGGCTGAGATGTTGAGCAATTGAAGCTCCCAGAATCGGTGCCAATGCCCCACCCAATGCACCGACGTTATAGGTAAAGCCCAACCCTGCCGCACGTTGTTCAGTATCAAAATAACCACCCAGCAGTTTTGGTAACAACCCGGCAATCCCCTGGCCCAACATTTGTTGCAAGAACAATAACCCACCGAGGAACAGGATGCTGCTGCCCTGAATAGCGAACAGTGGAATTATCAGTAACTGTGAAATCAGTAAACTGGTGACATAGGCTTTACGCGTCCCGAGCCAATCACCCAAAAAGCCGCCAACACAGCAGCCCACTGCGGCACCAAACCCACTGAAGAACAATACGTTGCCCACGGTGTGCGGGTCATAACCCAAATCCATTTTCAGGTACGTAGGCAATAATGCCTGAATCGGCCATGAGTAGAGGAAAGCACAGAACACCACCACCATCAGCATCACACCGGTCGGCCAACGATCACCACTGGTTTGCACCATAAAGTAGATGAATACTGCGGCGCAAAGGATACCGAGGAGCACCACTACAGGGGTGGATACCATGCCGGTGAAGCAAGCATAGAGCGCGGCGGCGGCAAAGATGGTCAGCACAATATTCAGGTAGCTCAAGTTGCTGCGATACAGAATATCCACCATGTTGCGGTCTTTAGCCTGCTTAGATTGCTGATGCTTACTTTGCGCTTTTTCCCAATCTTCAGCTTCTGGCAGATTTTTACGTAACCACAAAGCAAAAATAATCGGCAGCAAGCCAATGTAGAAAAGCATACGCCAGCCAAATGCCGGAACCACATAACTGTACGCCTGAGCGGCTAACACCGCGCCAATAGAGAAACCAGAAATCAGGAAACCACTGGCTTTGTTACGCATATTCTTAGGCCAGCTCTCCATCACATAGGTAGAACTGGAGCCATACTCCCCCGCCATCCCGATACCGATAATCAGTCGGGCGATAAACAGCGTGGTGTAACCTGGCGCTAAACCACAAGCCAGCGTACCAAAAGAGAACAACACGATGCTGGTGATCATGGCCAATTTACGGCCATAACGGTCACCCATCGCACCCAGTACCAAACCACCGAACCAACGTGAAATAAACGCAGCTGAAATCAGACTGGTAGCCTGAATCAGTGTCAGACCAAATTCCTGTTTAATATCAGTCAGAACCAGAGTAATAAGAACAAAATCAAAGCCGTCCAGGGCATAACCGATCCAGGCGGCAATAAATGCCTTCCATTGCGCAGGGGTAAGCTGCTTATACCAGCGCAATGGTTTGTCTCCACGAGGTGGTTTGTCCGTTTGTGCTTGTACTGAAGTGCTCATAGCGTCGCTCTCTCTCCACCACCAGCCAAGTTCACTGGCAGAAACTGTTTTCCTCGCGGCAGGTAAACCATAGCAACTGATTGTTTAGCATCACTTAATCTGTCACTACCAGACGGTTTTCGCCACATTTATATTTATGTGGTTTAACTCCAAATAAAATCAATCAAAGGAGTAAAACTCCATTTGAGTGTATAAGATCAGCCCGCTATTTCAATCACAATGTGTCTAAAACGTGACAAAGATGGCGAAATGCTGAGGTGAGTGAGATAAGCAACAGGATGCGGGGTATTTACCACCGCTGGCGGAAGATCCCCGCAGCAGCGGCTAGAAATGGCAGCAGAAATAGATTACCGGTCATCCATTTTGGCTAACGGCTTGGGTGGTTTTACGTTTAATGCTTTCTGCCTGAGCCGGATCAGCTTTGACCAGCAAGGCGTAAATCAGGTCGAGCACGAATAATTGGGCAATTTTGGTGCCAATGGAGTCCCCTTGCAGCTGCCCCTGACGGTTGCCGTTAATCAGCACATAATCCGCCAGTTCAGTAATGGTGGAGCCCATATTGTGCGTCAGCGCCACAGTGGTGGCCCCAGCCTGCTTTGCCAGCTTTAATGCATGTACCGTCTCAGTTGAGGTTCCCGAATGGCTGATACCAATTGCTACATCACCGGGGCGCATCAAAGAAGCCTGCATATACATAAAATGATTATTTGTGGCCGCATCAACCCGCAATCCGATACGCATCAATTTACCTTTGGCATCTTCCGCAGTGATACCGGATGAACCGACACCAAAAATGCAGATACGATCAGCCGGGCGCAATAGCTTAACCACCTGCTCGACACTCTCGATAGACAACAGATTCAGGGTTTCAGACAACACATTATTAATCGCCGATTGCAATTTATTGCCTATCGCCAACGTATCATCCCCCTCTTGTACATCAGCATCTAACAGACTGTTTTCATTGTTATGCCGGGTTGCCACTTCAATGGCCAAATCCATTTTGAAATCCTGAAACCCTTTGTAACCCAGCGTGCGACAAAAACGGATAATCGTGGCTTCACCGGCTTGTGTCAGCGCAGAAAGGTCAGCAATGGAAAGCTGAGTCACTTTAGCGGGTTCTGCCAGAATATAGGCAGCAATACGCTGCGCTGAGCGGGTCAGGCTATTTTGCATCGCACCCAAGGCATCAAGAATTTTACCTGGCTTAAAACGGGGGGCACCAGTTTTCACGCGGACACCTCAAGGGAAAGAGAATTGACGGACAGGAGACAGTTCTGCGGCGCATCATGACATAACTGGCCCATTTCGTGAAGAAGAATGGCGGTATTGTGCGGGGTAAGATCAATAAAAAAACCCCGGGGGGCCGGGGAAGATGTCAAAGATAACGTGCATTCTTATTATATAAAAATCATAGAGATAGTTTCTTCACAATAAAGAATGGTGAACTTTCACCACTGCTTTTTTGATAGTGCCAGAACCGGCGATTTGGCAACCCGGCTTATGCGGTTCACCCGGCAGAAATACCGCAAACATCCCCGGTAACATGCGCAATTGGCTTTTATCTGGAATTTCAGCAATCAGCTGGTAGTCATCGTCAGCATGATAAGGCTCAAGATGCTCGGTGGGCGTCAATACCGAGTATTCAATCCCTTCAACGCCGCTGATAAGCAGTTGCACATCGGCATAAGTTTGGTGCATTTCAGCTTTCTTATTTTCAGCCGGTTGGGTATCGAACTCCATCACGTTCATGAAAATAAGCTCGCCATCTATTTCATGACGCCCGCAACTCAATTGAGCCAACGGCGCCTTAGCCAAATAGGCTAAAACCCATTGCAGACGTTCTGGTAATCCGCTGAAAAAAGCTGTTTGTGTTAATGATCCACTGATCATATTGACCTCAATATTCAATCATAAAATATATACTCAAAGTCATTGGTGTCGCAGCAAGGCAGCAAACGAGAGACAAATCGGTCGGGAACCGATTTGAACAGCATTTATGCTAGCCCGCAGGGTGAGCCTCAAGGATGAGGCTCATTAATCCCGATGAGCTTACTCAAGTAAGTGATTCGGGTGAGCGAGAGCGGCTAACACCGCTGAGACTTCAATGACAAAGAGTATCTTTGGCCCATAATGCTGCACCTAACAACCCGCTATCCTGCCGGTGATAAGCTGCTTGTAGCGGCACACGATAGATTTGTGGCAAGGTTTTTTGTGCGCCAATGACCCGCTCTAAATATCCTGGTGCTAACCCGACACTGCCGCCCAGAATGACCACTTCCAGATCCAGCGCCATTTTCATGTCTGCCAGCATCTGAGCAATGGCAGTTGCGGAGCGGTTAATAATGTTTTCCGCATGAACATTGCCAAGTTGTGCCAACTCAAACACTTTGGCGGCAGTCACCGGTTGCTTCCAACCCAAGGTTTCCGCGCCGATTGCCGTACCGGAAGCCACACTCTCGACACACCCCTTACGGCCACAACCACACAACAAGCCATGAGGATCGGCCAGCGTATGACCTATGTGCCCAGCCAATCCGTGATTACCGACCAACAGTTTTTTATTCAACACAATGCCGCCGCCCACTCCGGTGGAAACCGTCACAAACATCATATTGTTTATCGAAATCTCATTGTTTATCGAAATCGTATTGTCACTCTTATGGCTTAATGCCTGATATTCAGCCCAGGCAGCCGCCTGCCCATCATTAAGCAGCACACAAGGTAAATCAGCGATCGATTGGATGCATTCTTGTAACGGAAAATCTGCTAAGCCGCCCAAGTTGGCGGGATTAAGCGCGGTCAGGCGACCATCACTGATAATGCCAGTTGAGGCAACAGCAATAAAATCAACCTGATTACGATAAGGCTCAATTAACGTTTTCAATGCTAGCGCCAGCTGTGCTGCCCCGCCTCGAGGTGTGGCCACCTGCTGGCGGCCAATTAACATGCCACTCTCGGTCACCATCGCTGCCGCAATTTTTGTTCCACCGATATCCAGTGCCAACACTTTTCCCATCTGGCGCAACCCTCTTGTACCTGTAATGATGTTGATAGAATCACTATGACAATTTTTTGGCCACAACTCCATTATTTTTTAATTATTGGAGTTACGCTCCACAATAAACGCTTTTTGACCTGATTAATGAAAGGTTGACCATTGCACCCTGCAAATAAAAGATCTAACATAGTGGAGTAAAACTTCATTTAAAATATTTTATCGGAGCTAAAGACCGTGAGCAATTTGAACGTAACTAAAATAAGTCGTCTCCGCCACCAGCTCCAGAATGGCCTCATCGCCTCATGCCAACCCGTACCTGGCAGTGCTATGGATACGCCAGAAATTGTCGCGGCAATGGCATTGGCATCACTGGCTGGTGGCGCGGTAGGTCTGCGTGTTGAGGGCATCAGCAATATTGAAGCGGTGCGCCGGGTTACCGATGCCCCAATCATCGGCATTATTAAACGTGATTTGCCTGACTCAGAAGTCAGGATCACACCGTGGCTGGAAGATGTTGATGCGTTAAGCGCCGCCGGAGCCGATATTATCGCTTTTGACGTCACCTGCCGCCCACGCCCGGTTTCAGTGGAAGATTTATTCCAGCGGGTGCAGGCAACGGGCTGCCTGGCGATGGCGGATGCCTCTAATATTGAAGATGGCCTGTTGGCATACCGCTTAGGTATCGACTTTATCGGCACGACATTATCCGGCTATACCCAAACCCCCGTCCCCACTGAACCGGACTTAGAACTGGTAAAACAGTTATCTCAAGCGGGCTGTAAGGTGATTGCTGAAGGCCGTTATAACTCTCCAGCCTTAGCCGCAGCGGCAATATCAGCCGGCGCTTATGCCGTAACCGTTGGCTCCGCCATCACGCGTATAGAACATATTTGCAGTTGGTTTTGTGAAGCAATTCAACATGCGCCACAAGAACACGAAGCAGCAAAACTAACGAGTCACTGATGGCACAACAAGATGTCGCTGGTACTCAAAACTATTTTGGCTAACCATGCCCCCACTCTCTCTGATTTATTAAGGATGCGTATGAAAAAGTTAACCGGCCTGATCGCAGCTCCGCACACTCCCTTTGATGAGCAGGGTGAAGTCAATTATCCCGTCATCGACCAAATTGCCGAGCATCTGGTGAATGATGGTGTGAAAGGGGTCTATGTGTGTGGCACCACGGGTGAAGGTATTCATTGCTCGGTAGAAGAGCGCAAAAAAATTGCCGAGCGCTGGGTAAAAGCGGCACAAGGTAAACTGAGCATTACTTTACACACTGGCGCACTCAGCATTAAAGATGCTGTCGACCTTTCGCGTCATGCCGAAACACTGGATATTTTCGCGACTTCAGCCATCGGCCCATGCTTCTTTAAACCGGGTAATATTGACGACCTGATTGCCTATTGTCAGGCCATCGCGGCAGCCGCACCTTCAAAAGGTTTCTATTACTATCATTCCGGAATGTCCGGTGTGAATTTGGATATGGAACAATTCCTCATCAAAGCCGAATCAAAAATCCCAAATCTGTCAGGGATTAAATTCAATAATGCGGATTTGTATGAATTCCAACGCTGTCTGCGCGTCAGCGGTGGCAAATTTGATATTCCATTCGGGGTCGATGAACATTTACCGGGTGGTCTGGCAGTGGGAGCTATTGGCGCAGTCGGCAGTACTTATAATTACGCCGCGCCGCTATTCCATAAAATCATTGCTGATTTTAATGCTGGCAATCAAGTTGCCGTACAACGCGGTATGGATCAGGTTATTGCTCTTATTCGCGTTTTGGTCGAATTTGGTGGCGTTGCTGCCGGTAAAGCTGCAATGCAATTACACGGTATTGATGCCGGTAATCCACGCCTGCCATTGCGTGCGCTGACTAAAGAACAGAAACAAACCGTGGTGAATAGAATGCGGGATGCCATCGCGATTTAATTACAATAGATAACTCATCACAAAAAGATAAAGGCCGGAAAACCGGCCTTTCGTCATTCAGAAGAGCTGCACTTATAAAGACAATAACTTAGTCAGAGACGGCGCAAAGTAATAACTGCCGGTTACTGGCTTACTAAAACCTAATAACAGATCGTGCTTACCGTCTATTGAACCAAACATGCTCAGTAATTGCTGTTCGATATTGTGCAACCGCGCGCAATAGGCAATAAAATACAAACCGTGTTTGCCACTGGCAGTACCGTAAGGCAAGCTTTGACGCAATATTTTTAGCCCTTTACCATTCTCTTTAAGATCAACCCGGCTGACATGAGAGGTATCGGGGCGTTGATCTGAAGGCAATTCCTCACTGCCATGTTTGGTACGCCCTACAATTTGTTCTTGTTTATGTTCTGGAATACGCTGCCATTTTTTCAGATCATGTTCATAGCGCTGAACTAAGACATAGCTGCCGCCCGCATCTTCTTCGCCATCAGCAATAACAGCCACTTCAGGTCGACTTTCACCTTGCGGATTCTCAGTGCCATCAATAAAGCCAGTAAAATCACGCTCTTCAACCCAGCGGAAGCCATGAGTCTCTTCTTCAACCGCAATAGCATCACCAAACGCAGCCACCGCAGCTTGCGCCAGAGTGAAGTTGATATCCTGGCGTAATGACTGAATATGAATTAATAAATCACGTTGGGTGGCAGGAGCAATCATCGGCGCTTTGCCCAATGCGGTAAAAGGCTTTAACTCTTTCGCGCCCTGACCATTAGACAAGTCATGCCAAATATCGGAACCGAAAGCGATAACTGCGCCTAAATGCTCATTGGGGAATTGCTGTTGTAACTCTTGCAATGCCTGACAGAATTTTTTACACCCTTGGCGAATGGCATCAAATTCGCCCTGCACTTTTGCTTCCATAAAAATGGCAAAACGGCAATGCTCCAGCAAAATGCCACTCTGAACTTGAGTCATGTTATTTCCTCACTAACAGCCAATATTGATTATGCCGAATATCATAGCTGAAGCGATTAAAATAACCTTGCGTCAGCGCAAAATAAAACTGAGCTGGGGCCGAGGCCTTGAGAAGGAAGAATATTATTAAGGCGCAAATATAAGCCGCGCCTTACAATAAAAAGAGAATAATATTTATTCGCTTTTAGCGCGCCATATAATTTTACTGACTTTCCAGCTTTGCAAAGCATCGTCAGATGGCATTAAGCCCTCCGGACCATGCCAGTCACCATCAAATAAATAACTGACATGCTGACTATCTGGCGCAGCACATTCTATTTGTGCATGATCATCACCGGTACCTTGACGGCAGACACCAAAGGCTTTTTTATACAATTGGCTAAATGGCGTGCCGATACTGACACCCCATTGGCTAGGAATATCTTTATCCATGACATCAATGCGCTCCACCGTACCTTTTGGTTGGCCGGAGATAACCAACTTAATTTGGTCTTCTTTCATGGCCTGATAGAACGACACTAACTTGCCATCATTAGTTGCCATACCGCTGCGCAGCCGATAATCGCCTTTCAGTCCTTCTTTAATCTCATTTTCACTCAACGGCGTACTGGCTGTAATACCACCAACACCTTTATCGGTAACTTGCATACTGCTGCTACCGCCAAACCAATTAAGCGGAGACAAACTTGACCAAGAAAAACTGGACGTGGCTGAACACCCTGCCAGCAACAAAGGGGCTCCCAGTAATAACCAGCGCATCCCAGACAATCGTGGGCAAATATTCATCTAAAACTCCTAAAAAAACCACTGCATCCCATAAGTTCTCCTGCAAAAAGACTATGCATGGAAGCAAGAGCATGACAGTTGAAAATGATAACCAGAGATTGGAGTCCGGCTGGCTGAAAAAGTGCCATCACACTACCGGCTTTCATCATTCTTTCCCATTATCGGTGTCATCAAACGAATTCACCCACAGAAGAAAATGCCGCTAATCAGCTTGATAAAATAGACTTTATCCCCATTTATACCCATCAGACAGTTATATTTCGCAATGGGCTAATCTCTTATTAGGCAAATTCTAACGTCATTTTGGTCTAGTATTGGGTAACGAGGCTAACAAGGCCTCTGGTTTCAAATGCAATAATTCATTCATTGAAGGAGCAATAAAATGAAGAAACTGACCTTAGCTGCAACCTTGGTTATGTTGTGCAGCACACCATTCCTGGCGCAAAGCGCATCAACCGCAGCGCAAGGTGGTTTTGACGGCCCGGCAACAACGCAGACTCAGCCAGCCGCTCAAGGCGGGTTCTCAGGGCCAAATGCCAGCAACACCACGGTAGATAAAGTGAAAGCCATGCGTGATGATGCCCATGTTACCTTGCAAGGGAATATTACCGAGCGCCTGGGCCATGATACTTATACTTTCCGCGATAGCACCGGCACCATTACTGTCGATATCGACAGCAAACGCTGGAAAGGCCAAACCATCACGCCACAAGATAAAGTCCAAATCGAAGGGAAAGTGGATAAAGACTGGAACTCTGTGGAAGTTGATGTGAAAAACATTACCAAGATTAAGTAATTAATCTTTTCTACCTCTGGTGCTGTATAAATTCAGTACCAGAGGCACCCCGGCCCACCTCATCTATTTCTGTCTATTCATTGAATATTTCGTACTGAAAACCATTACAATGGTAATATATTTAATTATATTACTGTGAAACCATGTTTATTAATTGTTTATTTTTATAATATTAAAAATTTATTACAGTAAGTGCCTGTCAGGATTTTATTTAAAGATAAACCTACAGATAACTCAATCACAAAGCTAACATCAATCATAGAGATATATAATGACAATTAAAAACACATCAACAAACCTTACTGAATATAAAAATAATATTGCTGACAATTTTAATCAACTAAAAGAAATGAATACAGCGATACTCAACCGAACACCCGAGTATATCAACACGCAGTATGGTGATTTAAAACATACACTTAAAAACGCTCATAAGTATTATCAGGATGGCATAATAACATCAAAAACTCTCTCTGACGCCACTCTTAGCTTCATTGATACATTAGATGACGAGATTAATATCGCACGCAACAATGGAAACACGGAAATAGCACAATCACTTATGAGTGAAAAAGATATGGCCCTTTATTTCAACGCCCAACTGACGGATGAATATGAAACCGTTATTGAGGAAATGTCATCACCAGAAGAGACCTTAATTGAATATATGGCGTTTTTTCAAGAAAACAATATTGTTCCGGCACCACTAATACGAATTCATTATAATTCACCGATAATACCGCAGGTCGTTCCCGCAGTATAAATCTATCACCTAACATGGACTTTCCCTCGTGACTGGAGGGAAAGTTTATGCCGATTCAGTGTAATCTTTCATCGCTAGCTTCAAATACTGAAGATCCACCAACGTAGTTAGCGTCAAAATAACCCTCAATACTCCTGATCAACAATCAGCCGCTTGCCCAGCATGATGCTGTCTTGGGTTTCGTAATCCAGCTTTTCATACATGCCGATCACTGCGTCATTGTCTTCGCGCACCATGATATTCAGCTTCGGGCAGCCGCGGGCGATGAGTTTCTTCTCAAGGCGGCTGATCAGCGCATTGGCAAAGCCACGTCCCCGGAAATCAGGATGAACGCCCAGATAATAAGCCGAACCTCGGTGGCCGTCATACCCTCCCATCACCGAGCCAACAATCGCGCCACTGACTTCCGCCACCAGAAACAATTCGGGATCATGATTTAGTTTACGTTCAATATCCATTTCCGGATCATTCCAGGGCCGCAGCAAGTCGCAATGCTCCCACAGCAGAATCACTTCTTCAAAATCACTTTGCTGAAATACACGGATTTCCATGGATATTCGCACCCTTGAGTCAAATGGATATGCTGATCATTACACAAAATTATATCACGCAATAATAAAGTGATATTTCCCATAGTGATAGTACGTAATGATAGGAGAATTGGATAAATTGTGTCGGATTCCAACCCACTCAGCACAACTCCACAGCGAGAGTACAACAATGGCGGCAAATCGCGGTATACTTGGTCCCTTATAATTTCCCGGCTACCAGAACCCTTCAGATGAATTTACCCGATATAGACCAAATCAAAACCTACCTGCTGGATTTACAGGATAAAATCTGTGCCGCGCTGGCCCAAGCTGACGGCAGCGCCAAATTCACAGAAGAAAACTGGGTGCGTGAAGAAGGTGGCGGTGGCCGCAGTCGGGTAATGGTCAAAGGGGCAGTTTTCGAGCAAGCAGGGGTAAACTTTTCACATGTTTCTGGCGCAGCACTGCCAGCATCTGCCACCGCACATCGCCCCGAACTGGCGGGTCGCAGTTTTCAGGCGCTCGGCGTGTCACTGGTTATTCACCCGAATAGCCCTTATCTGCCCACCAGCCATGCCAATGTACGCTTTTTTATTGCTGAAAAGCCTGACGAAGATCCGGTGTGGTGGTTTGGTGGTGGCTTTGATTTAACCCCCTTCTATGGTTTTGAAGAAGATGCGATTCACTGGCATCAAACTGCTTATAACCTGTGCCAACCTTTTGGCGAACAACTCTATCCGCGTTATAAAAAATGGTGCGACGACTATTTTTATATTAAGCATCGTAATGAAGCTCGTGGTATTGGCGGCCTGTTCTTTGACGATTTAAACAGCGACGATTTAAACAGCCCCGACTTTGATACCTGTTTCAACTTTACTCAAGCAGTCGGCGACGGTTTCCTGGATGCTTATATGCCGATTGTCGCGCGGCGCAAAACTCTGAGTTGGGGCGAGCGTGAGCGCGAATTTCAGCTTTATCGTCGGGGTCGTTATGTTGAATTTAATTTGGTCTGGGATCGCGGCACGTTATTTGGGTTACAAACCGGTGGGCGCACAGAATCTATTTTAATGTCCATGCCGCCACTGGTGCGTTGGGAATATAATTATCAACCGGCAGCAGACAGCGCTGAAGCGGCGCTGTACCGAGATTTTCTGCCGGTAAAAAACTGGCTAGCCGCAGGAGAACATCACTGATGCAAATTTGGGTTGATGCGGACGCTTGTCCGAATGTTATTAAAGAAGTGTTATTTCGTGCCGCAGACAGAACTGGCATGATGGTAACGCTGGTGGCAAACCAGCCACTAAAAACCCCGCCTTCAAAGTTTATTCGCACATTACAAGTTGCTTCTGGTTTTGATGTTGCTGATAACGAAATCGTACAGCGCGTCGAAAAAAATGATCTGGTCATCACTGCAGATATTCCGTTGGCCGCCGAGGTGATTGAGAAAGGGGGCATTGCGTTAAATCCGCGCGGTGAACGCTATACTCCAGATACTATCCGTGAGCGGTTGAATATGCGTGACTTTATGGACACTATGCGCGCCAGCGGTATTCAAACTGGTGGCCCTAATACCTTAAATCAGCGCGATCGCCAGCAATTTGCCAATGAGCTGGATAAATGGCTACAGCAAGCGATTAAAGCGCGAGTCTAAATATCGATAACTAAAAATTTAGCGCTATCCCTGCCCCTACAGCCCACAATGAATAGTTTGGTTTTATATCGTGCTATATACTTTATATAAACCTTCACTGCGGGCTGGTATATGAAAAAATTTGATTACAATCTGGTGAAATTGCTGCAATGCCTGATTGAGTTTCGTAGTGTTACCCGCACAGCAGAAGAGCTGGATGTCGCAATTTCAACGGTTAGCCACGGTCTTGCTCGCTTGAGGCGTGAATTCAATGACCGGATTGTCATTAACACCAAAGAAGGTTTGGTTCCGACCACACTCGCAATAACCCTCAACAGCCATTTTTCATCTGCCGCAGACCTGATTGATAATGCCATTGCTGCCGGAAAAAATAGTGATTCGGCCCAAAACTCGCTGACAATCAGTGCCAGCCCATTAATCCAACATTGGCTAAGTTGCCAAATATACCAACTGTCACAGTCCAGCGATATGGGCGAAAGTTTTACTATCAAATATGTTGACAGTCATTATACCAGTGAGCGACGAGTATCACGGTTAAGAAATAGTGAAGTAGATATCGATATCGGCTCTATTTTAGATATAGACCGTTCATTAGTCAGTTATCATTTAGGGTCGTTTCCACTGGGGGTTTTATTAAGTAATTCACACAGTAGAATTTCTGGTGACATAACTAAAGATGACTGGTTGCAAGAACAGCGCTTAATTTGGAATATCAATACCCAAAGAGCTTTATTTACTCCAGGAAACTCTTTTAATGATATTCATGTCAATGATAATGCAAAGATTGAAACAACCAACTCACTCAACGCTGTAACTCTGGTCGCCAATACAGACTACTTAGCGATTTTCCCCTTTATGATGCAGTCATTCTTAGCGAAACAATTCAATGTCCACATGTCCCCACTCCCCTTTTCAAATAATGGTTTAGTATCGTATTATGCCTATATTAATAAGAAATCTGACTCAAATGACCTGATCAGAAAATGTCTCAAAATCATACAGAATCTTCGTTAACGGAGACTAACAACACACAGCCTGATTAAGTAATTTATTATAAAGCTGCCCTACCGACTTAACTTTTAGTTTGATATAAATACTGTGTCGATGGCCACTCACAGTTTTCTCACTAATATCAAGTTTTTGTGAAATTTCCTTATTACTGTCACCCGATAAAATCAGGCTAAGGATGGTATACTCTCTTTGTGTTATTTTAAATTTTCTTAAATAGTAGATATAGAGAATATCATCAATATTAATATCATTATTACTCCGTCCTTTAATGGCGGAGCTATCAGAAAGTACCAATTGTAGCCCTTGGATACTATTGTATAAATCAAAAGACAGATAAGAGGCTTGCTTAATAACAATGTGTTCTATTTCAAGAATTTTCTCACCAATAATACTGACTATTTTAATAGGATGATATCTCATCCGTTCCTTCAGTGAAATTATCATATTTAACCAGTTTTCACCTGGCCAGGTATAATCAATTATTAAGAAATCGACGCTGTGCACCTCGATATAATCACAGACCTCAGCAATATCAGTAAAATTATTTAGCGATATTAAACGATTAGATTTTTTGAGTGGCATGATATCCGAGACTACATAGTCTAATCCTGCCCCAAAAAATGATGATTGACTTAAAGACACAACTGAAATCATTGGATTACCCTTGATATTAAACAAACGAACACAGCGCATCAATCTATTGGTAATCATGGTATCAATACCAATAGATAAAGTAATTCAGACACACCTTGCCGTGCTGGGAATAATCCTATTATGTAAAATAAAATCACAACAGATCTTAAAATGAAAAGACATTTAGCAAAAACAGAATAACCTTAAAAATCATTAAGTTAAACAAAATAATAGACATCAAACAAGATAAAACGAACAATTAATATCTATCAAACATCATTACGATTAAATATTTACCCTATAAAAACAAGACATATCTTATTAAATAACCACCAATAACCTTAGGTGACTCAGTTAATCATAAACGCAATCGATAATAGATCAATTTTTATTGTATAGAGTCATTTATATATATTCATATAATCTGCTGACAAGAAGCCAGCCCTGCATTCGCAGTTTTACAATTTAATAACCCAAAGGGGAGCCAATATAGCTCCCCTTCTGGTTCATCACGTTATAACACCAGAAACTACAATGGCTGGGTTTGCGCCTCTACCACCGCTAATGCCACCATATTCACGATTCGGCGCACAGAAGCAATCGGCGTCAGAATATGAATCGGTTTTGCCACCCCCATCAGCACCGGCCCAACGGTCACGCCCTCTGAAGTGGTCACTCGCAGCAAGTTATAACTGATTCGCGCCGCTTCCATATTTGGCATTATCAGTAAGTTCGCAGCCCCTTTCAGTGGGCTATCTGGCATCAGGTTATGGCGGATACTTTCTACCAGCGCGGCATCCCCATGCATTTCACCGTCAATCTCCAGTTCAGGTGCCATCTGATTCACCAACTCAAGTGTGCGGCGCATTTTACGCGCGGCCGGGCAATCCGAGGTACCAAAACTCGAATGAGATAACAGTGCCACTTTTGGCTCAATACCAAAACGGCGCACCGTTTCAGCCGCCATCAGAGTAATCTCGGCCAACTGCTCAGGTGTCGGGTCATCATTGACGTAAGTGTCAGCGATAAACGTATTGCCAGTTGGCAGCAACAACGCATTCATCGCGCCCGCCACATGTGCCCCCTCGCGGAAACCGAATACTTTTTCGACCACATCATAATGCTCATGATAAGTGCCAATGGTGCCACAAATCATCGCATCGGCTTCCCCCCGATGAACCATAATGGAGCCAATCAGGGTTGGGTTGCCAATCACTGCCCGACGCGCCTGTTCCTGCGAAACCCCACGGCGCTTCATGATTTGATAGTATTCGTGCCAATATTCATTAAAGCGTGGGTCAGACTCATTATTGACCACTTCGAAGTCTTTCCCCGCCGTAATTTGCAGGCCCAACTTCTTCAGCCGAGTCTCAATCACGTTTGGGCGACCAATCAAGATAGGATAGGCCAGCCCTTGGGAAATAAGCTCTTGAGTCGCATGCAATACTCGCTCTTCTTCCCCTTCCGCCAAGACTACCCGCTTCATCTCTTTTTTCGCTTGCGAGAAAATCGGCTTCATAAATAAGTTGGTTTTGTAGACAAATTCCGTCAGTTTTTCGATGTAAGCACTAAAGTCAGTGATTGGACGGGTTGCCACACCGGAATCCATTGCTGCTTTCGCCACCGCCGGTGCGATTTTCACAATCAAACGCGGGTCGAATGGTTTAGGAATAATGTATTCAGGGCCAAAGGAAAGGTCTTGTTCACCGTAGGCTGATGCCACCACATCACTCTGTTCAGCCAGTGCCAGGTCAGCAATCGCATGCACACAGGCCAGTTTCATCTCTTCATTAATGGTGGTCGCGCCCACATCTAATGCGCCACGGAAAATGAACGGGAAGCACAGCACGTTATTCACCTGGTTCGGGTAGTCCGAACGGCCGGTGCAAATAATCGCATCAGGGCGCACAGCTTTTGCCAGTGGCGGCAGGATTTCAGGTTCAGGGTTCGCCAGCGCCAAAATCAGCGGGCTGGGGGCCATGGTTTTCACCATATCTTGCGTGAGGACACCCGGGCCGGAGCAGCCGAGGAAGATATCCGCACCTGGCATCGCATCGCCTAAGGTGCGCTGACCATTATCTTCAATTGCATAAGCCGCTTTGGTTTCAGCCATATTGGCTTCACGGCCTTTATAAATCACACCCTTAGAATCACATACCGTAATATTGTGATGCTTTAATCCCAGTGCAACCAGCAAATTCAGACAAGCAATAGATGCCGCCCCGGCCCCAGACACCACCAGTTTCACATCGCTGATATCTTTTTTCACGACACGCAAGCCATTGAGTACCGCAGCGGTACAGATAATCGCGGTACCATGCTGGTCATCATGGAACACCGGGATCTTCATGCGTTCACGCAATTTCTGCTCAATATAAAAACACTCGGGCGCTTTAATATCTTCCAGGTTAATGCCACCGAATGTCGGTTCCAGTGAAGCAATAATGTCGATCAACTTATCGGGATCGAGTTCATCTACTTCAATATCAAACACATCAATACCGGAGAATTTCTTAAATAGAACCCCTTTCCCCTCCATGACCGGTTTACCCGCTAATGCGCCAATGTTGCCCAGCCCCAGTACCGCGGTACCGTTTGAAATCACTGCGACCAGGTTGCCGCGCGCCGTATATTTATAGGCAGCCAGTGGATCAGCCGCAATCTCCAAACACGGAGCAGCAACACCTGGAGAATAAGCCAGCGCCAAATCCCGTTGGGTCGCCAGCGGTTTAGTTGGCGACACCTGAATTTTCCCCGGAGTAGGATATTGGTGGAAATCAAGCGCGCTCTGTTTCAATTGTTCGTCCATTGTAGGTTCCCTTTGCTTTTATTCTTTGAGGTGGTAGGGAACCAGTATAGTGAGTGAATTATCACAATCTATGAAGCAGGGCATACTCTGCATAACATTTTTATATCAACAGCATAATTTACTGATCAATCAGGGGGGAATAATCAACAATCGGGGAATTAAGTGCCGCGAAATCGCGGCAACAAATGCAGAGCATCACTCGGAGAAGAAGGAATACTAACCTAATAAATTGTGGATTTGCGCATATTGTAAAAGCATGATGGTCTTACCATCTTTAATTCGGCCATCCGCGATCATGGCAATAGCTTCAGTGAAGGGCAACTCAACCACCTCGATAACTTCATCTTCAACGCCGACATCATCAGTCACTTTTTGAGCCACATGATATTCCGCAGCAAAGAAATGGACAATTTCAGTCACGCCACCCGGCGACATATAAGCTTCAAACAGCTTTTGTACGTTATCAACCTGATAGCCGGTTTCTTCCATGGCTTCACGACGAATACACTCTTCCGGCGAGTCGTTATCCAGCAAACCGGCACAAGTTTCCAGCAACATGCCGTCGGGATTGCCGTTGACATAGGTTGGCATACGGAATTGGTTAATCAGCAAGACAGTGCCATTGGGGCGGTTATACAACAGAATAGTCGCGCCATTTCCTCGGTCATACACTTCGCGAATCTGTTGTACTGACGTTCCATTATCATCTATTAAATCAAAGGTGTACTTGTGGAGCTTGAACCAGTTTTTAGATAACAATTCACTGCGAATATTTTCAATTTTGACTGACATAAGACCTTCTTTAATCCCCAAAACACCCTAGAATTTTATTTACTTAGCTAACGCTAGTCCTTGTTCATTTGCAATAGGAACCAGCGCAATAAAAATGCCCCGATAACGGAGCATTTAAGGTGAGATATTAGAAACGTTGCTATCAGAAACCAGTGGGTACATCCTTCATATCCGGCAACTTATGGGCGATGCCTTTGTGGCAATCGATGCAGGTTTTACCTTCTTCAATCGCTTTACTGTGCATTTTCGCCGCCACCGTTTTCTGCGCCGTGAAGTCCATATTGTCAAAATTATGGCAGTTGCGACACTCTTGCGAACCATTGGCTTTCATCCGCGCCCACTCGTTTTCCGCCATCGTCAGGCGATGAGCCTCAAACTTCTGCGGTGTATCAATCAAACCAAAGGCCTTGGCATATAGCTCTTTACTGGCTTTGATTTTACGCAGCATTTTCGGCCCCCACTCATGGGGCACATGGCAATCTGGGCAGGTCGCCTTCACACCACTGCGGTTGCTGTAGTGGATGGTTCCCATGTATTCCTGATAAACGTTGTCTTTCATTTCATGGCAGCTAATACAGAATTTTTCAGTATTCGCCATTTCCATACCGGTATTAAAACCGCCCCAGAAAATGATGCCACTGACAAAGCCAATCAGCAGTAACGTGCCGAGCGCCAGCCGGCTCGGCCGACGCCACCACTGCCATATTCGTTTGATCATGCCGGGCTTTTTAGTTTCATTCATTTTTTATTCTCACAATAGCCATCTCGCTTATTGACCAAAGCCAGGTGCTGGCTGGAAGCTATTACCGACAATCGGTGCTGCATCAGTTTGTGGCACATGGCATTGCAAGCAGAAGTAGCGACGTGGGGATACTTCACTCGATACCTTGCCATCGCGATCAATAAAGTGGGTTGGGCTAACACGCGGCGCACCCGTAGTACGATAATGTTCAACGCCATGACATTGCAGGCAACGGTTGGTGTTTTTGCTGATTTGATAGCCATCAACACTATGTGGGATCAGTGGGGGTTGGTTAACATAGTTCAGCGCCATCCGCTGTTGCTGTTTGGGCATTTTCACCTTACCTTCTGCCGTACCAGAGACTTCCGGTGATTGGCTTAAATCCATCTCGACATTGCTGGCAGCATTGACGACACCAGCTATCAGCAATACCGCCAGTAGCGATACCACAGATATTACCCGGCGATTGAATGCGTGAAACATCGTGTTATTCATTATTTTCTCCTGAGAACACCGCTCTTCCTGAACTGCGCGCTATCTTCTGAACTACGCGCTATCTTTGAACTACGCGACAACTCGAGCCAATTTGACTGCACATTTCTTGAAGTCAGTTTCTTTGGATAACGGATCGGTAGCATCCAATGTCAGGTTATTCACCAACTGCGCAGCATCAAAGAACGGCATGTACACCAGCCCTTGTGGTGGACGGTTACGTCCACGGGTTTCCACCAGCGAAATCACTTCGCCACGGCGTGAAATCACTTTCACTTTGTCACCGCGCCGTAAACCACGAGCTTTAGCATCCAATGGGTGAATGAAAAGTACCGCTTCAGGGAAAGCACGATGTAATTCAGGCACTCGGCGGGTCATGGAACCGGTATGCCAATGCTCCAGAACACGGCCAGTGGAGAGCCACAAGTCATATTCCTGATCCGGACTTTCCGCCGCCGGTTCATAAGGCAATGCAAATATCACGGCCTTACCATCCGGTTTGCCATAGAAACGCACGTCCTCACCTTTTGGTACGAAGGGATCAAAGCCTTCACGGTAACGCCACAACGTTTCTTTACCATTCACCACCGGCCAGCGTAGGCCGCGTTCCTGATGGTAGCGATCGAACGGCGCTAAGTCGTGACCATGACCACGGCCAAAATCGGCATACTCTTCAAACAGCCCTTTTTGGATGTAGAAACCGAAATCACGCGCTTCATCATTCAATTGGTCAGCAGGAATTTCACTCAGTGGGTATTTATTCACCACATTATTGGCAAACAGCACGTCATACAGCGTCTTACCGCGATATTCCGGTTTCTTATTAATCAGCTCATCAGGCCATACTTCTTCAACTTTGAAGCGCTTGGCAAACTCAACGATCTGCCATAAGTCAGATTTCGCTTCACCCGGTGCAGGCACTTGTTGACGCCAGAACTGGGTACGGCGCTCAGCATTGCCGTAAGCGCCCTCTTTCTCGACCCACATCGCGGTCGGTAAGATAAGGTCAGCGGCTAGGGCACTGATAGTGGGATAAGGGTCTGAAACTACAATAAAGTTACGCGGATCACGCCAACCCGGCATGCGCTCTTCATTGATATTTGGCCCGGCCTGCATGTTGTTGTTACACATCACCCAGTAGGCATTAAGCGTGCCATCTTTCAGCGCACGATCTTGCGCTACGGCATGTAACCCCACTTTCTCCGGAATCGTACCCGCTGGCAGTTGCCATTTGGTTTCGGCAATTTGGCGATGTTTTTCGTTAGTGACCACCATATCGGCAGGCAGGCGGTGGGAGAATGTCCCCACTTCACGGGCTGTACCACAAGCGGAAGGCTGGCCGGTCAGAGAGAAAGGCCCAGAACCTGGTTTAGAGATCTTGCCGGTTAACAAGTGCAGGTTGTAGCACATGTTATTGGCCCAAACACCACGAGTATGCTGGTTAAAGCCCATCGTCCAGTAAGACACTAGTTTCACTTTCGGATCAGCATACAACTGCGCCAGTGACTCTAATTGATCTTCCGGCACACCGCTCATTTTGGCGGTTTTTTCCAGCGTATATTCAGCAACAAAGGCTTTAAAATCATCAAAACTCATCGGTTCTGATGCATCACTACCGGGGTTTTTGGCCGCTTTTTCCAGTGGATGTGTTGGCCGTAAACCATAGCCAATATCCGTTGCACCACGGCGGAAGTTCACATGGCGATCCAGGAAGCCCTGATCAACGGCATTATTTTGAATAATGTAATTGGCGATGTAATTCATAATCACCAGATCGGTCTGTGGGGTAAAGACGATCGGGTTATCGGCCAGTTCAAAGCTGCGATGTTCAAAAGTAGACAGCACCGCAATTCTGACATGCTCATTCGTCAGACGACGGCTGGTCATGCGTGACCACAAGATAGGGTGCATTTCCGCCATATTGGAGCCCCAGAGCACAAAGGCATCTGCTTCTTCAATATCGTCATAACAACCCATTGGCTCATCCATACCGAAGGTACGCATAAAGCCCACCACGGAAGAAGCCATGCAATGACGCGCATTGGGATCAAGGTTGTTGGAGCGGAAACCGGCTTTCAGCAGTTTAGACGCCGCGTAACCCTCCCACACTGTCCACTGGCCGGAGCCAAACATGCCTACGGCGGTCGGGCCTTTTTCTTTCAGTGCATTTTTGAATTTCAGCTCCATGATATCAAAGGCTTTCTCCCAACTGATCGGAGTAAAATCACCTTCTTTATCATACTGGCCGTCTTTCATCCGCAGCAGTGGCTGGGTCAGGCGGTCTTTGCCGTACATGATTTTAGGCAGGAAATAGCCTTTAACGCAGTTCAACCCACGATTGACCGGTGAATCCGGGTCACCTTGAGATGCCACGATACGGCCATTTTGCGTGCCAACCAAAACACCGCAGCCAGTACCACAGAATCGGCAAGGCGCTTTATCCCATTTGATTGCGTTTGTTGTCTCACCCACAACCGCCTTGGCGACGGTGGGTATGGTCAATCCGGCTGCGGCTGCCGCAGCAACTGCGGCATTGGCCTTCATAAAATCCCGGCGACTGAGTTTCATGGCATTTCCTCACCTTGCTGATCCTGCTGGTGATAAACCAGCGATACAGCCAGCACACCATCCAGATTGCGTGCTGACTCAATATAATTCAGGAGCACGTCTGAGCGCGCTGCCTGCATAACCACCACCAATTTACCCAGAGCGGTATCACTGGTGGGTATTTCTGTGCCCGGAATCGCCAGCAGGCTGTCGATGAGTGGCGCTATTCGCGCAGGCTTGGCTTGTATCACCAATCCACAGACATGCCATTCTTTATCGTCCATCTTCACTCCGGGTAAGGGTTACTGCCTGGACGGGGCAACTGGGTACACAGGCACCACAGCCGGTACAAGCAGGAAGGTCTAATTCGGGCTGAGCAATGCCGTTTAGGCGCGGACGGAATTTTATCGCCCGCGTTTCACAACTATCCTGACAACTGCGGCATTCAATATTGTGAAAAGGTAAACAGCGGTCAGAGATATTGATTTTCAGCGACCAGGCGGGTTGCTCCGTTGAAGTAAAAACGCCCACTTCACAGGCCTGCACACAGGCTTGACAGAAGCTGCACTCGGCACGCTGAAAATCTATTTCAGGAAATCCACCACTGCCAGCAACCAATACGCCAGTTTCACAAGCGGCAACACAGTTTTGGCAACGGGTACAACCAGCAATAAAATCACTTTCGCTAACCGACCAAGGTGGCCGAATAGCCGAGGGCTGCTGTTTACCTGCTTGCCAAGAACCCGTCAGCAATTTACGCCGCGATAAATCAGTCATACTGATATCCTTAACATCTACTGGCGCGCCCGCGTGTACTTTAGGAGAGTGTTCATTTAAAGCTCGGTGAGTCACACCAAAGCAATGATAATGATTGTTATTTGTATTATTAGAGAATTCCCCAGTGTCTAGGTATTAAATACAGAATAATGAGTAATAAAATAATTACTCTTTAGAGTTAATCGTTGGTAGATATTGAGCAAGATCAATTAATTTAGTGGTTATTTGCGTGGTTTCTCACGATTAAATCTATTTGCGTTATTACTTTTTTTATATAACGATTTGTTTAATGAGAATGGCTATCAAAAAGAAATGATATTTTGGTGATTATTCTTTAGATAAACTGGCGCGGTTAAATGAATTTGGCCGAAGTTTTGAGGTACACTTAACGCGTGGTTCAACTAACTATGATGGATAACATGGTTGGCCAAATTAATGCCGCCAAATAATCCACGTTCAACAGCCAGACATTTAATGCTATCGGTTACAGGGACATTACTTATCATGACCAAAAGTCACACTATAATGATCGTTGACGATCATCCCCTCATGCGCCGTGGGATCAAGCAGTTACTTGAGCTGGATAGCAACTTTGATGTGGTTGCTGAAGCCAATTGCGGCAGTGATGCCATTATTGAAGCGGCCAAGTGCCAGCCAGATGTCATTCTGCTTGACCTAAATATGAAAGGCATGTCTGGGCTGGATACATTGAAAGCTTTGCGTAATGAAGGTATTGATGCGCGAATTATTGTTTTAACCGTCTCAGATGCGCGCAGTGATGTCTACGCCATGATTGATGCAGGCGCAGATGGTTATCTGCTTAAAGACAGTGAACCTGAAATATTACTGGAAAATATCCGTCTGGCTTCAAAGGGTGAGAATGTATTCAGTGATGCAGTCACACAATATTTATCCTCGCGAGATGAGCAGGTTAATCCATTCTCTGAATTAACCGAGCGAGAATTAGATGTTCTGCAAGAAGTCGCGCGGGGAATGTCCAATAAACAAGTCGCGTTTGAGTTACACATTTCAGAAGAAACCGTGAAAGTGCATATCCGCAATTTATTACGGAAACTGAATGTCCGCTCACGCGTTGCGGCAACCATCATGTATTTAGAAAATAAACAATATTAATAACCACCATATTATCTATACCCTAAATAATTCGAGTTGCAGGAAGGCGGCAAGGGAGATAATCCCGATGAGTTTACTCTTTCTTAAGGTCAAGACCCGTAAGTGATTCGGGTTATTGAACGTAGCCAACGCACATGCAGCTTGAAGTATGACGGGTATAATAGCAGCCAAGTTATTAGATTACTCAATGGCTGCTAAGATAAAATTATGGTTATCGTCTATCCATTTTTTATTCAGCGGCCCCCAACTGTCTAACTGATAATATCCCGCATTATTGCGCACACCATCCTGTACAAATGTCATGGTGATGCCCAAACCGGGCAGCGCTTTCAGCACATCCTGTAATGTTCGCCGTGGCCAGCCAGTCAATTCCATCAAGCGCGGTACATTCAGCGACTCCCCTCGGCTTATCAACCAACAAAGGTAGAGACGACGGGCAAATACCGGATTAAGTTCCATAACATCCTCCAAGGTTGGATAGCTATTTAATAGTCTACCTGATACCAGAAAAAACACCTGTTTATACCCGTCATACTTCAAGCTGCATATGCGTGGGCTGCCTTCCTACAACTCGAATTATTTAGGATATATCACTCTTTTTACCATCAAGGTGAATTAACTCGATTTTTACGATGTTATTTACAGCTTCTCCTTATTTTCTTCACGTTTTCTTAAGCATTCCCGCGTAAAGTGCAACGTGGATTCTGCTGTATTTAACCCGAGAGGCTGGCACTGCATGGCTAATTTTTTCATCGACCGCCCAATATTTGCTTGGGTATTGGCGATAATTTTGTGTCTGACTGGCGCATTGGCAATATCAACACTGCCGGTTGAGCAATACCCTAATCTGGCACCGCCCAATGTGCGCATTAGTGCATCCTACCCCGGAGCCTCGGCACAAACACTGGAAAATACTGTCACGCAGGTCATAGAACAAAGTATGACCGGTCTGGATAATCTGCTGTATATGTCATCACAAAGCAGTAACTCCGGCAGTGCATCAATAACCCTGACTTTTCAGGCTGGAACCAATCCTAATGAAGCTATGCAGCAGGTACAAAACCAGTTGCAATCCGCTATCAAAAAGTTGCCGCAAGATGTACAGCAGCAAGGTGTTTCAGTGTCTAAATCAGGGGATAATACCCTGATGATGGTGGCGTTTGTTTCCACTGATGGCAGCATGGATAAACAAGATATTGCCGACTATGTCGCCAGTAACCTGCAAGACCCACTCAGCCGTATTGAAGGGGTGGGCAGCATTGATGCATTCGGCTCTCAATATGCGATGCGTATTTGGCTTGATCCTAATAAACTCAATAATTATCAACTTACTACCCAAGATATTGTGACTGCAATTCAGTCACAAAACAGCCAGATAGCCGTGGGGCAATTGGGCGGAACACCTTCTGTCGATAATCAAGCACTCAATGCCACGATTAATGCCCAATCCCAGTTACAAACCCCAGAACAATTCAGAGAAATCACGCTGCGAGTCAATCAAGATGGCTCACTGGTGACACTAGGTGATGTAGCAAAAATTGAGATGGGTGCCGAAAAATATGATTACCTGAGCCGTTTTAATGGTCAGCCCGCCTCGGGAATGAGCATCAAGCTGGCATCAGGCGCTAATGAACTGCAAACAGATGAATTAGTCAAAGCCCGTATCGCAGAACTGACCCCATTCTTCCCGCACGGCCTCGAAGCAAAAATTGCCTATGAAACCACCCCCTTTGTGAAAGCCTCCATTAAAGACGTGGTCAAAACACTGCTGGAAGCCATTTTGCTGGTTTTCCTGGTGATGTATCTGTTCTTACAAAACTTCCGCGCCACACTGATTCCGACGATTGCCGTTCCAGTAGTGCTATTGGGCACCTTCGCGATACTGTCGGCATTCGGATTCAGCATTAATACCTTAACCATGTTCGCCATCGTGTTAGCCATCGGTTTACTCGTCGATGATGCCATTGTCGTGGTGGAAAATGTGGAGCGCGTGATGAGTGAGGAAGGGCTTGAACCACGAGAAGCCACGCGCAAATCCATGAGCCAAATTCAGGGCGCGCTGGTGGGGATCGCTCTGGTGCTGTCGGCGGTATTTATTCCGATGGCATTCTTCGGTGGCACCACCGGGGCTATTTACCGCCAGTTCTCCATTACTATCGTATCCGCGATGGTGCTTTCAGTGCTGGTGGCATTGATTTTGACCCCGGCACTTTGCGCCACCATGCTCAAGCCGATCAAACCGGGGCATCATCATGCCAAACGCGGCTTCTTCGGCTGGTTTAACCGCATGTTTGACCGCAATGCTCACCGCTATGAGCGGGGCGTAGCGCAGGTTTTACATCACAGCGTGCGTTATATGCTGCTGTATTTATTGCTTTTGGGTGGGCTGGCGCTGCTGTTTATCAAGTTACCAACCTCATTCCTGCCACTGGAAGACCGTGGTGTCTTTATGGCTCAGGTACAACTTCCTGTCGGCTCGACTCAGCAGCAGACACTCAGAGTGGTTGAGAAAGTCGAGAATTACTTCCTGACGGCAGAGAAAAATAATGTGCTGTCGGTCTTCTCCACCGTGGGCTCTGGCCCCGGTGGTAATGGTCAAAATGTCGCGCGCCTGTTCATCAGACTGTCTGACTGGGAACAGCGAAAAGACAGTAATGATTCGTCATTTGCCATCATTGAACGCGCCACCAAAGTGTTTAACAAAATCGCCGAAGCAAAAGTCTCTGTCAGTAGCCCACCGGCCATTTCAGGTTTGGGTGGTTCGTCAGGTTTTGATATGGAATTACAAGATCACGGCGGTTTAGGCCACGACAAACTGATGGCGGCGCGCGACCAATTATTACAGATGGCATCTCAGGATCCCGCGCTAACACGCGTGCGTCATAACGGGCTGGATGATAGCCCGCAATTACAGATAGATATTGATCAGCGCAAAGCACAAGCGCTGGGGGTGTCCCTGGATGATATTAACAACACACTAAAAACGGCGTGGGGCTCGACTTACGTTAACGACTTTGTTGATCGTGGGCGGGTGAAGAAAGTGTATGTTCAATCTGAAGCCACTGCGCGTATGTTGCCGGAAGACGTTAACAAATGGTATGTGCGTAATAAAAACGGCGGCATGGTACCTTTCTCTGCCTTTTCAACCACTCGCTGGGAGTATGGCTCGCCACGACTGGAGCGCTATAACGGCTATTCTGCTTTGGAAATCGTCGGTGAAGCGGCTCCAGGCGTCAGTACCGGTACTGCTATGGATGTCATGGAGGGATTGGTCAAACAACTGCCTAATGGATTTGGCTTGGAATGGACAGGAATGTCCTATCAGGAACGGCTCTCTGGCTCACAAGCCCCTGCCCTATACGCCATTTCACTGTTAGTCGTATTTTTATGTCTGGCAGCATTATATGAAAGTTGGTCAATACCCTTCTCAGTGATGCTGGTTGTGCCACTCGGGGTGATTGGGGCGGTTGCCGCAACCTGGATGCGGGGCTTGGAAAATGACGTCTATTTCCAGGTCGGATTACTCACCATCATTGGGCTATCAGCCAAAAATGCTATTTTGATAGTTGAGTTTGCCAGTGAACTGAATAATAAAGGCAAAGATTTGGTTGAGGCCACACTTGAAGCCTCTCGCCTGCGGCTACGGCCCATTCTGATGACTTCATTGGCATTTATTTTTGGTGTCTTGCCGATGGCAATCAGTCAAGGGGCTGGCTCTGGTAGCCAACATGCAGTGGGTACCGGTGTGATGGGTGGGATGATTTCAGCTACCGTGCTGGCTATTTTCTTCGTGCCACTGTTCTTTGTTTTGGTACGACGCCGCTTCCCCGGCAGGCCAGCACGTGCAAAAAATAGTGATACTCAGTAAAACAGAAAAAATACAGGCGGTACGTAAAAAAGGTGATACTAACGATTAATGTCACCTCAGACTGCTGACAAACCCCAACAACTCGATCTTGCAAGGTGAGGACAGGTAGAAGAGTAAAGCGTCCGCGCCAGGGACGGCGCGGCTCGAGCCCCCAGGGAAGGGTTTACGGCGTCTTTACGATCTGCCTGTTTTCACCGATACGGGCACTTTGTCATTAACCTCACCTTTTTATTTAAAGTAAATCAAAGGATAATAAGCAAATATATTAATTATATTTTAATAAGTAATTAAAAGTTAAATAAAAAAACAGCGCCATATATTTATAGTTATATCTTGACCATCTTAAAATCATCATCCATATTTATTTCTCCCGTCATACTTCGGGAATAAAAATACAGCATAACATTAACCTCAAAAGAGTCAGGAGATATAGCTATGGGTATTCTCGGCTTATTGCCAAACAAAGTTGATGAAGATGAGTCTATTGAAAATAATGAACACCTTACTTGTTTAACAGAAAAGGAGTTGGCTGAACTGGAAAGTTAATAGCATCATAATTAAGGGGGCTTAGGCCTCCTTAATTAATTGTTAACAGGAGATAAATTAATGGAATTACCCTATGAGCGTGAAATTACATTAGCTGAAGCAAAAAAACGAATTCTGGCTGAATTTCAGGATAACGCCATCACTCCTCACATAGAAAATATTGGTCTACATATCATTACAACCACATGTAATATCTATGATCAAAATAATAATTTACTCAGCCAAGGTGTGGGCAAAGGTATTGATGGCGCGGCACTAACTGGTGCTTTTTATGAAGCATTTGAACATTATATTTCAACAAATCACCAAAAATTCGGCGAAATGACATTATGCAAAACCAATAAACTGCAACATACATTGGGCGGTACTGATTTCGTTAGAGATGTGCTACAAACTCAACCTAATACAAAAATTGCTTGTCGCCATTATAGTAATATCACTGGCGATATTTCGATTTATTATCCAGCCGCTTTTTCAACACCGGATTACGCGGATTGTCCCCTTGAAGGAGATAATTTCGATTATCAGGTATTACGCCGCTATTCCAGTAACAGTGGTACCGCCATTGGTTCTTCTTTTCAGGAAGCTGCGCTGCATGCTGCAAATGAAAGTATTGAGCGTGAAGATTTATCTCAATTTTTGATTAATTACTTTTATCAAGATAACAAAAAAGCATTACGCCTGGTTAATCCTGATTCGCTACAAGAAGAACTTCACACCTTATGGTTAAATGCTCAGGCCGAAATAGCAGATCACATTACAGTACTCGAAATCAGCCAATCTTCAAGTTGTCGGACATTCATCGCTTTCGGCCATAAAATCTGCCAGGCGGTACATTTATTTGGTGCAGGAACCTCCCTATCATCTTATTACGCCATATCCCGGGCAATAACCGAACTGATCCAGTTTCACTCTATTGTCGCCCGATTCCCTTACCTCATTGAGACACAAAAACATTCTTTACGGCGATTAGCACAGTGGCCAAAACTACAGCGCAGCTGTAAAGCCTATTTGCCCGGATTATTAACCGATAGAACCTTGCATAGTGTCGATATCCCAGAAGATGGCCCCATTGCGCCAGTAATTGAGCAATTATTGCAGGTAGAGCGGGAGTTAAACATGCGAGGGTATCAATTGCTGGTCAATATTCTCTATCAAAGTACTTCTGGCTGTACAGTCGTCAATGTGTTGGTTCCTGGCTTTGAGCGTTTCTTTCTTATTAATAGCGGCAACATTGTGGTGCCTTGGATGGGCTATCAATATCAAAACAGCTAGTGATAATTGGCTGAGAGCAAAAGCGATAGATAGCCAATAAAAAAGGCAGGAACGATGACGTTTCTGCCTTCTGCGGACGATAACCCGCCCCTGGATATGTATTAATAAAACAACAAAAGATAACAACTCTTACTGCCGGTTTATTCGCTTATGCCTTACGCAGCATAGCATCGATAAACTCTTTCCACGTACCTAACTCAAAATCAACCATAACTTCCTCTCTAATTATCGCGGTCAATTATACGCCTGTTTTTTGAACAGTCAAAATTGGAATCCATTTAAATTAGTGTGGAAATGAGATCTGCTTCAGAGATATTGAATTTGGTCTTTTGACTGTGTTTCTCCGGCGGTGAGCACTTTACTTGCCTGTTGGTCGATTCCGGAGTAGCGTGCTCAGATATATAGGGGTAAATGCCGTTTTTGACACAACCCATTATTGGCAAAATGCAGAGTAAACCATGAAACACTCTATTGATTCGCTGAAAGAGTTGGGCCGTTACGATGATGCAGTAGCAATGGCGCAAAATTTACTGCGCAGCGACCCAGACAACGCCATCCTGCTGTATAAGATTGCCTCTCTTTATGATGTGCAAGGGCTAGAGTTGCAAGCGATCCCCTTCTATCGTGCGGCTATCGAGCATAATTTGGCGGGAAAAGAGCTACAGGAAGCCTATCTTGGGCTAGGTAGTACTTACCGGGCGCTGGGGCTATATCAGGAATCATTAAATACCTTTGACGCGGCGCTAGTTCGTTTTCCACAAGCAAAAGAGATAACGTTGTTTCGTGCCATGACACTGTACAATTTGGGTGAAACCAAAGAAGCGGTCGCAGCATTATTGATATTGCTGGCTGAAACCTCAAATCATCAAGATATCAGCCTCTACCAAAAAGCTATTCGCCAATATGCCGCTGACCTTGACCGAATTGGCTAAATCCCTCGACTGACGTGCGTATTTACGCGCTAAACCCCCCATAGCCGTCTGGATTCAAACCCCATTTTCCCGCATTATGGACAAGCCAGGCAGCCACATCAGTGACTGGCCTGGTATTTATCCTGCATAATCGCGCCATTCTAGCCGAGGTATTATTTTTCCATGTCAGATAACCCAGCAACCCCATTATTGTGCCTTTATGGCATTAAAAATTGTGACACCATAAAAAAGGCCCGCCGCTGGCTGGAAGAACAAAACATTGCCTATCAGTTTCACGATTATCGCGTGGATGGATTGAGTGACGAACGCCTGCAAGGTTTTATCGATAAACTGGGTTGGGAGCCGTTGCTGAACACTCGCGGGACAACCTGGCGTAAATTGCCACCAGCTCAGCGCGATGCCATTACTGATGCACAATCGGCCAAACTGCTGATGCTGGAACAACCTGCTATCATCAAGCGCCCGCTGCTGGAAGCGGCCAATGGTGAGCTGCTTCTGGGTTTCAAAATTGAAATTTATCAACAATTTATTCAGCAACAATTTATTCAGCAACATAGTCAAAAAGTGATCCATAACCAAAACGCTATTGAGGTGCAATAACATGATCTGTCCGGTAATCGACCTGGCCCAACAATTAATTAAACGCCCGTCGCTCAGCCCTAATGATGCGGGTTGCCAGGAGATCATGATTCAGCGCTTAGAAGCTATCGGTTTTACTGTCGAACCGATGAATTTTGGCGACACTCTCAACTTCTGGGCCTGGCGTGGCGAAGGCGAGACACTGGCGTTTGCTGGTCATACCGATGTGGTTCCTACCGGTGATGAAAGCCACTGGAGCAGCCCACCGTTTGAGCCAACTATTCGCGATGGTATGCTGTATGGCCGTGGTGCTGCCGACATGAAAGGTTCACTGGCGGCGATGGTAGTTGCGGCTGAGCGCTTTGTGGCCGCACATCCTAATCATAAAGGTCGCCTGGCATTTATGATTACCTCCGATGAAGAAGCCAAAGCTATTAATGGCACCGTCAAAGTGGTTAACGCCCTGATGGCGCGTCATGAGCGGCTGGATTACTGCCTGGTGGGTGAGCCATCTAGTACCGACCGCGTCGGTGATGTGGTGAAAAATGGTCGCCGAGGCTCTATCACCGCCAACTTGCGCATCCACGGAATCCAAGGGCATGTAGCTTATCCTCATCTGGCTGATAACCCCGTTCACCGTGCGATACCCGCGCTGAATGAACTGGTGGCGACACAATGGGACGAAGGCAATGAGTTCTTCCCCGCCACCAGCATGCAAATCGCTAACTTGCATGCCGGTACTGGCAGTAATAACGTGATTCCCGGTGAGTTCTATGTGCAGTTCAATTTCCGCTTCAGCACTGAACTGACTGATAGCATGATTAAGCAGCGGGTTGAGGCATTGCTGGAGCGTCATCAACTCGATTACACCCTGGAATGGGTTCTATCTGGTCAGCCATTCCTGACTGCGCGTGGCGCGTTGGTTGATGCTGTGGTCAATGCCGTTGAGCATTACGCCGAGATAACGCCGCAGCTGTTGACCACTGGTGGCACCTCTGATGGCCGGTTTATTGCCTTGATGGGTGCACAAGTGGTTGAACTGGGACCAGTTAATGCCACAATCCATAAAGTGAATGAATGTGTTCACGCTGCGGATTTACAACTGCTAAGCCGGATGTATCAGAAAATCATGGAGCAACTCATCGCATGACAGCTAATACATTGACCCCACAGATGATTACCGGCCGCTCAACGGAACATTTAGTGGTGTTAACCGGCAATCACCGCATGCAGCCACAGGCTGTTGATGCCTTTCTCGCCATGCAACTGGCAGCTAAAGTGGCTGGTTTTGATTTGCAGCCTGCCAGTACTTTTCGTGATTTTGACCGCCAATTGGCTATCTGGAATGGCAAATTTCGCGGTGAGCGACCAGTATTAGATAAAGATAGTCAACCGATAGACATTTCTCAGCTTGATGCCGCCAGCCGTTGTGAAGCTATTTTGCGTTGGTCCGCCCTGCCTGGGGCCAGCCGTCACCATTGGGGCAGTGATTTGGATATTTACGATCCATCACTGTTACCCTTGGAGGCAAAATTGCAACTGGAGCCGTGGGAATACCAACTGGGTGGGTATTTTTATCCGCTGACTCAATGGCTTGATGCACATATGGCTGAGTTTGGCTTTTACCGGCCTTTTAGCACAGATACCGGCGGCGTTGCTGCTGAACCTTGGCACCTGAGTTACCGCCCTCTGGCGACAACCGCGGAGCATTTACTGACACCAGCCATCTTGCTGGAAGCCTGGCAATCACAGGATGTGGCGGGTAGTGAGTGGCTTACCGGTCATTTACCCATGATTTTTTCACGATTTATAACGATACCTAATAGATTTCAAGCTGCGGTTAACACATAGCAATTTGAAAGATGACAGGTAAAGGAATTTAACCATGCATTGGCTCGCAGATTACTGGTGGGTAGTTCTCATCATACTTGTCGGCATGATCTTAAACGGTATCAAAGAGTTACGCCGCCTTGATCATAAGAAATTTTTGAGCAATAAGCCGGAAATCCCGCCCCATCGCGACAATAATGCGCAGTGGGATGATGATGACGACTGGCCGGATAAAGACAAGAAAAAGTAAATGGGAGGGAGCACCGCTCCCCCTGATTAATTTCCCGCAAGATCGTGGTGCAAATGAGTAATAGCTCGCGCCAACATGGGTTGATTAATGCCATGTCCGGTATTGGCATCCAGATCCAATGTCACCGAGCATCCCAACGCCGTTAAGCTATTCGCTGCGGCTTTGGCCTGTTCTACCGAGATAACGCCATCCTGTTCCCCATGAATCAGATGAATGATGACGTCAGCAATAGGCTGCTGTGGCAAGGTGGCGAAACGCCCACTGAATCCAACGACCTGCCCGGCCAACTGCGGCTGCGCTTTCACGCCTTCCAATGACATAATAGTGCCCTGCGAGAATCCCACTAATGTCGTCTGCGCTGCGCTAAGCCCGCTTTGTTGCTGCCAGTGACGCACCGTAGCAATAAATTCGGGCATCACTTCATCAATACGCCCTTGCCGCCCCTGCTCGGTGATCCCTTGAACGGAAAACCACTGCCGCCCATTACCCATGCTGCTGGTAAATGGCCCATCAATACTAACCACCAATGCCTGTGGGAAAGCTTGAGCAAAATGGCTACCGACCGGTGCCATCCCTGCAGCACTGTCGCCAACACCATGAAATAACAAAATTAATTGCTCAGGTTGTGCCGGTTGCTGCACCACAATATGTTTCTGATTCATCGTGAGACCTTTAGTATCCAAATAATAATAGGATTAACTATAGGCTGCTGGTTTAAAAAGGATATTGGGTTTTATTGAGGGAGTTATTGGAAATTATTGATGTTAACTAAAAAATTGCCCACCGGTTTTAGCTCCGCCATCGCTTCTGCAGCCTCTTGACGCCACTTGCTCACCAATGCTTTGCGCCCTGAAAGGCCCAGATGATGAACAATTTCCGCTGTCGTACGCCCCTGTTGTAAATATTGCCGTAAGGCGGGAAGAGGGGCTTTTATTTGCAATTCATTATGTTGCAACAACAGTCGCTGCAACGCAGGCAAGCTCGCCTCTAATGGGCGCAAAGCAAACGCAAACCCGGCAAGTTCACGCCAGTCATCATCATTTAAGGTAATATCAGGTTGTTCAGGTGGGAATAACGATACGGGCGTTTCGAGACCAATCCATTGCTGCAACCAATACCAATCCCGCACTAATTGCTGGCGTGCCGCCTCACAGAGCATTTTCCCGGCGCGACTCAGAGGTAACACAGCCATTGCCGCGTAACAGCCACTACTGGCTTCTTTATGACTTCCAATACGCACCAGATGAAAGCCGCAAGCATGCCAAAAACACGCTAATTCTGCCGTATAGCCAAAACTGACCGAAAGAAAGTCCAGCCCTTCGCGCTGCGCCCGAGCTTGTTCGGCGGCAATCATCTGCCGGGCAATCCCTTGCTGTCGCCATAATGGTGCTACCGCGACTCGACTAATTCGTCTGGATAATAAAATTGGTGCTTGCCATTGGCCGCTGTGGGCCGCCAGTGATTGCGCCACCAAACTGCCTTTGGGTCGTCGTTGGCCGGCCCAAACTGCATGAGCTAATGCGCTCTCCAACCCACCTTCATCCACCAGCCACAAAGCACCGACCACTGAATCTGCAACCTTTGCGGCTGAAAAATGCATACCGGGTGCATCCATCAAACGACGCAAATCAAGTGGTGTGGTGCGATAATGAGCGCTGGAAAGCAAACCATAAAAGTGCCGCAATAACTCGGAGTTGCTCAACCAATCAGATTGTTCACAGACAGTAATATCGATGGATGTCGTGGCTGATTCTGTCGGCGACAATTTATCATTTATCCGATCATCATCGAACAGCATAATATCGTCGATAATCTGCTCCAGCGGATCATGGCTGGCCCAGCGAATAGGATCTGTCAGTGTTAAATGATGCCAGTCACTTAAGGTCGCGCAAAACTTCAATAAGAAGCCACGTCCAGTGCCCTCATAACCCTGTACCGTCGTGGTTAATAAAGCCCGAGGAAAGTGAGCCAAAAGCGCCGATAACAACGCTGTTGGGATAGCTGCGGCCTCATCAATCAATAACCAGTCAACACCACTGACATCATGTTGCTGGCAATACTCCAGCAGTGCATCTGGCGCCCAAAACCGCGCGCGATCCCCTGCTCGCTGGCTTAATACTTGGGTGGCTGCCTTGCCCGGCCCAGTGACCCAACAATGGCCCGCTGACTGTGCCACCAGCATACCGGCAAGTGTCGACTTCCCCCGACCGCGTGCTGCTGTTAGTACCCAAACACCCTGCCTGGCCTGCATCAAGCGCTGAAGAATCACCTGCTGTTCTGTAGTGGGGGTGCCGTCTGGCGGTTGCCAGTTTGGGCGAGCAGCAAACTGCGGTACAGGCGGCAACTGACCCTGCTGCCACAAAAACACATCGGGAGAGGCCAGAAGTTGGCGCTGCATATGGCGGATAAAATTCGGCGTCGAGATAGGGGCACTCTGTTCACTCCAGCGCAAGCTGTCGCTGTCTGGTAACAGTGCCCAATCGTCCCACGCGGGCACCAATAACAGTAGCCAACTTCCTGCCCGTAATACCCCTGCTAACACCGCCAGCGCTTCGGTATTCAGGCCATTGGTGGCATCGAATACACCGTGTAACCCCTCCTGCCCCAATAAGGTTTTGGCCGCCGTCGGTAGAATGCCATTGGCACCAGGGGGAAAATGATCCCCTATCCACAGCCAATCGCCAGGCAGTTGTTCACTCAGATTTATCGCCTGTTGCCGCGCCCAATCAGCATCGCCACTGAGCACCAGCAAGCGCCGATGCCCCTGCTGTGCCATCAATGCCTGACTGGCGATAATCCCGTTGATCACGCTAGGATTTACCAATAACCAGTGAGAGCAAACCAGCAGCAATCAATGGCCCAACCGGCACGCCACGGAACAAGGCAACACCCAACACGGTTCCGACTAATAGACCAGCAACGACCGAGGGTTGGTGTGTCATCAGTGATACGCCCCGCCCACCGAGCCAGGAAACTGCGACCCCAACCACAATAGCCAGGATCGATTTCCACTGGACAAAGGAGTGCAACACTTCGCTGGCACTGATTTTTCCACTGGCAATCGGTGTCATCACGCCAATAGTCAGAATCAATATACCGATGGTTAAACCGTATTTTTCTATCCAGGGGAAAAACTGATTCAGTGGGGTGATACGCACCGCGATTAATGTCAGAATTGCGAGTGTAACAGTCATGTTGTGGCTAATAATACCGAGTCCAGCCAGTACTAATAGGATTAATAAAGTTGGATCAAGAGCGGCCATTGTTATTGCGCCTTATCATAATGGTTATTCTGCCTTGCAATAAAATGCCGGCGGCGAATGCACCGGCTAAAAGTATGCTTATGATAGTCTTTGCTTACTTGAGGTTCTAGCGCTATTAGCGGGTGGCAAAGGTGTTGCAGCTATTCGGGTCCCCACTGTCGAACCCTCGCTTAAACCAGGTATAACGTTGCGCAGAGGTGCCATGAGTAAAGCTATCTGGTACTACGCGCCCTTGGCGCTGTTGTTGTAACCTGTCATCGCCAATGGCCTGTGCGGCATTCAGCGCTTCCTGTAAGTCGCCGACCTCTAATACATTTTGCTCTTCCATGGCTTTGCCCCAGACACCGGCAAAACAGTCCGCCTGCAATTCCATTTTGACCGATAAGCGATTAGCTTCCGCCTCAGAAGCGCCCTGCTGCTGTTGACGCACTTTAGTATCGATACCCAGCAAATGTTGCACATGATGCCCAACTTCATGAGCAATCACATAAGCTTGAGCAAAGTCGCCATCTGCGCCGAGTTTATTTTTCATATCTTCATAGAAAGATAAATCGATATAAACCGTACTGTCAGCCGGGCAATAAAACGGCCCCATTACCGACTGACCGGTGCCGCAACCGGTACGCGTTGCACCGCGATACATCACCAATTTAGGTTCTTGGTAGCTGCGGCCCATTTTTTGAAAAATAGGTTTCCAAGTGTCTTCAGTATCGGCCAGCACCACCGAGGTAAATTTAGCGTATTGGTCATCTTTGGCGCTGACAGAACCTTGTGGGCGTGGTTGAGTCTGGGTTTGAGACATAGGATCACTGCCGTTTAACAGCGGCGTCAGATCAACCCCGTAGTAACCTGCGACCAGCACTACAATCAAAATGACCAAGCCCCCTTTGCCACCAATAGGAGGCCGGAATCCGCCACCGCCGCCAGATGAATCACCCCGCCGGTCTTCTACATTGTCACTTTCGCGACGACCTTGCCAACGCATAGTTTTGCTCCCAGATATATTCCTTACGTATTATCGTAGAAAATCCATAAAGCAAATACCATCAAAAGCAAAAATGATTAATGTCACGGGGGAAATAAGAAGATATGAGGGGGAGACAGAGGCTATCTCCCCTTATACCCGTCATACTTCAAGCTGCATGTGCGTTGGCTGCTCTCGCTCACCCGAATCATTGACTAGTGTCAACTCATCGGGATTTTCTCAATTGCCGCCTTCTTGCAACTCGAATTATTTAAGGTATAAATCGATTACGTCAGAGAAAACGTAATCGATTGCGTAGTTAGTCTAATTTTACGCCAATACGGTGTGCAACTTCTTCGTACGCTTCGATCAAACCACCCAAGCTTTGACGGTAACGATCTTTATCCATTTTGTTCAGGGTTTTCTTATCCCACAAACGGCTGCCATCGGGTGAGAACTCATCACCTAACACCACTTCACCGTTGAACAGACCGAATTCCAACTTGAAATCCACCAGGATTAAACCTGCGTCATCAAACAGTTTGCTTAGCACGTCATTAGCCAAATAGCTCAGTTCTTTCATCCGTGCTAATTGTGCTTCTGTCGCCCAGCCAAAAGTCTTGCAGTAAGACTCATTAACCATCGGATCATGCATGGCATCGTTTTTCAAAAACAAATCAAACAACGGTGGATTCAGTTCCAGACCTTCTTCGATACCCAGACGCTTGACCAAAGAACCCGCAGCACGGTTACGGATAACACACTCAACCGGGATCATTTCCAGTTTTTTCACCAGCACTTCGGTGTCTGATAGCAAGCGTTCCATTTGGGTAGGAATACCGGCCTCTTCCAATTTAGCCATGATGAAATGGTTAAATTTGTTGTTTACCATGCCTTTACGATCGAACTGCTCAATGCGCTGACCATCCAGTGCTGATGTATCGTTACGGAACTCCAATACCAATAGGTCAGGGTTTTCGGTGGTATAGACGGTTTTCGCCTTGCCACGATACAACTCAGCTAGCTTTTGCATCTTAATTACTCCAGTAATGTGACAATCTTCGATATACCCTTGGTACTTGAAGCCACAGAGGTATTAGCTGCAACACCAAGCCCTTTGGGTAGAAATAAACAAAGGGGCCGAAGCCCCTTTGGTTTTATTGAGTACTTATAGCACTAGTCTGGCTAAGCGCTGCCTGGAACACCGCGACCAGCGCATCATTCTGCGCCTGAGTCAGCGTTTGCCCTTTAGGCCCGATGAACTGTAAGCTACTGCGGTTATCAAGGTCACCGACTTGCAGCTTATAATCACCGGTTGGTAATTCTGGGTCTTTGGCACCCAAGGCATCCCAACTACTGCTGCTCATCGATTTTACTGTGACGTTAATCGTACCCAGTGGACGGCTGCGATCCGTCACTTTCATGCCCACTTTTTCAAGTGCATTTGGCAGACGTTCCCACAGTACCGCATACGGCGCACGCACAATCAGTTGCGGTAAGCCGGTATCATCGCTGCCACTCTGGACATCAAGAGCACCAGCTGTACGTGCCGCCTGATTGTTTTCGCTATCAGAACGCACCTTATCCAGACCTTCGATAATGGCATTCAGCATGGCACCATTGTAGCGCTGAATTTCGGTATAGCTGGTAACCGGCTTGCCACCTTGTTGTAACTCAAGGGATTTCACCACCAGAGCCAACTGATAACCTTGCTCTTGCACACTTATCTGATAACGCCCTTCAAACTGGACGTCTTCATCTGCACGATTCCATTTAACCCAGTCAGTTGTCAGGGTTTGGCTGGCATCCTGGCGGCTGGCGATTGTCCAGTTTTTATCCTGTAGCACGCGGGTGACTTGCGCCCACAAGTTACGATTTTGCGGGCTATTTTCTAACAATAGCTTGCTGGTATCGTTAGCATTTTCAGCGCGAGAACCGCTTAACAATGCCAGTGGCTGAACTGGAGGACGGATGTCCAACTGTTTGCCCACAGCGCCTTGTGTGTTGACAGAGCGGACATCATACTCACCATTTTGCACTGGCAGAATCATCCCTGCCGGCGAATTCAGTGGCTTCAACCCCGGAGCTTCAAGATAAGACTCGTCACCGCCAACCTGGCGTTTGTAGCGTTGGTCAGTGGTACAGCCTGCCAGCAACATCGCCAGCGAAACCCCCACAACCGTTACCACCGTCGACTTTTGCAATGTTATTGCCATCAAATTTCCCTAAGAGTTACAGCAAACCTGCGCTTTTCAGCGCGTCTTCCACAACCCGTTTAGCTGGGTCAGTCAGTGGGGTCATTGGCAGACGCAGAGTGTCATTCGCCATTAATCCCAGCTTCTTCGCGGCCCATTTCACCGGAATTGGGTTTGCTTCTACAAATAAATGCTGATGCAACGGCATCAAGCGCTGATTCAAACGGCGTGCCTCTGCAAAGTTACCCTGTGCAGCCAGCGCGCAAAGTTCAACCATTTCGCGCGCAGCAATGTTGGCTGTCACCGAAATAACACCTTGGCCACCCAACTGCATAAAGTCTAAACCGCTCGCATCGTCACCACTGAGCAGGATGAAATCTTCATCATCAACCAGCACTTGGATCTGACTTACACGACTTAAGTTCCCTGTTGCTTCTTTAACAGCAACAATATTTTTAATCTTGGCTAAACGGGCAATCGTTGGCGGTAACATATCGCAACCGGTACGCGAGGGCACATTATAGAGAATTTGTGGTAAATCGGTACTTTCAGCAATCGCTTTGAAGTGCTGATATAACCCTTCCTGCATTGGGCGGTTATAATATGGCGTCACCGTCAGACAACCCACCACACCGGTATCATTAAAGCGCTGCGTGAGCGAAATAGCTTCGGAGGTGGCATTAGCACCAGTTCCGGCAATCACAGGAATCCGGCCATCGGCCAGTTCGAGCGTCTGCAAGACAACATCAACATGCTCGTCATGGTTCAACGTCGCAGATTCACCCGTCGTGCCTACGGAGACAATCGCCGCAGTTCCACTGGCTACATGATAATCGATAAGTTTTTTAAGACTCGCACGATCGACATTACCTTTGTCGTCCATCGGCGTGATCAGCGCAACTATGCTTCCTGTAAACATCGGACTTCCCGTAAACATTGCCCACCCCCTCCATAAACAAGTTACTCATGGTACTTTTGACCTCTATCCAAAAGCAAGCAAACAACTGTGTTGTAAGCGCTTGGCAGCAGGTTTTTTTTATGTTTACCATGGTAACCCCAAAGAGCATGACAGGAAGAGCGATTTTGCCGCAGCTTGATGAACATTATCTGGTCATTACCGCACTCGGTGCTGACCGCCCTGGAATCGTGAATACTATCACCCGCCATGTCAGTAGCTGCGGTTGTAATATTGAAGATAGCCGGCTGGCCATGTTTGGTGAAGAGTTCACTTTTATTATGCTGCTTTCCGGCAGTTGGAACGCCATAACCTTACTGGAATCGACCTTGCCGCAAAAAGGGGCCGAACTTGATTTGCTGATTGTGATGAAACGCACCAATGCACAAAATCAGAAAGCCATGCCTGCCACTGTCTGGGTGAAAGTCGAAGTGAATGACTCCCCTCATATTATTGAACGGTTTACCAATCTGTTCCATTGCCACAATATGAATATCGCAGAGTTGGTTTCCAAAACTCAACCCGCTGAAGGTGACATTCCTCCCCGGTTACATATTCAGATAAGTGCGCACAGTCCTGCTAGCCAAAACAGTTCGATAATCGAACACGCTTTTTATCAGCTATGTACAGAACTCAACGCACAAGGCAGTATTAGCGTTGTGAACTATCCACAGCATGACTCACGAATGGAGAGTTAGTAATGAGCCCATTGAAAGCCGGTGATATAGCGCCGAAGTTTAGTTTGCCCGACCAAGATGGCGAGCAAATTAGTTTGGCCGACTTCCAGGGACAACGTGTCTTGGTCTATTTCTATCCTAAAGCCATGACGCCTGGCTGTACCGTTCAGGCCTGTGGTCTGCGCGATAATATGGATGAATTGAAAAAAGCAGGTGTCGAAGTGCTGGGTATTAGCACTGACAAACCTGAAAAGCTGTCACGTTTCGCCGAAAAAGAGCTACTGAATTTCACTTTACTTTCTGATGAAAATCATGAAGTTGCGGAGCAATTTGGCGTCTGGGGCGAGAAAAGCTTTATGGGTAAAACCTATGACGGTATCCATAGGATCAGTTTCTTGATTGGCACTGATGGTAAGGTGGAGCATGTGTTTGATAATTTCAAAACCACTAACCACCACGAAATCGTTATGGACTATTTGCGCCAAAGTGCTTGAGTCATAACACACCGGCCCTGACCGATAAATGGCAAAAAAGAGCGCTCAAACGCTCTTTTTTATTGGCAATAAATCGAATGATCCCCAAAGCCATTGCTGTTGCAGCAAGGCAGCCAGCGAACTCATCCCGATGAGCTGACTCTGGTCAGTGATTCGGGTGACAAATCTGCCGGGAGCTGATTTGAACGCTGCTTGCAGCGGCCTCAACGAGGCGAGGCCCATGGATGGGGCGAGTAGTGAGTGTAGCTAACACCGCTGCGGCATCAAGGACACAGGGGATAGTTAATCCGCATCCGGGATAAACTCCTCCGGCCAGGCATGGATAACGGCTTTAACTAAGGTTGCCAGCGGGATGGCAAAGAACACCCCCCAAAAGCCCCACATCCCACCAAAAATGATCACTGACAGGATAATCACCAGTGGGTGCAGATTCACCGCCTCAGAGAACAGCACCGGCACCAGCAGGTTGCCATCCAGCCCTTGCACCACCAAATAAGCGACAAACAGCGTCCAGAAATCCGCGCCAATCCCCCATTGGAACAGCGCCACCAGCACCACTGGAATGGTAACAATCACCGCACCAATATAGGGAATCAGGACGGAAAAACCGACTAACACCGCCAGCAACAGGGCGTAATTCATCCCCATCACGAAGAACACCAGATAAGTGGCGATGCCGACCACCACCATTTCCAACACTTTCCCACGAATATAGTTGGTGATCTGTTGGTTCATTTCCAACCAAACCTGACCTGCCAGACCACGATTGCGCGGTAAAATACGGCGCACCGCATTTAGCATCTGCTCTTTATCTTTAAGCAGGAAAAACAGCATTAGCGGCACCAGAATCAAATAGATGGCCAATGTCAGCAAACCGATTAATGAAGCCAGCGAGATTTTCACCACTGACTCCCCCATACCGGAGAGCTTGCTACGCAGGTTTTCTGCCATCATATCGACAATGCCAGCGTCCACTAATGCGGGATAGCGCGCAGGTAATGTCTGAGCAAACGCATTGAATTTATTCAGCATCTTCGGCATATCTGACATCAGGTTATTGCCCTGCTGCCAGACGGTGGGAGCAACCACAAACACCGCCAGCAACGCAATACCGCCGAAAACCACCAACACAAGACTGGCCGCCCACGGGCGCGAACAGCCAATACGCTGTAACCGAGCCGTTGGCCACTCCAATAGGTACGCCAGAACAATAGCCGCCAATAACGGGGCCAAAATACCGCTGAAGAAGTAAAGAATACAGAACCCAGCCAACAGAATAACCAGTAAAGCGATAACCTGCGGATCGGTAAAACGACGGCGATACCATTGTAACAACAGCTCTAGCATCCGAAATTGCTCCTTAAATACTATGAGGAATCCGCAAATAAGCGAATTCCTTAAACAGCCCCATGATGCAGAGGCATAACCTGAAGGTCCGTTTTACACGCCAACCGTTTCTTTATCGCCGTTGCCCTAGCCGCCATTCCTTTATATAACTATTTCTTTATATCTATAGGCTGACTAAGATAGCTGCGAGCCTCAGTTAAGGATGATGAGCTTAGCCTTTGACCTATTTAATACTATTTTTGTGATCTAACTCGCTTTCGTGATGATTGTACTGGAGAGCAGTGCAAGGAAGAAGAACTCTTACACATCTCGGAGTCTAATTGTCATTACATCAGTAGGGGCAATCTCGTTTATGACATATCAGTTAAATAAAACAGGTCGGTTCAATAAAACAGGCCGGATAAGTAAGACGGTGATCGCCACACTGCTCAGCAGCTTACTGCTCACTGGCCCTATACCTGTCAATGCTGACACACAGACACAAGATCTGCTGCCCGATATCGGCACCTCAGCAGGTGCAACCTTGAGTATCGATCAGGAAAAAGCTATGGGGGATTTTTATGTCCGCCAAATGCGTGCCAGCGCCCCACTGATTTATGACCCATTATTGACACAATACATCAATTCGTTGGGTAACCGCTTAGTCGCAAATGCTTACTCAGTGCGCACACCATTCCATTTCTATTTGGTGAATAACGATCAAATTAACGCCTTTGCATTCTTTGGCGGCAATGTGGTGCTCCACTCAGCCCTATTCCGCTATACAGAAAACGAAAGCGAACTGGCCTCCGTATTAGCTCATGAAATCTCTCATGTCACTCAACGCCACCTGGCGCGAGCGATGGAAGAACAGCAACGTATGGCACCACTGACATGGGTTGGTGTATTAGGGTCTATCCTGCTGACAATGGCCAGTCCACAAGCAGGTATGGCGGGTTTAAGTGGTACACTGGCTGGTGCTCAGCAGGGTATCATCAGCTTTACGCAGGGCAATGAGCAAGAGGCCGACCGAATTGGCATTCAAGTGCTACAGCGATCAGGGTTTGATCCACAAGCCATGCCTAATTTCCTGCAAAAACTGGCCGATCAGTCGCGATATGCATCCAAACCGCCGGAAATGCTACTGACCCACCCATTACCCGATAGTCGTCTATCTGATGCACGTAACCGTGCTAATCAGATGAAGCCGCACCCGATTGCCTCGTCGCAAGATTACTTGTTCGCTAAAGTTCGTATTCTGGGTATGTATGGTTCAAACGAAAACAGCCTGACACCCGATCTGCTTGAGACGTTGAGCAAAGGCACTACACGCGAACAACTGGCCGCCAAATATGGCCAGGCTATTTTGTTGTATCAAGCCAAAAAGTACGATGAAGCCCGCAATCAGTTACAACCGCTGTTAACCCAACAGCCGGGCAATGTGTGGTTCCTCGATTTGATGACAGATATCGATTTGGGGCAAAACAAAGCGGCCAGTGCCATTAGCCGGCTGCAAGCAGCAACCGCTAAACAAAATAATGACCCGGTGTTACTGCTGAATTTGGCCAACGCCTATGTTCAGGGCGCGCAACCAGCGGCGGCGATCAAAATATTGCGTAACTACACATTCCGCTATCCGAATGATCCTAACGGTTGGGATTTACTGGCGCAAGCCGCAGCAGCACTAGGCCTGCGCGATCAGGAACTGGCTGCGCGCGCGGAAAGCCTGGCATTGAGTGGCAAATTAACTCAAGCCATCGGCTTACTGAGTGATGCCAGTGCGCGGGTGAAACTAGGGAGTTTGGAACAGGCTCGCTATGATGCCCGAATTGACCAGTTGCGCCAATTGAATGAACGCTTCCGCAAATACCAGAAGTCCTAAGGAAAGTTACTATGAAAGACGTCACGATTTATCACAATCCGCGTTGCTCCAAAAGCCGGGAAACACTCGCATTAGTTGAGCAACAAGGCATTAAACCGCAGGTGGTATTATATCTGGATACTCCGCCCTCAGTAGCAACGTTAAAAGAATTACTGCAACAGTTGGGTTTCAGTGACGCCCGGCAGTTGATGCGCACCAAAGAAGAGCTTTATAAGGAGCTGAATCTGGCGGATAAAGCGCTAACGCAAGAGCAATTGCTGCAAGCCATGAGTAATAATCCCAAGCTTATCGAGCGTCCCATCGTGGTTTATCACGGCAAAGCGCGCATTGGCCGCCCACCAGAGCAGGTACTCGAGATTTTGTAGTCATTGCCTGAATGGAATCATGCCCTGCGTCATAAGAACGCGGGGTATTAAAGGCTGAGGATCTCTTTCACAAAGGGGATAGTCAGTTTGCGCTGCGCAGTAATGGAGGCTCGATCAAGCTGATCTAACGTCATAAATAAAGTGCGCATTTCTCGATCGAGGCGTTTTAACAAAAAACGACCCACATCTTCCGGTAATTCAAAGCCGCGTAATTTGGCGCGCAATTGCAAAGCCTGCAATTTTTCATCATCTGACAAGGGCTGCAATTTATAGATTTGCCCCCAATCAAGCCGAGAGGCCAGATCAGGCAAACCAAGATTTAACTGCCGTGGCGGACGATCGCCGGTGATCAATAAACGGGTACGGCCGGTTTCCACAATGCGGTTATAGAGATTAAACATCGCCATCTCCCACTGCTCGTCACCAGCAATACACTCAATATTATCAATACAAACCAGGGCCAATTGCTCCATGCCATCCAGCACTTCCGGCACGAAGTATGCGCGTTTATCCAGCGGAACATACCCCACCGCCTCACCTTTTTGTGATAACTCGGCGCAAGCTGCATGCAACAGATGACTGCGGCCACCGCCTTCGCGCGACCAAAAATAGATATAACTGCCATGAGGCTGATGAACAGCGGACTGGATCGCAGCTAATAGGGACGGGTTCTCCCCCGGATAAAAACTGGCAAAAGTTTCATCATCGGGAAGATAGAGTGGCAGTGAAAGCTGTGCCGGCGTATTCAGAAGCACCTCAACCAACAAAACGGGCGGGAAAACGTGGCAAGCTTACCACAAAAAACCATAACAGCATAAAAACCTGGCCTATACCCTAAATAATTCGAGTTGCGGGAAGGCGGCAAGTGAGAGAGTCCCGATGAGCTTACTGTGTTGTAAGTGATTCGGGTGATTGAACGTAGCCAACGCACATGCAGCTTGAAGTATGACGGGTATAAGGTGAAAAACTGGCCGAACCTGCAAGTATGGCTCGGCCAGATATCACTTTTACTTAAGCGCAGGCTCGTCTTCCGTCGCCTCGATAATTTCTTCTTCGGTGCGGATTAAGCTAATCACTTTGAACAACAGGCTCAGGCCGATACCCACTACTGTCGCCAGTGCCATGCCTTTCAACTCAGTTGCACCAATGTTCACTTTCGCACCGCTCACCCCAATTATCAGGATGACGGAGGTTAAGATCAGGTTTTGTGCTTTGTTATAGTCAACTTTTGACTCGATCAACACGCGAATACCTGACGCAGCAATAACCCCGTACAGCAGCAGTGAGACGCCCCCCATAACCGGCACTGGCACCGCCTGAATTGCAGCAGCCAATTTACCGATACAAGAGAGCATAATCGCCAGAATCGCCGCACCACCGATAACCCAGGTACTGTAAACACGGGTGATCGCCATAACGCCGATATTTTCACCATAAGTGGTATTTGGTGTCGAACCGAAGAAACCAGAAATAACCGTCGAAATACCATTAGCAAACATCGAACGGTGTAGGCCAGGGTCACGAATCAAATCTTTTTTCACAATATTTGCTGTGACCACCAAATGCCCAATATGCTCGGCAATCACCACCAATGCCGCTGGCAAGATGGTCAGAATGGCAAACCACTCAAAACGTGGAGTATAGAATGTCGGCAAGGCAAACCAGTGGGCCTCACGAATAGGAGTCAAATCAACCACCCCCATCACGAATGACAAGGCATAACCGACCAGCACACCAATCAGAATAGGGATAATGGCAAAGAAACCACGGAATAACACTGACCCCAGAATGGTCACCCCTAAGGTCACCATTGAAATGATGATGGTGGTGGAATCGACTGTCACCCCTTCGGCAGGCAACAGCCCCGCCATTCCCGCAGCCACGCCAGCCAATTCAAGGCCGATAACCGCAACAATCGCCCCCATTGCCGCAGGCGGGAACAACACATTCAACCAACCGGTACCGGCTTTTTTTACAATCAACGCCACCAGACAGAACAACACACCGCACATGATAAAACCGCCCAAGGCGACTTCGTAACCCAATGGCAGCAATAGCAATACTGGTGAAATAAAGGCAAAACTGGAACCCAGATAAGCAGGGATTTTTCCCTTACAAATGAATAAGTAAAGCAAGGTTCCGATGCCGTTAAACAGCAGCACCGTCGCCGGGTTAATTTTAAACAGAATAGGAACTAAAACAGTGGCACCAAACATTGCGAACAAATGTTGGAAACTCAGGGGGATCGTCTGGAGCAGCGGTGGGCGCTCGCTGACGCCAATGGTGCGACGGCTCATTTTCTCTATCCTCTAATGAAAGTTATAGGTTGTGGTGTTGAATGCTAAAAATTATTCAAAAAAAAGCCGACTATCGAGTCGGCTATCATCAATTATTTGGTTCCGAAAATCTTATCGCCGGCATCACCCAATCCAGGGATAATGTAGCCGTGTTCGTTCAGGCCTTGATCGATGGAAGCGGTGTACAGCTCGACATCTGGGTGAGCGGCTTCCAGCGCTTTGATACCTTCAGGAGCGGCGACCAATACCAGTACCTTTATACTCTTACAACCCGCTTTCTTGAGCAAATCAATGGTTGCAATCATCGAACCACCGGTTGCCAGCATCGGATCAACCACCAGCGCCATGCGCTCATCGATATTTGATACCAGCTTCTGGAAGTAAGGGACAGGTTTTAGGGTTTCTTCATCACGATAGACACCCACCACACTGATGCGCGCACTAGGTACATTTTCCAATACCCCTTCCATCATGCCCAAACCAGCACGCAGAATAGGGACTACAGTAATTTTCTTACCTTTAATCTGTTCAATCTCAACCGGCCCGTTCCAACCCTCGATGGTGACTTTTTCAGTTTCCAGATCGGCGGTTGCCACGTAAGTCAGCAAACTCCCCACTTCAGACGCTAACTCGCGAAAACGCTTCGTACTGATATCATTCTCACGCATCAAACCAAGTTTATGTTTTACTAGCGGGTGTTTCACCTCAACGATCTTCATTATTTTTCTCCTGGTTAGGCGACTGGCGGCCAAAAAAATCGCGAGATTATACCGCCTTTTTTTTTGAACGCCACAATGAATAGCCTGATTCAGATCAATAGAAAATCATTATTAAGTCAAGAAAGCTAAAAATCGGAGTGATATCACAAGCTACTCGCAAACGTTTGCCTCCGCTGTTAGAATTGTCGCGTTTTCTTCCTAAGCTCAAACAGCCAACCGCAGTGGGGACCTCGCAGTGACCAACAAAACCTCTCTCAGCTATAAAGACGCAGGTGTAGATATTGATGCCGGCAATGACCTTGTTGATCGCATAAAAGGTGTGGTTAAACAGACTCGTCGCCCAGAAGTGATGGGTGGATTGGGCGGCTTCGGTGCCCTCTGCGCTTTGCCACAAAAATACCGTGAACCTATCTTGGTTTCAGGCACCGACGGCGTCGGCACCAAGCTGCGTCTGGCGATGGACCTGAAACGTCACGATACCATCGGTATCGATTTAGTCGCTATGTGTGTTAACGACCTGGTGGTTCAAGGCGCAGAGCCGCTGTTCTTCCTTGACTACTTTGCCACCGGTAAACTGGATGTGGATACTGCTGCCAGTGTGATTACCGGGATTGCCGAAGGGTGCAAACAATCAGGTTGTGCGCTGGTCGGGGGTGAAACGGCCGAAATGCCGGGGATGTACCATGGTGAAGATTACGACGTTGCCGGTTTCTGTGTTGGCGTGGTCGAAAAATCTGAAATTATCGACGGCAGCAAAGTCGCGCCAGGTGATGCACTGGTGGCGTTAGGGGCCAGTGGCCCGCACTCTAACGGCTACTCTTTGGTGCGTAAAATTCTGGAAGTCAGTCAAACCAACCCAGAACAGACCCAATTGGATGGCAAATCTCTGGCCGACCATCTGCTGGAACCGACCAAAATTTACGTAAAATCAATTCTTAGCTTGATTGAACAACTTGATATTCATGCGATTGCTCACCTGACCGGTGGTGGCTTCTGGGAGAATATCCCACGCGTGTTGCCACAAGGGACTCAGGCAGTGATTGATGAAGCTAGCTGGCAGTGGCCCGCGGTGTTTAGCTGGTTGCAAGAGACGGGTAATGTCAGCCGCCACGAAATGTACCGTACCTTTAACTGCGGCGTCGGCATGGTTGTTGCGCTCCCCGCTGAACTGGCAGACAAAGCGGTTGAATTGCTAACCGCATCCGGTGAAAAAGCCTGGAAAATCGGTGTTATCGCTGCGGCGACTGATGGCGCAGAGCAAGTCATTATCAATCCGTAATATTGATAATTCCACTGCAACTTCAAGTACGAAGGGTATTATGAAAAAGATAGTGGTATTGGTCTCAGGCCAAGGCAGTAATTTACAGGCACTGATAGACGCCCAACAACAAGGGCGTATTTCAGGCGAGATTAGTGCTGTTTTCAGTAATAATCCTGATGCTTATGGGCTAAAGCGAGCTGAGCTGGCGGGTATTGCGCATCATGCTCTGGATGCCAAGGCTTATGCCGATCGCGCCAGTTTTGATTTAGCATTAGCGCAAGCCATTGATCAGTATCAACCTGATTTGCTGGTGTTGGCGGGTTATATGCGCATTCTCAGCCCGGAATTTGTTCAGCATTATGCTGGCCGGATGTTGAATATTCATCCCTCGCTGCTGCCGAAATACCCAGGCTTGCATACCCATCGTCAAGCATTGGAAAACGGCGACCAGGAACACGGTACCTCAGTGCATTTTGTCACAGAAGAATTGGATGGCGGCCCGGTCATCCTGCAAGCTAAAGTCCCGATCTTTAGTGATGATAGCGAAGCGGATATAATTTCGAGAGTGCAAACTCAAGAGCACAGCATTTATCCGTTAGTGGTCGGCTGGTTTACTGATGGCCGTCTGGCAATGCGTGATAATACCGCCTGGCTGGATGATAAACGCTTACCCGCACAAGGTTATGCGGCTGAGTGAAACAAGTTAATGAATATTGGTTAAAGGCGCTGCCATTTTAAGGTGAGCGCCTTTTTTAATTCCCCAGTGCTTACCCCTTGTGCTAATAGTATAATTTTTAGGGCAGCAACCGCTGTCGTCATATGAGGAATAAGCATGTCAACCACTAGCAGCGTCCGGTTACGCCCTCTGGAACGGGATGATCTGCCGTTTGTCCATCAGTTAGATAACAATGCCAGTGTTATGCGTTATTGGTTTGAAGAGCCTTATGAGGCTTTCGTCGAACTGTCTGATTTGTATGATAAACATATCCATGATCAGAGCGAGCGCCGCTTTATTATTGAAAGCCAGGGCACCAAAGTGGGTCTGGTTGAGTTAGTCGAAATTAACCACATTCACCGCCGCGCTGAGTTTCAAATTATTATCGACCCAGCCCATCAAGGTAAAGGTTTTGCCGGTTCGGCTGCACGACTAGCAATGGAATACGGTTTTTCTGTCCTGAATCTGTACAAACTGTATTTAATTGTGGATAAAGAAAATGAGAAAGCCATTCATATTTATACAAAATTAGGCTTTGAAATCGAAGGTGAATTGAAACAAGAGTTCTTTATCAATGGTGAGTATCGCACAGTAATCCGCATGTGCATTTTCCAGCCGCAATATTTGGCTAAATATAAGACACCATCGATAAAGAGTATTTGATTATATTGGGGTCACCAGACCCCAACATCTAATTCAGTAAATCCAGTAAAGTAATATGATCACTCTCATTGATCTTATCTATATTCGCCAGCAACAAATCCTGTGAATTGCTGTTATGAATTCTAAAGATATTATATGAATAGATGATATTGATAATATCATCTTCACTCAGAGTACCGTTATAGATAACAAAAGCACTGATTACTGATTTGATAATAAAGAAATCAATGGAATAGCCATAAAAATCCTTTCCCATATTCTCAGGTTTTTTAATGGCAAACTGATTGTGATAGAAACAATACTGAAATAAATTACGTAAAATATGCGGATATTGATTAAGTAATGGCATAACCTTGTCACTCCAGGTGGAACTCAGCATTGCCATACGCGCGTCTAACTGATTAACATCCACTTCATTCATCAAATGATGAATCAAAAAAGCCATATAATTAAAGAGTGTCTTTTGACCTCGGGTTTTTAAAGCACTGACAGTGCGTCGTTGAAATATCATTAAAAAATGCCAGCGTACATTAGCATTAAACGGGATCATTGCCATTTTCTGCTTAATATCCCCCGAGACTAACTTGTCACGGATAGTCTCATATAGTGCTGATATTATCTCTTCTCTATCGTCGTCTGTCTTATCGATATCTTGGCAGCAATGAATGAAAATATTAATTGCATAAATATTTTCTTCAACATTTTCGCCAGGAATGAGAACTAATTGATTGCAATAATAATTAATCAACCGCCCTTCAGTATTAATTTCTATATCATTAAAATTTTGTTGTTGCTTCACTGTCTCTTCATGCATATTAAATGCATTAGGATCAAATAAGACTAATCGGGCCACTTCTGGACAGGAGAGTGTCAATGTATTGAATTTCTCCCCCTTATAGGAATAACTACTACGAGGATATGTTGTGCAAATTTTACTGAGTGCTTCGCCCCCCAGCCGCTTATGAACCTCACATAAACGGGCTTCATCCAGATAGGGGCAATTGCCATCTTCTTTGAGGCGTATTTTAGCCCAATCCGACTGGCTAGTCCGCGTAACAGAAATATTCTTGATTGCTATATTTCTAATTGCTTGGTTTTGGCTGTTTTTATATTTTCGGTATGTATTTTTATCAATGCTGATATCCCAGCCATTGCAGCAATGATCACGACAAGCTGAGCCCACGCAGCTAAAATGCTCCACAAATTGTGGTTGAATAATCTGTAACTCTTTCACTAAAGATAGCCTATTATATCGATAATTATAAATAACAAGCGACACAACTTATTGCCAACTTAAATCATATTCACTATTTTAGACCAAAAGTGATAGGGAAGAAAAATCCTCTCTGGTTGCCAATGCTCGCAATTTTTGTGTAAACAACAGACTTAAGCCATCTGTTGACTCACGACAAGCATGATAAGAATAGAAAATATCAATAATGTTATCTTTTGTTAAAAATCCATATTTAGCTGCATGGGCACTAATCAATAATTTTAAATAAAAATAATCAATAACCTGTAAATTAAACGTAGCGAGTGCTGGCTTTTCTCCCATTGCTAATTGGTCGTGATGAATTCGATATAGAAAATAATTACGCAATACTGACGGATGCTCAGCAAAAAATGGCAATGCAATCTGGTGCCAGGCATCACTTAATGGTTGTTCACGATTTGGAGATGCAATCTTTTTATCTGGGGAATTATCTAATAGGGTTTTAGCATAAACGGCCAAAACCTTTTTCCCCCGAACATCAGATAACTGCATAATTAAATCACCAAAGTGATGCAATAGCTCGTGGCGAAGTGCTGGTGCATAATTTACTGTCGTTAATGACTCTACTGCTTTCCCTGATGTTATTTCAGCTGCTAACTCAGTTCTCAGATTATCTATTTCAATCATTTTATTTTTATTAACATCATAGCTGACAGGAAATGCCTGTAAAAAATTATTTATTGCCCACAAGCTTTCTTCAATAGTTTGTTGCTGACTTGCCGCGACAATAGCTGCACAAGCACGGTTAGCCAGTCGCTCATCAATAACAATATCTGGTGCTTTGTAATAATCATATTGATGGATAGTCGAAAATCGCAATATTAATGCTTCAGGAGAAAATAAGACTTTCCGCGTCACTTCTGGACAAGAAAGCGACATACTTTTGATTTTCTGATTTTTATAAATATGCTCGACGCGGGGGTAAGTCGCACAACTGTTACTCAGTGCATTAGGGCCTGCATGTTTGTGAATTTGACATAACTGTTGTTCATCAAGAAATGGACAATTCCCCTGGTTATCAGGGTGGATGTTAGCCCAAGAAGCAAGGCTGGCTTGGGTAACGGAAATCTGGTTAATGGCAATGCGTTTAATATCTGCATAAGGGCTTTTAATATATTTTTGATAACGATTTCTATCAAGCGTGACACTCTGGCCTTTGCAGCAGTGCTCTCGGCAAGCTGAACCGACACAGCTAAATGTCTCCATAAAATCAGGCTGAGTTATCAATAGCTCTTTCACTTAACGCTTCCATTCAATAGTCACCAAAATAACGAGCGACACATGAAAGTATAAACTTAAATCGCAATTGATAAATAAAGCGAACACCTTAGAAAAGTGGTTCGCTATTACTCAATGGTCAACCATAGCGCCCGGTAATATAGTCTTCCGTACGCCGCTGATGTGGTGAAGTAAATAACGCATCGGTAGCGTTATATTCCACCAGCGCGCCTTGATGGATAAACGCGGTGTAATCTGAAACCCTGGCCGCCTGCTGCATATTATGGGTCACTAACACCACGGTATATTGCTGTTTTAACTCGGTAATCAGCTCTTCGATGGTTAATGTCGAAATAGGATCTAACGCCGAGGTTGGCTCATCGAGCAATAACACTTCCGGCTCAATGGCAATAGCCCGGGCTATCACTAAGCGCTGCTGTTGACCACTGGAGAGGCGAAAGGCATTTTCACGCAATCGATCTTTGACTTCGTGCCACAAGGCAGCAGCGCGTAATGAGCGCTCGACGGCATCATCCAGTACTCGCCTATCGCGGATCCCCTGCAAACGCAGGCCATAAACCACATTCTCATAAATAGATTTTGGGAAGGGATTCGGCCGCTGGAAGACCATGCCGACCCGCCGACGCAATGCCGCCACATCGGTGGTTTTCTCGGTAATCACTTGGTTACCCAGCCGAATCTGGCCCTCAAGGCGGCAGTTATCCAGCAAATCATTCATGCGATTAAAACAGCGCAACAAGGTTGATTTACCGCAACCGGAAGGGCCAATTAGCGCAGTAACACGGTGCCTGGGGACATTAAAGGAAATATCATGCAGCACCTGTTTATCGCCATAAAATAAATTGAGCTTTTCGACCGCTAATGCAGTTTGCTCGTGGGTCAATTGCTGCACATCTAACAGTGGCAGCGAATCTGGCATCAAAAGTCCCATATCTCATCCTGCGGGTTAAAAAGTTCAGTCACAGCATTAAACCACGGTATTTTTCGCGCAGATGATGGCGAATACCAATAGCGGCTAAATTAAGACCTACCACAATAATCACCAGCAGTAGCGCAGTGGCAAAGACTAATGGCCGGGCAGCTTCTACATTGGGGCTTTGGAATGCCATATCGTATATCTGAAAGCTTAAATGCATAAATTTACGTTCTAAATGCAGGAATGGGAAAACGCCGTCTACTGGCAATAATGGCGCTGATTTCACTACTCCCACCAACATCAAGGGAGCCGTTTCCCCTGCGGCTCGCGCTACCGCCAAAATCAACCCGGTTATCATCGCCGGGGCAGCCATCGGCAACACAATATGCCACAGTGTCTCGGCTTTACTGGCCCCTAGCGCCAATGACCCCTGCCGCAAGCTGGCCGGAATGCGCGATAACCCCTCCTCAGTAGCAACAATCACCACCGGCAATGTCAATAAAGCCAGCGTTAACGCCGCCCATAGCACGCCCGGCGTACCAAATGTCGGGTTAGGCAAAGCTTCGGGATAAAACAGTTTATCCAGTGAGCCACCGATAAAATAGACAAAGAAACCGAGGCCAAACACCCCATAAACAATGGACGGTACACCAGCTAAATTCACCACGGAAATACGAATCATCCGAGTCAGCCAGTTTTTCCCTGCATATTCATGTAAGTAAACCGCGGCAATCACCCCCAATGGCATGACCACAATAGACATCAGGATCACCATCAGCACCGTGCCAAAAATAGCCGGGAACACCCCACCTTCAGTATTGGCGTTGCGCGGGTTATCTGTCAGAAACTTATGTGTTTGTACCGCGAAATGGCGTAGTTTCTGCCCGAGACTCATATCATTGGGGTACCAGGCACGGTTGATTTGGCTCAGTGGCAGTGGATGAACTTGCCCATTCATATCGCGCAACAGCAGAGTGTAACGGCTTTGGTCGCTTTGTAAGCCGCGTAATTTCTCCATCATCGCCTGATGGCTGCGCTGGAGTTCGCCCCACTCGGCTTCAATGCGGTCTTGCGCTTTGCCATCAAAATTACCGCTCATTTGCAGGCGTTTTTTCTGTAGCCGCAATGCTTCGAACTGTTGATTCAGCATGTTCATCTGACGGAACTGAATATCTTTGGACTGCCTGACCAGCGCTTGTATCACCGGAATACGTTTTTGCAGTTCCTGAGCTAAATTATCGCCCACCACCGGCTGACCGTTATCCAGCATTCCAGCCAGAAATCCGTATGCCGTACCATTAATGTGGCGGTCTAACACCAATAAATCTTTGGGCTGGCTGCGTTGTTGAATATCAGTGTCCAGCAAGCGATGAAAATCTTGCCCTTGTATCTCACGATTACCCGTCTTAATCAGATAACGGGTCACAGTTTCACCCGCTTCAGGCGGTAACATAATACCTGCCTGCTCTAGTTGTTCGCGTGGGATAGACTGCTGCTGATAAATTTCACCTATCACCCGGACAGGGCCGGCGGCGGTTTGTTTGAGTTCAAAAACGTAAACCGGACTGGGCCAAAAATAGCGCATCCCCTGCCCCGCCAACAATAAAACCACACCCAGCAAGGCCAGCAAGCTGATACTCACCGCCCCAGCCGTCAGCCAGATCCACGGCGAACCGGAAGCAAACCATTTTTTAGTGAAGCCAATCATCAGACAATCTGCTCCATTTGATAGCGTTCACGTAACCGCAAGCGAATGGACTCAGCGAGTGTATTGACTAAAAATGTGAAACAAAACAACACTAATGCCGTCAAGAACAGTACCCGATAATGGCCACTGCCCATCACCGCCTCCGGCATTTCAATGGCAATATTAGCGGCCATCGCCCGTAACCCCTGGAAAATGCTGCCATCGATAATCGGTGTATTGCCGGTCGCCATCAGCACAATCATGGTTTCCCCTACTGCGCGGCCAAAACCAATCATTAATGCGGAAAAAATACCGGCATAAGCTGAAGGCAGTACCACGCGAATTAGGGTTTGCCACGGGGTCGCCCCCAGCGCCAGAGAGCCCTGACTCAGTGATGGCGGCACGCTAAATAGTGCATCTTCGGCCAGCGAGAAAATGACAGGGATCAGGGCAAAGCCCATGGCAACCCCCACTACTAAGGCATTGCGCTGGTCATAATTATCACCCAACCATTCATGCAACGGCACTCCCAACACCGCTATCGCCAGTTTTGGCCCCAACCAAAGTGCCAGCCAGCCAGTCAATAAAATGACCGGCAGCAAAATAATGACATCCCAGCCCGCAGGCAACTGGCGTGGCGTTTTTGCCGCCAATCGAGCGCTACCCCAGCCACATAATAAAATCATCAATGCCAGCAAGGGGGGCAACAATAAAATACCGGTCAAGTACTGTTCGATAACCGGAGCCAGCCAAATACCGGCAATCAAACCAATCACCACCGTCGGAAAGGCCCCCATCATCTCAATCGTCGGTTTAACTATTCGCCTTAGGCCCGCCGACATAAAATAAGCCGTATAAATGGCACCAGCCAATGCCAAAGGTACAGCGAATAACATGGCGTAGCCTGCGGCTTTTAAGGTGCCGAATATTATCGGTATCAGACTAAATTTGGCTTGATAGCTCTCTTGTGCCGAGCTTGATTGCCAAACATAGGCCGGTTCGGGGTAATTCTCATACCACACCCGCTGCCATAGGCTGCGCCAATTGATGTCAGGGTAGCGATTGTCTAATTGATAGGTAGTCCAACCGGCAGCATTCTCGATCAGCAAGTTATCGCCCCAAGGGGAGAATGCGGCATGAGTCATTCCCGCCACCAGTTTATGCTGTAATAGTGGTTCTGACTGGATACTCGAGAACAGTGATAGCTCGCCTTGAGGGGATAGTGAAGCAAACACCCGCCGCGTGTTTTCAGTGGTTAGTAAGCCCTTACCTGCAGGCGTAAAGCTGCGAATTCGCGTCAAATGATATTGGTTGTCTGGCCCTTTAGGTACATCAAACCATTGCGTGACAGCACCGTCCGGCGATTGAACCAACAGTGACTTTCCTCCCGCTAATAAAGAAAGGTGCAATGGCCCTTCCGACGGGTGTTTGTCATCTTGCAAAGAAACCACTTCTCGTAATGTCAGTTCAGCGCCAAATTGGTAGATAGACACCTGATGGCCGGATAACAGATAGAGCAGGTGCCCGTCGAGTGACAATAACAGTTGCTCAATGGTCTTGGGGACATCCGTCAGTTCGGTGACCTGCTGCCCTTGAGCAGTAAACATCCCGGCCATCAGACGACCATCTGCGGTAGTAGCGGCAATAGAAAAATGTTGGGGTTGCGGTTCAGCCAACACCAAATGACTCAGGTTTTGGCCGGTCAAATCCAGAAAACGCGGCTGCTCACCCAGCGGAAATTGCCAGCGGGGCGGTGTCGCTGAAAAATCGGGTTGCAGCAGAATAAAACGACCATTGCTCAGGCCAATGCCATATAAAGATTGTGCCCCCGCAGCACGACTGATTGATAGCGGTGGGGGCGATAGCGGGTGCTCACTGATAAGGCTTCCAGCAGGAGATTCACCCAGCTTATCCAGCCGAATGAAATAGCCTCTGCCCTTATCATCAATGCGATACCCTACCAGCCCTTGGGCATCAGCTCCCATAGCAAGCGTCGGCGCACTACGATTCACGGCAAACTGATGATGCAAATTGATGGATGCGGGCTTAAATAGAGGCAGAACGGCGTACAATAAATAGACGAAAATTAGCATTAAGGTCAGCAGAACCAACAGGCCACTGCCCGTCACTAACATAAGCACCAGACGTTCAATGACAGCCCGGCGCTTATCTCTCCCTGATAGTGTTACTACGCCCGCTTGCTGCATAATCTTTGCTTGCCCCATGCCCTTACGCTATATGTCGCCTATGTTATCAAGCCAGCGCCTATCTATAATAGATATACCGCCAGATGACCGAGCATCTTATGTCAGTTTTGTGGCGTTTGCATGACAATGTAGGAGTTTTTAACCAACAACGTTAACTCGTGATATCTGTTGGACTTTCTTGTCAATCTTTCGCAATAATGATTGAGGACACTAAATACTCCCACAATAATCTTACTGGAGTTGCAATGGGTCAGGAAAAGCTCTACACCGAAAAAGAACTCAGTTGGTTATCTTTTAATGAACGGGTATTGCAGGAAGCGGCGGATAAGAGCAATCCACTTATCGAGCGGATGCGATTTCTTGGCATTTACTCCAATAATCTCGACGAATTTTATAAAGTCCGTTTCGCCGATCTGAAACGGCGCATTTTAATTAGCGAGGAGCAAGGCTCAGCCGTCACCTCTCGCCATTTGCTGAAAAAAATCCAAAGTAAAGTGGTGAAAGCCGATCAAGAATTTGACGGGCTTTATAACGATCTATTGCTGGAAATGGCGCGTAATCAAATCTTCCTGATTAATGAGCGGCAAATTTCCGAGAATCAGCAAATCTGGTTAAAGCTATATTTCAAACAGCATCTGCGCCAGCACATCACGCCGATTCTGATTAACCACGACACTAATTTGGTGCAATTCTTAAAAGATGATTACACCTATCTGGCAGTAGAAATTATCCGTGGTCAGGAAATAGCCTATGCGCTGTTAGAAATACCTTCAGACAAAGTACCACGCTTCGTTAATTTACCACCGGAAGCTCCTCGCCGTCGCAAGCCAATGATATTACTTGATAATATTCTTAGGTATTGTCTCGATGAGATTTTTAAAGGCTTCTTTGATTACGACGCGCTGAATGCCTATTCCATGAAGATGACCCGCGATGCGGAATATGATTTGGTCACTGAAATGGAATCCAGCCTGCTGGAATTGATGTCGTCGAGCCTAAAACAGCGCCTGACCGCTGAGCCAGTACGTTTTGTTTATCAACGCGATATGCCTGATGAAATGGTGGAGTTACTGCGCAATAAACTGGGCATCTCTAACGATGATTCTGTCATTGCCGGTGGCCGTTACCATAATTTCAAAGACTTTATCAGCTTCCCGAATGTGGGGAAAAGCAATCTGGTTAACAAACCCTTGCCGCGTCTGCGCCATATTTGGTTTGATAAATTCCGCAATGGTTTTGATGCCATTCGCGAACAGGATGTGCTGCTGTATTACCCTTATCACACCTTCGAACACGTATTGGAATTGCTGCGTCAGGCATCATTCGACCCCAGCGTTTTGGCCATTAAAATCAATATTTACCGCGTTGCCAAAGATTCACGCATTATCGAATCAATGATCCATGCTGCTCATAATGGTAAAAAAGTGACGGTGGTGGTGGAATTACAGGCGCGTTTCGATGAAGAAGCCAATATTCATTGGGCCAAAAGTCTGACTGCCGCGGGCGTGCATGTTATTTTCTCCGCGCCGGGGCTGAAAATTCATGCCAAATTATTCTTAATCTCTCGGCTCGAAGGCGAGGAGATCGTGCGTTATGCTCATATTGGCACCGGTAACTTTAACGAGAAAACAGCTCGTATTTATACCGACTATTCTTTGCTGACGGCTGATGCGCGTATTACCAATGAAGTGCGACGGGTATTTAACTTTATTGAAAACCCTTACCGCCCGGTCAAGTTCGATAATCTGATGGTGTCACCACAGAACTCACGCTTGATGTTGTATCAATTGATTGATCAGGAAATTATTCATGCTCAGGCGGGAGAAAGCGCCGGCATTACCCTGAAGATAAATAATTTAGTGGATAAAGGCCTGGTAGATAGGTTATATAGCGCCTCCAGTGCGGGCGTGAAAATCCGGCTATTAGTGCGAGGGATGTGTTCGTTAATCCCCAATATGCCGGGGATCAGCGATAATATTCAGGTCACCAGTATTGTTGATCGCTTCTTAGAGCATGACCGGGTGTACGTTTTTGAGAATAAAGGCGACAAACTAGTCTATCTCTCTTCCGCCGACTGGATGACCCGTAACATTGATTATCGTATTGAGGTGGCAGTCTCATTACTCGACCCGAGGTTAAAGCAGCGGGTGCTGGATATTTTAGAGCTGTTATTCAACGACACGGTGAAAGCCCGTTATATTGATAAAGAACTGAGTAATCGTTATGTACCGCGTGGAAATAGGCGCAAAGTACGTGCACAGATTGCCATCTATGATTATTTAAAAGCGCTGGAACAACCAGACGCATCGAGCTAAAACTATGCCGCTAACCAACAATTCAATTACCTCGAAACCGCAAGAAATTGCTGCTATCGACCTGGGATCTAACAGTTTTCATATGGTCATTGCCCGCGTCGTCAACGGCGCGTTGCAGGTTTTAGGGCGCCTGAAGCAGCGCGTGCATCTGGCTGATGGTCTGGATAGCAATAATATGCTCAGTGAAGAAGCCATTGAGCGGGGTCTGGCTTGCCTAGCCCTGTTTGCAGAGCGTTTGCAAGGTTTCTCACCCGATAATGTCTGCATCGTGGGGACGCATTCACTACGACAAGCGGCGAATGCAGAGACTTTCCTCAAGCGCGCCGCCGAAGTTATTCCTTACCCGATCGAAATTATTTCGGGTCAGGAAGAAGCGCGTCTGATTTTCATGGGAGTCGAACATACCCAGCCGGAGAAAGGCCGTAAACTGGTGATTGATATCGGTGGTGGTTCAACCGAGTTGGTGATTGGCGAAGATTTTGAACCTCTGCTGGTTGAAAGCCGCCGTATGGGGTGTGTCAGTTTTGCGCAACAGTTTTTCCCACATGGCGAAATCAGTAAGACAAACTTTAAACGCGCCCGCCTGGCTGCTGCACAAAAGTTGGAAAATCTTGCCTGGCAATACCGCATTCAAGGCTGGCAATATGCTCTGGGTGCATCCGGCACCATTAAGGCCACCTACGAAGTATTGGTGGAAATGGGCGAGAAAGACGGGTTGATCACCCCAGAACGCCTCGAAATGCTGGTTGAGCAAGTACTGCAATACAAACACTTCTCTGCACTAAGCCTGCCGGGGTTATCGGAAGATCGCCAATCGGTATTTGTGCCTGGTTTGGCTATCTTGTGTGGTGTGTTTGATGCATTAGCAATCAAAGAGTTACGTCTGTCTGATGGTGCATTGCGTGAAGGCGTGTTGTACGAAATGGAAGGCCGTTTCCGTCATCAAGATATCCGTCAGCGCACAGCTAAAAGTTTGGCCGAACACTACAATATTGACCGGGAGCAAGCCCGCCGGGTACTGGAAACCACCGAGCAACTTTATGCTCAATGGATGGCGCAGAATACTAAGTTGGTACAACCGCAGCTGGAAGCCTTGCTAAACTGGGCGGCCATGCTGCACGAAGTGGGGCTGAGTATTAATCACAGCGGGATGCACCGCCATTCTGCCTATATATTGCAAAATACCAATCTGCCCGGCTTCAATCAGGAGCAGCAATTGCTGCTGGCAACCCTGGTGCGTATGCATCGTAAAGCCATTAAGCTTGATGAGTTGCCACGCTTGAATTTGTTCAAGAAAAAGTATTATTTGCCGTTAATTCAGTTATTACGCTTAAGCACGTTATTGAATAATCAGCGCCAATCGACCACCACACCGGAAACTCTGCGACTGATAACTGACGATAGCCATTGGACATTACGTTTCCCAGCCGGTTACCTGGCACAAAATAATCTGGTACAACTGGATTTTGAACGTGAACAGGCTTATTGGGATGATGTGGTTGGCTGGAAGCTAATCATTGAAGAAGAAGCAGCGGAAGAAACCGAATCTGAGGCCGAAACGCCCAAAACATAAGCAGAACAAATCCCGATGAGCTTATTTATAGTAAAATCGACTAACAGTCAGTGATTCGGGTGAGTGAGAGCAGCTAACACCGCTGCAATTTCAAGGACGCAGGAGAAAAGGGTAAATATGAAGAGACGGCCATCAACCCAACTAACAAAAATCATCTTGCTGGTGAGCTTTCTCATTCTATTTGGCCGCTTATTGTTTGCAGGGATCGCCTCTATTTCTCATCATCAGGAGCGACGTGAAGCACAACGAGTTGAATTGTCAGTGGATGGTGAACTTCCTGGCCCTCATGAGACAGATGTTAGCCCCTAGATTTTCGCACTCATGCGCTCGTTTTATATACACGGACATCACACATTATGCCAGTACCAATCATTCCGGTTTCGTTTTCTGCTGCAGCCAAAAAAACCTCTAAAAATAACGCGAAAAAACTGGCAGAAATACGCAATCGAATACTATCCCTCTTATTAAATAATAAAGCCCTAGTCGATGGCATTCTTGGCCGTCAGGATGAGCGGGAAAAACTCAGTGATGAGCAATTAGCTGAACAAACTTTAGAAATCAAAACACTGCTCGACGATCTGCACGCCGCTGACCTTGCCGACTTACTCGAAGCCTTGCCCAACGATGAACGTTTGGCATTGTGGCGGTTAGTCAAAAACGAGAAACGCGGTCAAACGCTGGTCGAAGTCTCTGAAACAGTGTGGGATACACTGATCAAAGAGATGAGCGATAAAGACCTGTTGAAAGCGATGCGCACCTTGCATGTCGATGAACAGGCTTATCTGGCTGAATACCTGCCGCGTAACTTGATGGGCCGCCTGTTAACGTCACTGGATCCGGATCAACGCGCTCGGGTACGGGAAGTTATCCAATATGGCCGTGATACTGTCGGTCAGATGATGGATTTCGAACTGGTGACGGTTCGGGCTGATGTCACCCTCGCCACCGTACAGCGCTATTTGCGTTATCGGAAAAATATCCCCGATGCTACAGATAAAATCTTTGTTATTGATCGCAAGAATACCTTACTGGGCGAACTGCCGTTAACTGCCATCCTGCTCAACGCACCAGATACCCAGGTATTTGAGGTAATGGAGAGCAACCCGACGACTTTCCAACCGGAACAGAAAGCCGAAGATGCCGCAGGTGCCTTTGAGCGTTATGACTTGATCAGTGCCGCCGTTATTGATGCGAAAGGCAAACTGATGGGCCGTTTGACCATCGAAGAGATCGTTGACGTGGTCAATGAAGAGAGCGACACCACCTTAAGGCGCATGGGGGGGTTGAGCCCGGAAGAAGACGTGTTCTCCCCTGTAGGCCGTGCGGTTCGTACCCGTTGGTCATGGCTGGCCATCAATCTCTGCACCGCGTTTGTCGCCTCAAGGGTCATTGGATTATTTGAAGACACCATCTCACAGTTAGTGGCATTGGCCGCATTAATGCCGATTGTCGCCGGCATTGGCGGTAACACCGGTAATCAAACCATCACCATGATTGTGCGCGCCCTGGCATTGCACCATATCCAACAGGGTAATGTGACCTTCCTGATGTTCAGAGAGCTAGGTGTCGCACTGATTAATGGTCTGGTGTGGGGTGGGATTATGGGGGTGGTCACCTACCTGCTCTATGGCGATCCCGCTATGGGCGGCGTGATGACGCTGGCAATGATGCTTAACTTGTTAATGGCGGCACTGATGGGCGTCATTATCCCGATGACCATGGCCCGTTTAGGCCGAGATCCGGCAATCGGTTCCAGTGTCATGATCACAGCTATTACCGATACTGGTGGCTTTTTCATTTTTCTGGGACTCGCCACTCTATTCTTAGTTTAATAATTATTATAATAAACAAATAATTAATTCAGCATCGAGCCAGAAAATCGCAACCATCCATGCTTAGCTATACTAAACTACTGAATATGACCGTTTTTCAAATACGGTCTATTTTTATGTGATGGATTTCCCCATCACAATCAACATGTTTGCGAGCAAAATAAGGCGTTATATGGATCTCAGCGCGGCTGAAAAACCGGCTCCTGACAATAAAACACTGCTACATATCACTATCATCAGCATCGTGGTGTTTTTGCTCGCATTATTTTGCATCCGCCTTTCTGAGCAATCAGAAAATCTGGCTCCTTTATGGTTCCCAACCGCAGTATTGATGGTGGCACTGTTCCACCACCCCATGCGCTATTGGTCGTGGCAATTATTGTCCGCAGGAATATGTATTGTTGCCGCCAATTATATTTTATATGGAATCAGTTGGTTCCCGCTGCCGCTGACATTGATAAACCTGACAGAAGCGGCTGCCGGCGCCTGGTTACTGCGTAAATTTCTCCAACCTAAAGATCCGTTAAATAACCTGTTCAGTTGGCTTAAATTCTCAATTTGTACCGTGGTTATCGTCCCCCTGATAAGTGGGCTGGCAGCGGCGTGGTATTTAGCGCCGCAAAACGGCAGCTTTACCCAAGTGCTGACGGTGTGGTTTATGTCTGAAGCCATCGGCATGTTGGCTTTAGGGCCAGTCGGGCTACTGTACCGCCGGGGTTATTTTAATATAACCAACAAAACCAAAGCGCTGTTCGACATGACATGGATGATGATAGTGTCACTGTCAGCTTGCTATCTTGGTTTGATGTATCTGCCATTTCCCTTTACTTTCATCATCATGGCATTGATCTGGACCTCCATCCGCTTGCCGCGTTTTGAAACCTTTACTATCTGTTTTCTGGCCACCTTGCTGATTGCAATGATGATCAATTTCAACCTGTTTACCCTTCAGGTTGATACCAAACTATCAGTACAGGCATTTTCCTTTATTCCATTATTGATGGTGCTGATTCCACCTCACGCTATGGCGATGGTGATGCACGCCTTTCGCATGGAAAAAGAACATATCGTTGAAAGTGAAAACCGCTTTCGCAATGCGATGGAATACTCGGCTATCGGCATGGCTCTGGTGTCGCCGGAAGGTAAATGGATGCAGGTCAACCAGGCACTGTGTAAATTACTGGGATACCGGCAGGAAACCTTACTCACCCTGACTTTTCAGCAAATTACTCACCCGGAGGATCTCTCCGCCGACTTGAAATTGCTTGATGATTTGTATCATGGTCATATCCCCAGTTATTCGATGGAAAAACGCTATATCCGCAGTGATGGCGAGGTGGTGTGGGCGCTACTGGTGGTCAGTGTGGTGCGAGACCATGAGCAACAGCCGCTCTATTACATCTCGCAGGTCGAAGATATTAATGATCTGAAAAAGAGCGAGATAGTTAACCGCCGTCTGATGGAGCGCATCACGCTGGCAAACGAAGCCGGTGGGATCGGTATCTGGGAATTGGATATCAGAAAGCAGCTGATCAGTTGGGATAAACGGATGTATGAACTTTATCATGTTCCGCTCAATACCCCGGTTGATGAAAGGGTCTGGCAGCAATACATTCACCCGGAAGATATCAACCGCGTAAAGCGTGAGTACAGTGCAGCCCTCACTCAACGTCAGCCGTACCGGCTTGAATTCAGGCTATTGCTGCCCAATGGCGAGATCGTCCATTTGCGTAATCAGGCCAATATGATTTGCGACAAAAATGGCAATATTTTGCGCCTGATTGGTACCACGCTGGATATGACCGAAATCAGAAATCTGACTGAAGCGCTGCATGAAGAGAAAGAGCGGTTACATATCACGCTCGATTCCATCGGCGAGGCAGTGGTGTGTACTGATCAGGAAATGAAAATCACCTTTATGAATCCAGTCGCAGAGAAAATGACTGGTTGGGCAAATACCATCGCACTGGGCCAACCCATACAGCATATTATTAAGCTCACTGATGGTATCGATGGGCCGGAAATTGATAATCCGATAGAACATTGTCTCACCCAGCGCCCTTATTCCTCACTGAATGAGTCGATGGTATTGCATCATCGTGACGGGCAACATTACGACATTCAGGAATCTGTCGCGCCACTGAAAACACTGGAGGGAACCATTGTTGGGGCGGTTCTGGTGTTCCAGGATGTCGGTGAGTCGCGCGCGATGATGCGCAAGCTCAGCCACAGCGCCTCTCACGATAACCTTACCGGCCTGCCAAATCGCGCCAATTTTGAAAATAAGTTGAAGGCCGCCAGCCAAAAAAGCATCGATTTTGACCAACAACACGCGCTGGCCTTCCTTGATCTGGACTATTTCAAAGCGGTTAACGACACCGCCGGGCACCCTGCGGGTGATGCGCTGCTCAAAGAACTCAGTCAATTAATGCGCCAGCATCTGCGCAACAGTGATTGTGTCGCGCGGCTGGGAGGTGATGAATTTGGTTTACTGATGCTCAATTGCACCCTACCTCACGCCAAAGCTATCACCCAAAGTCTGGTATCCATGATCAATGGGTATCATTTTTACTGGGAAGATAAGCTATACCGTATAGGTGCCAGTGCCGGTGTGACACAAATCAGTAGCAGCAATAGCCAGCGCAGCGAAATCATGGCGCAGGCTGATATCGCCTGTTATACCGCCAAACACAGCGGGCGTGGTCAGGTTTATCTCTATCAGCCGAGGCAAAAGCAGCTGTTAGCTCGCCAGCACGAATTGCTGAGTCGGGAAGATGTAGAAAGTATTCTCAGCGGGAATCAACTATTGCTACAGGTTACCCCGACCGCACCGCCGAAAACGCCGTTGTCAGTGTGTTTCTATCAGGTCAGTTTCGAGATTGATCGGCCACAAAGCCCGCTTGTCAGCCAGTCTGCCTTTGAGGAGGCGGCAACGTTGTATAATTTGCTGCCGAAAGTCGACAGTTGGATATGTGAGCAATTGTTAGTGGAACATGCCCAGGCCATTCATCAGAAAGGACTGGCGCTGGCGATCCCGCTATCAGAATTGGCGCTGCTCAAAGAGGATTTCCGTCAATCACTGCTCACACTGGTGCAACAGACCCTATTGCCGCCACAAAGCCTGTATTGGATGATAGATGAGTCCACATTACTGCAATATCCGTTTGCGATTGGTAACTTCCTCGCCAAACTGCAACAGCTAGGCTGCAAGCTCATTGTGAAAGAGTTTGGCCATAATCTGAATGATTTTGAATTATTAGCTGAGCACCGCATTGATTACCTGAAATTTAACAGCGAATTAATCGCCCATATTCATATTAATCAAATGGACGAAGTGCTGATATCCATTATCAATGGCACCGCACAGCGCGCGAATATCGCTACACTGGCAGGCCCGGTAGAATTAGCGCCGACTTTGAGTAAATTGATTGATATCGGTGTTGATTTAGCCGACGGCACAATGATTGGCCGCACTGAACCCTTATCTGAAGTACTTAACAACGGCTATTTCGCGATAAAATAGCACGATAAAATAGCCCGATATCCTGTCTTGACGATTGCCCCACTGACCACTCTAAGGTAAAGTCGCCCCCTTTTATTTGGCCTGGGGGCAATTATGTTCATTGGATTTGACTACGGCACAGCAAACTGCTCAGTTGCCGTGATGCGGGATGATGCTCCCGAGTTGCTGGTGCTGGAAAATAATGACGTCTATTTGCCCTCTATGTTGTGCGCCCCTACCCGCGAAGCCGTGAGTGAGTGCCTGCACCGCCACTGGCAGGTACCAACCGGCAGTGACGAAAACCAGCAACTGTTACGCCGCGCCATGGCGTTCAATCGCGAAGAAGATATTCCGGTGACAGCTGACAGTGTGATGTTCGGCCTGTCAGCGCTGGCTCACTATATTGAAGATCCCGAAGAAGTTTACTTTGTAAAATCGCCTAAATCCTTCTTGGGTGCCAATGGATTAAAACCGCAACAGTTGGCGCTGTTTGAGGATTTAGTCTGCGCCATGATGTTCCATATCAAGCGCCAGGCAGAATCGGTCTTGGCCGCTGAAATCAGCCAGACAGTGATTGGCCGCCCGGTTAACTTCCAGGGTTCTGGCGGTGAAGAAGCCAACCAACAAGCTGAAGGTATTTTACTGCGCGCCGCGCAACGCGCTGGTTTTCGCGATATCGCCTTCCAGTTTGAACCGGTGGCCGCTGGGCTGGATTTTGAGGCCACACTCAAGAACGAGAAAACCGTGTTGGTGGTAGATATCGGCGGCGGGACCACTGACTGTTCAGTGCTGCTGATGGGGCCGAAATGGCAAGGTCTGGCTGATCGCCAGCAAAGCCTGTTAGGCCACAGTGGTTGCCGTGTCGGCGGGAATGATCTCGATATCATGTTGGCATTCAAGCAGCTGATGCCGCTGTTTGGTATGGGTAGCGAAACCGAAAAAGGGATTGCGATGCCGTCGTTACCCTATTGGAATGCTGTTGCCACCAATGATGTTCCGGCTCAGAGCGATTTCTATAGCACAGTTAATGGCCGTTTCCTGCGGGATTTGATCCGTGATGCCGCTCATCCGCAGCAAGTTGAGCTGCTGCTGAAAGTCTATCAACAGCGCTTAAGTTACCGCCTGGTGCGGGCCGCAGAAGAGAGCAAAATTGCGCTTTCCGAGCAACAACAGGTCGCCGCGGCACTGGATTTTGTGCAACCAGAGTTGGGGCAAACTATCAGCCAACAACAGCTCGCCGAAGCCATATCCCAGCCACTGCAACGCATTCAAGAGCAAGTCAGTCTGGCGCTAGCCACCAGCCACGTCACTCCAGATGTGATTTACCTGACCGGCGGTAGCGCTCGTTCCCCGCTACTACGCGCGGCATTACAGCAGCAATTGCCGGGTATTCCATTAGTGGGTGGTAATGATTTTGGCTCCGTCACCGCCGGGTTAGCGAGGTGGGCGCAGACGTTATATCGGTGATGTTTTTATATTGATGTTGATGTTGATTAAGTGATCGGGTTCGGTTGTTAGAATTTCACTGTTCACTTAATCTCCGATGAACCAACCGCCAAAGGGTGCGGGCGCGCACCCTTGTGGAATCCCGCGTTTCGCACGTATCGCCTGCCCACTACGTGGGTTCCCTTACTCATCGTTTCGGCTGACGGAACGGGCCGATTCACTCCTGTTCAAGCGGCCCTCGCTCGGCGTCCATGCCTCGCGTCCTACCTCCACTCTTCACTCGGCGGCTCAAATGTGCTGTTAAACATCAAAAGCTAAAACCATGGTTTTGACCTTGAGCGCAATCAGGAATATTACCGACAAAGACGATGGCCCGAGTGAGCGGGCATGGACGCCCGCGAAAAGCGCGCTTGAGCAGGAGCGAATCGCGCTGGCTCGATAAGGCCAACGACTGCCGGAGGGGACTGCGAATAGCAGTAATATTTCGCGCAAGCCGCAAGTGCAGGAGGGCCGGCTTGCCCTCCTGCTCGGTTGAGGCTACGGAGGTAAAGTGGTCGCTGAGCGACTATCAACCGAAACAATGCTCCGACCTGTACTTATTAGTCGGAGGTTAAGTGAGCCATGAAGCCCTAACAACCGAACCGGCTCACTTAATCAATCAACTAAAACAATTTTAAATGTCAGAATTGTAAACTCCACTCCCCAACCCCTGACAATACTTTCATATTTCCTCCATTTTTATCCGGTAAATCCCCGCTAAACTAGTAACATAGATATACCCTTCATTTTTCAAGATACAGGTGTGTTGGCTGCGTTCAATCACCCGAATCACTTACTTCAGTAAGCTCATCGGGATTCTCTCGCTTGCCGCCTTCCTGAATCTCGAAATCTATTGGGTATTAATTTTTATTTTGCACCTGCGTGCGCATAAACAGATCAATAAAAGGGATTCTCCGCCATTATGAAAGCTCAATCCAAACGCACTTCCCGGTTACTGATGTTATTGGGGGCAGTGGTGGCGATTATTGTTGCTGTGTTTGTCTGGCGTCATTTCAGTGCAGCCCCGCAGAGCAGTGCACCCGGCGCACAACAAGTCGCGAGTGGCAACAGTTCCGCCCGCGCTGGGGGGCGGCGTAATATGCCGATGTCTCCAGTACAAGCCGCCACGGCTACCGAACAAGCGGTGCCACGTTATCTCACCGGTTTAGGTACGGTGATTGCCGCCAACACCGTGACGGTCACCAGTCGGGTTGACGGTCAGCTAATGGCTATCCACTTTACCGAAGGCCAACAGGTCAACGCTGGCGACTTACTGGTCGAAATTGACCCGCGCCCATACGAAGTCCAACTGACCCAAGCTCAGGGGCAGCTGGCGAAAGATCAAGCCACACTGGATAACGCGCGTCGTGATTTAGCCCGTTACCAAAAACTGGCGAAAACCGGCCTGATTTCACAACAGGATCTGGATACCCAAGCCTCGCTGGTTCGCCAAAGCGAAGGCAGTGTAAAAGCTGACCAAGGGGCTATCGATAGCGCCAAACTGCAACTGACTTATAGCCGCATTACCGCGCCTATTTCCGGCAAAGTCGGGCTAAAACAAGTGGATGTCGGCAACTACATTACCAGCGGCACCGCCACTCCGATTGTGGTTATCACTCAAACACATCCGGTTGATGTGGTCTTTACCCTGCCAGAAAGTGATATCCCAGCCATTATGCAAGCGCAGAAAAATGCGGCAAAAAATAATACGACTGTCCCGGTTGAAGCCTGGGATCGCACCAATAAACAGCTGTTGGCTCAGGGCTATCTGCTCAGTATTGATAACCAGATTGATACCACCACCGGCACCATTAAGCTAAAAGCCCGCTTTGCCAATGAAGATGACGTGCTGTTCCCGAATCAATTTGTCAACGCGCGTATCAAAGTAGATTTACTGCAAAACGCCGTGGTAGTTCCAACCGCTGCGGTACAGATGGGCAACGAAGGCAGCTTCGTCTGGACGTTAAATGACGAGAACAAAGTCAGTAAGCACTTAGTTACTACCGGAATTCAGGATAGTAAACAAGTGGTTATCAGCGCCGGGCTGGATGCCGGTCAGCGCGTAGTCACTGACGGTATTGATCGCCTGACGGAAGGTTTACAAGTTGAAGTGGTCACGCCGCGCGCAGCGGATACCACGCCAACCGATGCAGCAGAAAAACCCGCTACGGCTGAGAAAGCCACACACCGTCGGGGCGGAAAACCAGCGACGGACGCATCGGCGGGCAGTACCACCACTGTGGCGGAGAAATCCTGATGCAAGTGATGCCTCCAACTCCGGGCGGCGGGCCATCACGGCTATTTATCCTGCGCCCTGTCGCCACCACCTTATTTATGGTCGCCATTTTGCTGGCGGGGATTATCGGTTATCGCGCCTTGCCGGTTTCCGCCCTGCCGGAAGTGGATTACCCAACCATTCAGGTGGTCACACTCTATCCCGGCGCGAGTCCGGATGTGGTGACCTCCTCCATTACCGCACCACTCGAGCGCCAGTTTGGTCAGATGTCTGGCTTGAAACAGATGGCGTCACAAAGTTCCGGTGGCGCGTCGGTTATCACCTTGCAATTCCAGCTCACTTTGCCGCTGGATGTGGCCGAGCAGGAAGTGCAGGCGGCGATTAACTCCGCCACTAACTTGCTGCCAAGTGATCTGCCCTATCCACCGATTTACAGTAAGGTAAATCCGGCGGATCCACCGATTCTGACGCTAGCCGTCACCTCCACCGCCATCCCGATGACACAAGTGGAAGACATGGTGGAAACCCGCATTGCGCAAAAGATCTCGCAAGTCACCGGCGTCGGTCTGGTCACCATTTCAGGTGGGCAGCGCCCTGCCGTGCGGGTTAAATTGAATGCCCCGGCGGTAGCTGCTTTGGGGCTGGACAGTGAAACCATTCGTACCGCCATCAGCAATGCCAACGTTAACTCCGCCAAAGGTAGCCTGGATGGGCCAACCCGTTCGGTAACCTTATCCGCCAACGACCAGATGAAGTCGGCTGAGGATTACCGCGACCTGATTGTGGCTTACCAAAACGGCGCGCCAGTCCGCTTGCAAGATGTCGCCACCATCGAGCAGGGCGCAGAAAATAACAAACTGGCGGCCTGGGCCAATAGCCAGCAGGCCATTGTGCTGAATATCCAGCGCCAGCCGGGGGTCAATGTGATCGCTACCGCCGACAGTATTCGCGAAATGCTGCCGGAGCTGATCAAAAGTCTGCCGAAATCGGTTGATGTCAAAATACTGACCGACCGCACCACCACTATCCGCGCCTCGGTCAATGATGTGCAGTTCGAGTTACTGCTGGCCATTGTGTTGGTGGTGATGGTGATTTACCTGTTCCTGCGTAATGCGGCGGCCACGATTATCCCCAGTATTGCTGTGCCGTTGTCATTAATCGGGACGTTCGCCGCGATGTATTTCCTCGGTTTCTCAATCAATAACCTGACATTAATGGCGCTGACTATTGCCACCGGCTTTGTGGTCGATGACGCCATTGTGGTGATTGAGAATATCTCGCGCTATATCGAAAAAGGCGAAAAACCGCTAGATGCCGCGCTGAAAGGGGCCGGTGAGATTGGCTTTACCATTATTTCACTGACGTTCTCATTAATTGCCGTATTGATTCCACTGCTGTTTATGGGTGATATCGTCGGCCGCCTGTTCCGTGAGTTTGCGGTGACATTGGCGGTGGCAATCCTGATTTCAGCCGTGGTGTCCCTGACACTGACGCCAATGATGTGCGCACGCATGCTCAGTTATGAGTCACTGCGCAAGCAAAACCGCTTGTCACGCGCCAGTGAGAAGTTTTTTGACTGGGTGATTGCCCATTATGCGGTGGCACTGAAAAAAGTCCTTAAGCACCAATGGATTACTTTGGGTGTCGCGCTGAGCACTTTAGTGCTGACAGTATTGCTTTACCTCATCATGCCCAAAGGATTTTTCCCATTACAGGACAACGGATTGATTCAAGGTACGCTGGAAGCGCCACAATCGGTTTCATTCAGTAATATGGCGGAGCGCCAGCAGCAAGTGGCCGCTATCATCCTGAAAGATCCGGACGTCGAAAGCCTGACCTCGTTCGTCGGGGTGGATGGCACCAACGCCACACTGAACAATGGCCGGTTACAGATTAACCTTAAGCCATTGGAGAGCAGAAAGGATCGCATCCCAGAAATCATCACCCGCCTGCAACAGAGTGTATCCGGCGTTCCGGGTATTAAGCTCTATTTGCAGCCAGTGCAAGATTTGACTATCGATACTCAACTAAGCCGCACCCAATATCAGTTCACCCTGCAAGCCACCTCGCTTGAGGAACTCAGTACCTGGGTGCCGAAACTGGTCAGTGAATTGCAGCAACAAGCGCCATTCCAAGATGTGACCAGCGACTGGCAGGATCAGGGGTTAGTGGCATTTGTGAATGTCGACCGAGACAGCGCCAGCCGTCTGGGGATCACTATGGCAGCCATCGATAGCGCGTTGTATAACGCATTTGGTCAGCGGCTAATTTCCACCATTTATACCCAAGCCAATCAATATCGGGTGGTGTTGGAGCATGACGTCAAAGCCACTCCGGGGCTGGCGGCCTTCAATGATATCCGCCTGACCGGCAGTGACGGCAAAGGCGTCCCATTGAGCAGTATTGCGACCATCGAAGAGCGCTTCGGGCCGCTTTCTATCAACCATTTGAATCAGTTCCCGTCAGCCACCATCTCATTCAATTTGGCACCGGGCTATTCTCTGGGTGAGGCGGTGGAAGCCGTGACACAAGCGGAGCAGGCCATTCAACTGCCGGCTGACATTACAACGCGTTTCCAAGGCTCGACGCTGGCGTTTCAGGCCGCACTCGGCAGCACGCTATGGCTGATTATTGCCGCCATTGTGGCGATGTATATTGTGCTCGGCGTGTTGTACGAAAGCTTTATTCACCCGGTCACTATCTTATCGACCCTACCGACCGCCGGTGTCGGCGCGTTATTGGCTCTGATGTTGACCGGCCATGAGCTGGATGTGATCGCCATTATCGGGATCATTCTGCTTATTGGGATCGTGAAGAAAAATGCCATCATGATGATCGACTTTGCGCTGGCCGCCGAGCGCGATCAGGGTATGACCCCCTATGACGCAATTTATCAGGCCTGCTTATTGCGTTTCCGCCCAATTCTGATGACCACCCTGGCCGCGCTGTTTGGCGCATTGCCACTGATGCTCAGTACCGGAGCCGGTGCCGAACTGCGCCAGCCGCTCGGGGTCTGTATGGTCGGTGGGCTGATTGTCAGTCAGGTGCTGACTCTGTTTACCACACCGGTTATCTATCTGTTGTTCGATAAACTGGCACGCAACTCCCATGGCAATTCCCATAATCATCAGGATATTGATACACCAGCATTGCCGAATGGACGGGAACAGCCGTGAAATTCTTTGCTCTGTTTATTCAGCGCCCGGTGGCCACGACTCTGTTGACACTGGCGATAACGCTAAGTGGGGTGATCGGCTTTAGCTTATTGCCGGTCTCACCACTGCCGCAGGTCGATTACCCAGTGATTATGGTCAGCGCCTCCATGCCCGGCGCGGATCCGGAAACTATGGCGTCATCCATTGCCACACCACTGGAGCGCGCACTGGGAAGAATTGCTGGGGTCAATGAAATGACCTCAACCAGTTCATTGGGTAGCACGCGGATTATTCTGCAATTTGATCTCAGCCGCGATATTAATGGCGCAGCTCGTGATGTGCAGGCCGCACTCAACGCCGCTCAGAGTTTGCTCCCATCAGGGATGCCCAACCGCCCGACCTATCGCAAGATGAACCCGTCGGATGCGCCGATCATGATAATGACCCTAACTTCGGATACTTTCAGTCAGGGACAATTATATGACTTTGCCTCAACCCAACTGGCGCAGAAAATTGCCCAGACCGAGGGTGTCAGTGATGTCTCCGTCGGTGGCAGTTCCCTGCCAGCGGTGCGGGTAGAGCTGAATCCAAGTGCGCTGTTCAATCAGGGCGTGTCGCTGGACGCGGTGCGTCAGGCGATCAGTGCTGCTAACGTGCGCCGCCCGCAAGGTTCAATCGACAGCAGTGAGCAACATTGGCAGGTGCAGGCCAATGATGAGATCAAAACTGCCGAGGGTTATCGCCCACTTATCATTCACTACAACAATGGCTCACCGGTGCGGCTACAAGATGTCGCCAATATCGTCGATTCTGTGCAGGATGTGCGCAATGCCGGGATGTCCGATGGCAAACCTGCCGTGCTGTTGGTGATCAGCCGTGAGCCGGGCGCAAATATTATTGCCACCGTCGACCGAATTCGCGCCGAACTCCCTGCCCTACGCGCCTCGATCCCCGCCTCAATTGAGTTGAATATTGCTCAGGATCGCTCGCCGACTATCCGCGACTCACTGGAGGAAGTGGAGCGATCACTGGTGATCGCCGTAGCATTGGTGATTTTGGTGGTGTTCCTGTTCCTGCGATCGGGCCGCGCTACCTTGATCCCCGCGGTCGCCGTGCCGGTTTCGCTGATCGGCACCTTTACTGCCATGTATTTGTGCGGTTTTAGCCTCAATAACCTGTCGCTGATGGCACTGACCATCGCCACCGGTTTTGTGGTTGATGATGCTATCGTGGTGCTGGAAAACATTTCTCGCCATTTAGAAGCTGGCGTGAAACCGATGGCTGCTGCCCTGCGCGGGGTGCGCGAAGTCGGTTTTACCGTGCTGTCGATGAGTATTTCTCTGGTGGCGGTGTTTATTCCGCTGCTGTTGATGGAAGGATTACCGGGGCGATTATTCCGTGAGTTTGCCGTCACATTGTCGGTGGCAATTGGTATCTCACTGGTTATTTCGTTAACCCTAACGCCGATGATGTGCGCCCATTTATTACGTGCACAACCGGCAGGGAAACAACAACGTATTCGTGGATTCGGTAAAGTGCTGCTAGCTATTCAGCAAGGTTATGGCCGCTCGCTCAATTGGGTGCTGGGCCATACACGCTGGGTGATGGTTGTGCTGCTGTCCACTATTGCTCTGAATGTTTGGCTCTATATCAGCATTCCAAAAACCTTTTTCCCCGAGCAGGATACCGGCCGCATGATGGGCTTTATTCAAGCCGATCAAAGTATTTCGTTCCAGGCGATGCAGCAAAAACTGAAAGATTTCATGAAAATTGTCAGTGCTGACCCAGCGGTCGATAATGTCACCGGCTTTACCGGCGGTTCGCGCACCAACAGTGGCTCGATGTTTATCTCATTGAAACCACTGAGTGAACGCAGCGAAACGGCGCAACAAGTGATTACCCGGTTGCGTGGAAAATTGGCAAAAGAGCCGGGAGCCAGCCTGTTCCTGTCTCCAGTCCAAGATATCCGTGTTGGCGGCCGTCAATCTAACGCCAGTTATCAATTTACGTTATTAGCCGACGATTTAGCGGCTCTGCGTGAATGGGAGCCGAAAGTGCGGGCTGCTTTGAGCAAGTTACCGGAGCTAGCGGATGTTAACTCCGATCAGCAGGATAAAGGCTCAGAAATGGCCCTGACGTATGACCGCGAAACTATGGCGCGACTGGGTATCGATGTGTCTGATGCCAATGCGTTGCTCAATAACGCCTTTGGTCAGCGGCAGATTTCTACCATTTATCAGCCGTTAAACCAATACAAAGTGGTGATGGAAGTCGCGCCTCAATACACGCAGGATGTGAGTTCGCTGGATAAGATGTTTGTGATTAACAGCGCCGGCCAGTCTATCCCGCTGTCCTATTTCGCTAAATGGCAGCCCGCCAATGCGCCGCTGTCGGTTAATCACCAGGGCTTATCGGCCGCCTCGACTATCTCATTTAACTTGCCCGATGGCGGCAGCTTGTCTGAAGCGACGGCAGCCGTTGAACGAGCAATGACAGAACTGGGCGTACCGAGTACTGTGCGCGGTATGTTTGCCGGCACCGCGCAAGTGTTCCAGGATACCTTGAAATCCCAGCTCTGGCTGATTATGGCGGCGATCGCCACGGTGTATATCGTGCTGGGGATTTTGTATGAAAGTTATGTCCACCCGCTGACCATTCTTTCAACACTGCCTTCCGCCGGAGTCGGGGCATTACTGGCGCTGGAGTTGTTCGATGCGCCCTTTAGCCTTATCGCCCTGATTGGCATCATGCTATTGATTGGTATCGTGAAAAAGAACGCCATTATGATGGTCGATTTTGCCCTTGATGCCCAACGCAATGGCAACCTTAGCGCCCGCGATGCCATTTTCCAGGCCAGCCTATTGCGCTTTAGGCCAATTCTGATGACCACCTTGGCTGCCTTATTCGGTGCGCTACCACTGGTGTTAAGTAGCGGCGATGGTGCGGAACTGCGCCAACCGCTGGGGATTACCATTGTCGGCGGGCTGGTGACGAGTCAGTTGTTGACCCTGTATACCACGCCGGTGGTTTACCTCTATTTTGACCGGCTGCGCAGCCGCTTTAGCAAAAAGCCGTTAATGAGACTGGAATAATGGCAAATGCTATAGACTTTAAAGTACAGCCAACACACTTGCGGTTTAGGAAGCAGCACCGTGCTGAATACCCTATAGATTTCAAGTTGCAGGAAGGCGGCCAGCGAGGGAATCCCGATGAGCTGACACCAGTAAGTGATTCGGGTAAGCGAGCGCAGCCAACACAGCAGCAGGTTGAAAGATGACGGGTATACGTTGGCAACTGTGGATAGTGGCCTTCGGCTTCTTCATGCAAACGCTGGACACCACCATCGTCAACACTGCCCTGCCCTCAATGGCGGCCAGTTTGGGCGAGAATCCACTGCGCATGCAGTCGGTGATTGTCTCCTATGTGCTGACGGTGGCAGTGATGTTACCCGCCAGCGGCTGGCTGGCGGATAGAGTGGGCGTTAAATGGGTATTTTTCTCCGCCATTATTTTATTTACCCTCGGCTCATTACTGTGCGCGCAAGCTGAAACCCTGAATGAGCTGATTTCTTCCCGCGTCATTCAGGGGATTGGCGGTGCCATGATGGTGCCGGTTGGCCGCCTGACGGTGATGAAAATTGTCCCGCGCGAGCAATATATGTCGGCGATGGCATTCGTCACATTGCCTGGTCAGATTGGTCCATTGGTCGGGCCTGCGCTGGGCGGTTTTTTGGTCGAATACGCCAGTTGGCACTGGATATTTCTAATCAATTTACCCGTCGGAGTTGTCGGTGCATTAGCCACTTTATGGTTGATGCCCAATTACACCACCCGCACCCGACGCTTTGATATCAGTGGTTTTATTATGTTGGCAATCGGCATGGCAACCCTGACACTGGCGCTGGACGGACACAAAGGATTAGGCCTGCCACCGCTGGCAATTGCCGGTCTGGTATTGTGTGGAATATTAGCGCTGGCCGGTTACTGGTGGCATGCCAAAGGTAACAGTTCAGCACTGTTCACACTGCGGTTGTTCAACAATAAATCTTACTCTCTTGGCCTGATAGGCAGCATGAGCGCCCGTATCGGCAGTGGCATGTTGCCATTTATGACGCCGGTTTTCCTGCAAATCGGGCTGGGATTTACCCCCTTCCATGCCGGTTTGATGATGATTCCGATGATTATCGGCAGTATGGGCATGAAGCGAATTATCGTACGCGTGGTCAACCGTTTCGGCTACCGGCGGGTGTTGGTCAGTGCCACATTGTTGCTGGCGGTCGTCAGTCTCAGCTTCCCATTGGTAGCTTTGATGGGATGGACATTATTATTGCCGATCGTGTTATTTTTCCAGGGAATGCTCAATGCCCTGCGCTTCTCCACAATGAATACATTAGCGCTGAAAGATCTCCCTGATCGCTTGGCCAGCAGTGGCAATAGTTTATTGTCGATGGTGATGCAGTTATCCATGAGTCTGGGAGTCAGTACCGCGGGGATATTGCTCGGCATATTTGCTCACAATGAAGTTGTCACAAACACACCGGCGACTCACAGTGCATTCTTATACAGCTATATCTGTATGGCCATTATTATCGCGCTACCCGCCCTGATATTTAACCGTGTGCCGCCAGATACCGGCACTAACCGTAATCTGCCTCGCGCATCCGCGAAAGCGGCCAACCGATAAAACAGGTGGAAATATCATGAGAATCGGCATTACCGGAAAACTGTTTATGGCGATATTTGCCACTTGTATGCTGGTGCTCATTACTATGCATTGGGGGGTTAGAGCCAGCTTTGAGCGCGGTTTCATCGATTATATTAAACAAAGTAATGAACAAAGGATTGCCATGCTGGGAGATGCGCTTGAAGTGCAGTATCAACGCTACGGTAATTGGGATTTTCTGCGCAACAATGACCAAATTATCTATCAGATAATGAAGTCTTTTGAGCAAAGTGGTGATAACAGCCGCAACCTGCCGCCACATGGCTGGCGTGCTCAGTTTTGGGTGGTCGATAGTCATAATAATCTGCTGGCAGGCCGTACCGACCGGGTACCTAAAGAAGCCAGCCGCCAGCCGATAACGGTAAATAAGCAGGTGGTGGGCTGGGTGATGTCTACCCCGCCGGAAAAACTAACCCGTAATGCTGATATTAACTTTGACAGGCAACAGCGCCGCACCAGTTGGATTATTGTCGGGCTGTCGGCCTTACTGGCTGCCGCCGCCACCTGGATTTTATCGCGCGGCATGCTAGCCCCTGTCAAACGTCTGGTGGAAGGAACTCATCGGCTGGCGGCGGGTGATTTTAGTGCTCGCGTGGCCGTCAGCAGCCGTGATGAGTTGGGCCGTTTGGCGCAAGATTTTAATCAGCTTGCCAGCTCACTGGAGAAAAATGAGCAGATGCGGCGCGACTTTATGGCAGATGTCTCGCATGAGTTACGCACTCCGTTGGCGGTACTGCGCGGTGAACTGGAGGCACTGCAAGATGGTGTCCGCGCGCCCACACCAGAATCGTTAATTTCACTGCAAGCCGAAGTCGGGATACTGACCAAATTGGTTAACGACTTACACCAGCTCTCACTCTCCGACCGGGGCGCGTTGGCTTACCGTAAAACACAGCTCGATGCAGCCCGTCTGCTGCAAATTGCCATTGCCAGCTTCCGTGGCCGCTTTGAAAGCAAAAATATCACCATCACTACCCACTTTCCGGAACAAGCAGTCATGTTTGGTGATCCCGACCGGCTAAACCAACTGTTTCACAATCTGTTGGAAAATAGCCTGCGCTACACCAACGAAGGCGGCCAGTTAGACATTAGCGCACAACAAGAAGAAGAAACCTTAACGCTGCGCTGGCAGGACAGTAAACCCGGCCTGAGCGACGAGCAGCTACAACGTATCTTTGAGCGTTTTTATCGCACCGAAAGCTCACGTAATCGCGCCAGTGGTGGCTCAGGATTGGGATTGGCGATTTGTCACAATATTGTCGAGGCGCACGGGGGGAAAATCAGCGCCGAACATTCACCTATGGGTGGTCTGCGGATTACGGTAGTATTTCCCCTATTCCATTCAATAGGGTAATTCATGTGATACACGAACCGCTTCAGTCTGCCAGCCAGTCTGGCACCGTATTGATTGTTGAAGATGAACCCAAGCTCGGCCAGCTATTGGTCGATTACCTGCAAGCTGCGGGTTACAGCACTCAGTGGATTACTAATGGAGCCGAAGTGGTCGCCGCAGTTCGCCAGTCTCCTCCGGCCATTATCTTGCTGGATCTGATGTTACCCGGCAGTGATGGTATTAGTATTTGCCGTGAAATTCGCCGTTTTTCCGATGTTCCAATCATGATGGTCACCGCGAAGACAGAAGAAATTGACCGATTATTGGGATTAGAAATTGGTGCTGACGATTATATCTGCAAACCATACAGCCCACGGGAAGTGGTGGCTCGGGTCAAAACTATCTTGCGCCGCTGTCAGCAACAGCGGGAACAGCCCAGTGAGAGTGCGCCGCTGCTTATCGATGAGTCCCGCTTCCAGGCAAGCTATCAGGGCCATCTGTTGGAACTGACCCCGGCAGAATTTCGTTTGCTGAAAATCCTGGCGACCCAACCCGGCCACGTTTTTAGTCGCGAACAACTACTGAATAACCTGTATGACGATTACCGTGTGGTGACTGACCGCACTATCGACAGCCATATCAAAAACCTGCGCCGTAAATTGGAAGCACTTGATGGAGAGAAGCCATTTATTCGCGCGGTTTATGGCATGGGGTATCGCTGGGAAGCAGAGATCTGTCGTTTACTTTAATCTCATCATCTTAGGTTGGTGGTGACTCAGTGATTGACTACACTCATTAGAGGTACCACCACCAACAGGAGAAACATTATGGCCACGGGTCACTATGAGATTAAGAAGGCAAAGAATGGGCAGTATCATTTCAATCTGAAAGCCAGTAATGGCGAAATCATTCTCACCAGTGAGATGTATGCCAGCAAAGCCTCGGCGGAAAACGGCATATCATCGGTGCAAAGTAACTCCCCACTGGAAAGCCAATATGAGCTGAAACATAACACCAAAAATGAGCCTTATTTTGTGTTGAAAGCGAAAAACCATCAGATTATTGGTGTTAGTGAGTCCTACAGTTCCGAAGCTGCCGCTAAAAATGGTATTACCTCAGTGATGAAAAATGGCCCGACTACCATTATTAAAGATCTAACGCTGTAATTTTATTGATTCGATAGCGCTATCTTACCTAAGTATCCTACTAAAAATGTACTCGCGCGGGGCTATTAACCGCGCCTTTCATTTCAGACTTTCCTGCTCATGTGTTGCTACAAATTCTTTTTCCAGCATTTTTTTTAATATCTGTTGATTACGTGGCAACACCCCTATTTTCAACCCAAAAGGCCGGAAAACTCGCCCAAGGACAGCTAACGTTTGGCTCCCTTTATCTGTCTCAATGTCAGACAAAGTTCTTCTACTAATCTTAACCAACGATGAGAACTCATCTTGAGACATATTCAGCATATCTTTTCGCAGCCGACGCAACAGCTGACCCGTTGAAACCTGATCACTGAAAAACTGCCCCAATAGTTCCAGTAATAAAGCTTCACGCTGCACAGGCAAAAGTTTAACTTTCATAGCTGAGCCCACCGCTGTAATTTTTCATCCAGATAATCAAAAGCCATTCCCGGCATATTCAGAATACGTTCAGGCACACCTCGAGCTTTAAGCCGAGACTTTAGACCTATCAATTTTTGAGCTGTTTGCTGAAATGCTATGAAAACACGATTGGGATCAGCAAGATCTGATAATTCAGCAATAATAGCCTGCCAATTAAAATTCCCTCCCTCTTCATACGGAGAACCCCATTGAGTCACTCTCACTATTCCCTCAGGATCAGCTTTCATTGGTGCAAAATCATAAATCGGTGCAAGCCAAATACCTTCATGCCGCTTAATTAAAGCGGTATTACGACCATGATTGTCAGAGTTACCAAAAGCAATATTGAGTAAATCTCGCTGAATCATCTCAATAACAAGATTTTCCACATTTACAGATTGGCCTAAATCACTAACACGATATTGAGATGTTAGTTTCTGCGCTAAAGTCCGAATAATATCAAAATGATTTAAGTGACTTCCCGGTGGGGCATCCATGACGGAATAAAGCGATTCAAGCCCGTACTGAACACGCTGATTATCAACACAATCAACATCAAAGCGAGGTAGCCATAAAGAAGGATAAATATCCCCTTCAACCAATCTCATTTTCTGCGTATTGATGGTCTCAATGCCAAGACTGGCTAACTCCTGATAAAAATGGTACTCAGAACGTAGAATATCGCAATCTATAGCACTACGTTTCCCTCGCGGAAATTTAACCAGATAGTGAGTATCTTGCTTATTGATACCATCTTGAAAGGTGTCTATCCAGATTTCATCGTTATCTGAACAACATAATAGTAACTTTGGTGCCTCCCCCCCAGCTCCTGTTGCTCCTCCTGCTGCGGCCCCCATTTGTTGAGCATATTCCAGAAATGACGAATCGCGCTCAATGACATCCTGCAATGTAAAACGGATATTCTTTAATTGGCTATCAGGGTGCAATTCGGGTAACGCCTCTTTTATACGCATATTACCAACCGGTGCAATAGTCCCTGTTTTAAGCAAAATATAATCTTGCTCACTTGCCGGCATCGATTGCAGCCCCAATTGATTAACCCAATAGCGACGACTTGCACCTGCGGGCATGATGTCATCAAGAAAGCTAAACCAATGCTTAGATGAATAGGTATAAGCCAATTCAACGGGCAGATTTAAGCTACAACTGAATTCATCATCACGATACATCCACTCAATAGCATAATTGCCGTCATAACCTAATATCGCTGATCCTTGTCTCCCGCTTTTTGGGGAAGCAAAAGTCAGTTCCGCGGCATCATGCCAAGAACCGTGATTAAAGATTTGTATCATCAATTTAGCCACAGACACCTCACGAGCAATATTTTGCTCATTTACAAGGAAATAGACTTGATATGTGCAAAATATTACTCAAAAAAAGTAAGTTAGTCAAAATATGAGCATTATTTTGCTCAGAATATAGATTTACTGGTTATATCAAGAAGCATCAAAAAACGTCCAAATTGATCCAGATCATTTAAACCTTACAAAAATTGTGCGATGGCTGATTTTCATGGTTGCCAAGGTTACAATCCTCGGCTTTTAACCACCCCCTCGGGCGTGGTTCTGACTTGAACTCAGACTGAGAGCCGTTATATGTCTTTAACAAAAGTATCGTCATCTTCATCAGCATCTTCAACCAATACCAATACGCCTTTTACACCAGAATTGTTATCCCCGGCCGGTACCCTTAAAAACATGCGTTATGCCTTTGCTTATGGTGCAGATGCCGTTTATGCCGGACAGCCGCGCTATAGCCTGCGGGTGCGTAATAATGAATTCAATCACGAAAATCTGGCATTAGGTATTCAGGAAGCCCATGCTTTGGGCAAACGCTTCTATGTGGTGGTGAATATTGCCCCGCATAACTCCAAGCTGAAAACCTTCCTACGTGATTTAAAACCGGTAATTGATATGGGGCCTGATGCCCTAATTATGTCTGACCCTGGTTTGATCATGATGGTACGTGAAGCTTTCCCACAGATGGACATCCACCTGTCGGTACAAGCTAACGCCGTGAATTGGGCGACCGTTAAATTCTGGCAGCAGATGGGGCTGACACGCGTGATCCTTTCCCGTGAATTATCGCTGGAAGAAATCGCTGAAATCCGCGCGCAAGTACCGGATATGGAACTGGAAATTTTTGTCCACGGCGCACTGTGCATGGCTTACTCCGGCCGTTGTCTGCTCTCCGGCTACATCAACAAGCGCGACCCGAATCAAGGAACCTGCACCAATGCCTGTCGCTGGGAATATAACGTCCAGGAAGGCAAAGAAGATGACGTTGGCAATATTGTGCATATTCATCAGCCAATTGCTGTTAAGAATGTCGAGCCGACATTGGGTATCGGTGCCCCTACCGATAAAGTCTTTATGATAGAAGAAGCCCAGCGCCCTGGTGAATATATGACGGCGTCGGAAGATGAGCACGGCACTTACATCATGAACTCGAAAGACCTGCGCGCAATTCAGCATGTCGAGCGCCTCACCAAAATGGGGGTGCATTCGCTGAAAATTGAGGGCCGGACTAAGTCATTCTATTATTGTGCTCGTACCGCACAGGTGTATCGTCGTGCAATTGATGACGCAGTGGCCGGTAAGCCTTTCGATCCAACTTTGCTCACCACGCTGGAAGGGCTGGCTCATCGTGGTTACACCGAGGGCTTCCTGCGCCGTCATGCCCATGAAGAACAGCAAACTTACGAATATGGTTATTCGGTTTCAGAACGTCAGCAATTTGTCGGTGAATTTACCGGTATACGTCGTGATGGACTGGCGGAAGTGATCGTCAAAAACAAATTCTCAGTCGGTGACAGTGTTGAGCTGATGACCCCCAACGGTAATATCCAGTTTATCCTTGAAAGTATGCAAGATAAAAAGGGCCAACCGGCAGATGTCGCTCCGGGTAACGGACATATCATGTATTTGCCGATCCCAGAGGACATTAATGTGGAATATGGCTTGTTGATTCGGAATCTGAACGGGACAAATAGCCGTAATCCCCATGAAAAAGCGTAACGATAAGCAATAAAAAAATAGTGCCATCGTCAGGATGGCATTTTTAGCAAATATTAGAAATGGATCACATCAATTATAATAACACTGGGGTAGGATAGCTCGAGTACAATCAAGAACTAAAAAAGTTTTAAAGCAAGACTAGGAACCACCTCCTTGGCTAGCCCAATCTCCCTTGGGCTGGCCTTTTCTTTTTTATTCAACAACCTATTGATTATAGGTTATTTTCACCATTTTTTATTATTAATGATTCTTGTTATGGCATTAGATAATAATAAGAATAGCCCCTTATCACAAATAGCCCATTCGAAATAAAATTTATCTTCGCCAAATAAATATTTCAGTAAAAATAAAACCTATTTTTATTATGGCAAACTATTACTGATATTCTGCGTTATTTATTGAATAATTTGATAGATAAAATAAACAAGTATGGGTTACTGTTACTCTTATTGAAGAAATGATCTGGAGCAAGTTATGACCTCAATGCCACATACCCTTCTCATCCTGAATGGTAAAGAAGCGGGTAATCAAGATGTTCGCAATGCAGTCAGAAACTTGCGTGATGAGGGTGTGATTCTCCATGTTCGCGTGACCTGGGAACAGGGTGATGCGAAACGCTATGTCGATGAAGCAGCGGTACTGGCAGTTGAGACGATCATTGCTGGCGGGGGGGATGGCACTATCAATGAGGTAGCCAGTGCGCTAATGGCATTACCTGAGTCTAATCGCCCCAGTTTGGGTATTCTACCACTGGGCACAGCCAATGATTTTGCCACCAGTTGCAGTATTCCTCTGCAAATAGACAACGCATTACAGTTAGCAATTAAAGGACGAGCGGTTCCCATCGATTTAGCACAAGTGAATGACAAACACTATTTCATCAATATGGCGACAGGTGGCTTTGGTACTCGCATTACCACCGAGACCCCCGAGAAACTCAAAGCCGTGTTGGGGGGCGCGTCTTACTTTATTCATGGCTTAATGCGCATGGATACGATTAAAGCTGATAGTTGTGAAATTCGTGGCCCTGGCTTTGAATGGTCGGGTGATGCCTTAGTCATAGGGATTGGTAATGGTAGGCAAGCCGGTGGCGGGCAACCTCTCTGCCCCGATGCACTGATTAATGATGGCCTGCTGCAATTACGTTTGTTGATTGCTGAAGAATTGCTTCCCGCCCTGCTGACCAGTGTCTTTAGTGGTGAGAAAAACAAAAACGTGATTGAGACCACTTTGCCCTGGCTAGAAATCACCGCTCCCCATGACATCACTTTTAATCTGGATGGCGAACCGTTGTCAGGAAAAAACTTTCGTATTGAGGTTATTCCTAATGCTATCCAGTGCCGCTTACCTCCCAATTGCGAGTTGTTAGGCTAAAGACCTGAACATGGGCTATCAATGATTAGCCCATGAATATCCTAGATTTTATTGCCATTACAGCTTCATCACCTCCCCTGTATCATCCAAAAAACCGTTAAAGTAGCTGCATTTTCCACAGTAAAACCTTTCATTTCAATTCAATTTTCTTTTATTTTTAATATACACTTTGAAAGGTTTATCTTTCAAAGTGTGATCTATATGCAATAAATAGATCTAAAAAATGATTATGGTAGTGCACATGGCGACAAACAAGATGCTGAAGTTCATTCTGATACCTCAGTGTTTTGCAACCGCTTTAGCAGGCGGAACACTAAATCTCTTTTGATAACAAAAGATTATAAAAACAGCCATAACCTCGATTACAGGAGAAAAAGAATGATTGAACTTATAACCCATGGAGCCGAGTGGTTTATCGGACTCTTCCAAAAAGGGGGAGAAGTTTTTGTTGGCATGGTCACCGGGATTTTACCTTTGTTAATTAGTTTGTTAGTCATCATGAATGCACTGATCAAGTTTGTCGGTCAGGACAGAATTGAGCGATTGGCACAACGTTGCGCGGGTAACCCCGTGTCGCGTTATCTGTTACTGCCAGTGATTGGTACCTTTGTATTCTGTAACCCAATGACATTAAGTCTTGGGCGTTTTATGCCAGAAAAATACAAGCCAAGTTATTACGCAGCCGCATCTTATAGCTGTCACTCAATGAATGGTTTGTTCCCACACATTAACCCGGGCGAGTTGTTCGTTTACCTCGGTATAGCCAGTGGCTTAACCACTCTGGGTCTGCCATTAGGCCCGCTGGCGGTTAGCTACTTCCTGGTCGGGATGGTTACCAACTTCTTCCGCGGCTGGATTACTGACCTGACGACATCCATTTTCGAACGCAAAATGGGCATCCGCCTGGATCGTAACGTACAACTTTAATATGTAATTCAAATACATACTGTGTGGAGCAGATCATGAGTGAATTTATCCGGATTGAAAAAGGCGAAGGCGGTTGGGGTGGCCCATTAGAGTTGCCAATCGTCCCCGGTAAAAAAATTGTTTATATCACCGCGGGTACCCGTCCAGCCATTATTGACCGCATTAGCGAACTGACGGGTTGGGAAGCGGTTGACGGATTCAAAGAAGGCGAACCGCCTGCTGAAGAGATCGCTGTCGCCATTATTGACTGTGGGGGCACCCTGCGTTGCGGCCTGTATCCGAAACGGCGTATACCAACCGTCAACATCCATTCCACCGGCCAATCAGGGCCGATGGCGAAATACATACTGGAAGATATCTATGTTTCCGGTGTGCGTGAAAAAAATATCCATAAAATCAGCAAAACTGATGGCGCAACTGCACAAACAGAACCCGCAGTAGAAGTTGCACCGCAAGCAGCAGCAAACACCGCCAAAGGTGGCCGTGATTACGACACAACGAAGAAAATCACTGAGCAAAGTGACGGTTTGTTGGCAAAAGTAGGCATGGGCATGGGCTCTGTGGTTGCGGTGTTCTTCCAGTCAGGCCGCGACACCATTGATACGGTACTGAAAACCATCCTGCCGTTTATGGCCTTCGTCTCGGCATTAATCGGCATCATCATGGCATCTGGTTTGGGTGACTTTATTGCCCACGGTTTGACACCACTGGCCAGCAGCCCGATTGGATTAGTGCTCTTGGCGCTGATCTGCTCCTTCCCGCTGTTGTCACCGTTCTTAGGCCCAGGGGCCGTTATTGCACAAGTTATCGGTGTATTGGTTGGGGTTCAAATTGGTTTGGGGAATATCCCACCACAATTAGCCCTGCCAGCTTTATTTGCGATTAATGCTCAAGCGGCATGTGACTTCATCCCGGTAGGCCTATCACTGGCTGAAGCGAAGCAAGATACCGTGCGTGTCGGGGTGCCATCAGTGTTGGTTGGCCGCTTCCTGACAGGTGCGCCGACCGTATTGATCGCCTGGGCAGCATCCGCCTTTATTTATCAGTAAGACATTATCAATAAGACAGAAGCACTAGATTTTCTGTAATACATTCAACGGTTAAGGATGTACGTATGAATACTATTTACCAGACAACCATTATCAATATCGGAGACAGCGCCCGGGAGGCGCTGTTGGATGACATGCTCATCACCTTCCGCGAAGGGGCACCGAAAGATATTGAAGAGTTCTGTTTTATCCACCAGCACAGCGATACCGATGGGGAATTACAGGCAGGCAACATTATGGAATTGGCCGAGACGCGCTATGTCATCACCGCCGTGGGTGAAGTGGCGACGCAAAATCTGCGTGAGCTAGGCCATATCACCATCCGTTTTAACGGTGATGAGCAGCCTGAATTTCCTGGCTCCATTCATGTCATTGGCCCGACACCGACCGATGTTCCGGTCGGCAGTGCATTGAAATTTATTCGTTAATTTATTTTTGGAGGTGTGTATGACACAAGTAGCAGTAGTGATTGGTGGTGGGCAAACTCTGGGTGCATTTTTGTGCCATGGTCTGGCCGAAGCAGGTTATAAAGTGGCTGTTGCTGACTTGAATTCCGGCAACGCACAGTTAGTTGCTGATCAGATTAATGCCGAATATGGTGCAGACAGCGCACAAGGTTTCCAGGTTGATGCCACCAATGAAAGCAGCGTACAAATGCTGGCAAAAGCAGTCGATCAGCGTTTCCATCAAACCAATTTACTGGTTTACAGCGCGGGCATTGCCAAGGCAGCACCTATCACTGATTTCCCTCTGGATGATTTTGACCGCTCACTGCAAGTGAACCTGGTCGGTTACTTCTTATGTGCTCGTGAGTTCTCCCGACTAATGATTCGTGATGGAATTGCCGGTCGTATCATCCAAATCAATTCCAAATCAGGTAAAGTGGGCAGCAAGCACAACTCCGGTTACAGTGCAGCTAAATTTGGTGGTGTGGGTTTGACACAATCGCTGGCACTGGATTTAGCTGATTACGGCATCACCGTCCATTCGCTGATGTTAGGAAATCTGTTGAAATCGCCGATGTTCCAGTCACTTTTACCACAGTACGCCGCAAAATTGGGCATCAAACCGGAAGAAGTTGAAAAATATTATACCGATAAAGTGCCACTAAAACGTGGTTGCGATTATCAAGATGTACTCAATACCCTGTTGTTCTACGCCAGTGATAAAGCCGCCTATTGTACTGGCCAATCAATTAATATCACCGGCGGGCAAGTGATGTTTTAAAGTTGTTGGTATCAAGCCCAAATCACTGACTCGCACCAGTGATTTGGGTGCCAACTTGCCAAAGGCAGCTAACACTGCTGCAGTGCCAAGACAAAAAGGTAAATCATGTCTCCTACATCCGCACTAATTAGCATTGTCATCATCGCCTGGGTACTGCAAATCTTACTTGGATGGTGGCAAATCAATCGGTTTAACCGTGCTTTTGATCGGCTTTGCCAGCACGGTAAATCGGTCGGTGTTGGACGTTCTGGCGGGCGTTTTAAACCCAGAGTAGTGATGGCGCTGGCTTTTGATGAAAACATGCGTGTCAGTGACAGCATGATCATGCGAGGAATCAGTGTTTTTGCCCGCCCACGTACATTAGCGCACCTTCATGGGTTACATCAGCAGGATTTAATCCCGGATGTGATCTTCCCTACGGATACAGCATGTCAAACTGCACTATCATTAGCGATTAAACCGAAATCATGATATTTTCACAATGAAAGTTATTCTTTTTCATGTGAAAGTTATGCCTGAAAAAGAGGCAATGGAAATACTTGAGCAGGAATCGTTATGAAACCAAAGCAGCGACAAGTCGCTATCCTGGAATATCTCCAGCAGCACGGTAAAACGGCTGTTGATCAACTCGCCGCCCATTTTTCGACCACCGGCACCACAATCCGCAAAGATTTAACCAGTCTTGAAAATGAAGGCGCGGTTATTCGCACCTACGGTGGGGTGGTGTTAAATCGCGACGATGTTGAGCAACCCATCGACCGTAAAACACATATTAATACCGAGAAGAAAAAGCAAATCGCCAAAGCGGCCAGTAAACTGATTAATGACGGTGATAGTCTGGTTTTTGATGCAGGCAGTACTGTGCTGCAAATGGTGCCGCATCTGGCCAAATTCAATAATATTACGGTGATGACCAACAGCTTGCATATCGTCAATGAATTGGTCGAGCTGGATAACAATCAGACTATCTTGATGCCGGGCGGCACATACCGTAAAGGTTCAGCCTCTTTTCATGGCAGTCTGGCAGAATCGGCCTTTGATAAGTTTAGTTTCGATAAACTGTTTATCGGTGCAGATGGTGTTGATCTTAATGCTGGTGTCACCACGTTTAACGAAGTTTATCATGTCAGTACTGCTATGTGTCATGCCGCCAGTCGCATCATTCTGCTGGTCGACTCTTCCAAATTTGGCCGTAAAAGCCCCAATGTGGTTTGTGCTCTGAGTGCCGTTGATATCCTGATTACCGATAAAGGTATTAGCGCTGAGTATTTGCAGGAACTACAGAAAATGGGCATTAACATCATTCTGGTTGATAAAGATGACTAATCCACTGCTTACCTATGCCCGTGAAACACTGGAAATTGAGCTAACAGAAGCCCAGCGTTTGTTATCACGTTTGGATAATAATTTTGTCCACGCGTGCGAAATATTATTGGCCTGTACCGGTAAGGCGGTGGTTTCTGGCATTGGCAAATCCGGCCATATCGGTAAAAAAATTGCTGCCTCACTGGCCAGTACCGGTACCCCATCCTTTTTCGTTCACCCCGCCGAAGCATTACACGGTGATTTGGGGATGATTGGGCCGCAAGATGTATTGATTTTTATCTCTTATTCGGGTCGCGCTAAAGAGCTGGATTTGATCCTGCCGTTGCTGGCAGACAGCCACATTCCGGTGATTGCGATCACCGGCGGTTTAGAGTCGCCACTGGCGCAGGGTGCGGCCTGTGTACTGGATATCAGTGTTGAGCATGAAGCTTGCCCGATGGGGCTGGCCCCCACCTCCAGCGCGGTAAATACCCTGATGATGGGTGATGCACTGGCGATGGCTCTCATGCGCCATCGCGGTTTCAATGCAGAAGACTTTGCGCGCTCGCACCCTGGTGGCAGTTTGGGCGCGCGCTTGCTCAACCGAGTTCACCATCTAATGAGGACCGGTGACCGCTTACCAGTGGTAAATGAATCCGACAGCGTGATGGAAGCTATGTTGGAACTGAGCCGTACCGGATTAGGGCTGGTGGCTGTATGTGGTCCTAACCAAAAAGTCGTGGGTGTTTTCACTGATGGTGATTTGCGCCGCTGGTTGGTCAAAGGAGGCACGCTACAGCAGCAGCTCGGAGGCGCGATTACCCGCCCAGGTTTCCGATTGCCAGAACAATGGCGTGCCGGTGAAGCATTAGAAGCACTGCATCAGCATCATATCAGTGCGGCACCGGTAGTTGACCTGGATGGCAAACTGGTTGGTGCTATCAACTTGCACGATCTACATCAGGCCGGCGTTGGCTGATATCCCCGTCATCTTTCAAGTTGCAGGTGTGTTGGCTGCTCTCATTTGCCGCCTTCCTGCAACTTGAAAACAATCAACCTTCAGTGCCAGTTAGGGTCTTGCTCTAACTGCTTTTTCAACATAGCTTGAATACTCTCGCTCGGGCGTCCCAACCATTGATAAGTGGCGAACTGACTCGGGGCATGTAGCGCCTCTGGCTTGTCGTCAACCGAAACACGCATCCCCCATGCCTGCCAGACTTGTTTTTCATCCCGGCTAAAGGCAACCCACATAAAATTATTACTACAATCATGGGGTTTACAAATCCGCCCCACTTTATACTGCTGCCCTTCCCAATTTATCACCTCATACGGCGCAGATGTCCCGACTCCCTTACGCGCCCACGCAGGTAAGTTTTTTTGGCTTTTCACCATTTTTTGCCAGCTATTTTTATACACTGGCTGTTGCAGTAAATCTGCTGTGGTAGGCAGGGGTTTAGCTGGTGTGGGCTGAACAGGCGCTGAACTTGCAGGTGTTGAACTTGCAGACACTAAAGCAACATTTGTCGCAGGTTGCGCGAAAGCCCAGGAACTGGCACTGAGTATCGTCGCAGTAACAAGACAATGGAGGGTTTTATGGCCTTTCATTATCGAAAATCCTTATTATCTGATGAATATATACTCTAAATAGCTTGAAGTATGACGGGTATACTCGCCGAATATTGAACTAGCCTCTATACAACAAATTTGCAGACGTGCATGAGTTTGCCTGTCTATGACCCCCAACTGTAGAAAAAGTTGATCCATAGCACGAATTTTCATCTTAATTCTCGTTATAGCGCAATCTGTATGACAGCTTGAGGTAAGCTATAAACCAGATGATGAGTTAATCGTTACCCCGAAAAAGGCCATGTCATGTTGACCCTTGAATTACCCGAAGCCCCCGAAAAACTGTATTACTCCGCCGGGGATGCCCATCCGCTAGACAAGCTCGAGAGCGATAAAATCGTTCAAATGGTCATCGATCTGGATGTTGCCAATTCTGATAGTGAGCATTACGTCACCGGTTGGATGGGACTAAATAGCGTGGTGGTGATACGTAATTATCAAAACAAGCGCGGTACTGCCAACGGCTTTGTATTGAACAAAGGGGATCGCTATCGGCTGAGTATTCAGTCAATTGAGTTTCGCATCCCTAAAATGGTGTTATGGATGAGTTTTCGTCGCAAGCCGCGCACTATGGAACTGATAACTTACGAAACTTTGGGCGATCAACCCAGTGGCATGCAGCAATATCGTAATATCCTCGAAGAGGAATTACGTCAGCAACTTGATGACGATTGGCGCGAGCTGAATGATTATCTGGGCGCGGCCTGCTGGCAAATCGAAAATGATGTGCCGTTGTGGCAGCAAGCACATCGAGAAATAACCTTGGATGCCATTAACCAACTCGCTGCGGCCCCTATTTTTCGCACCAAACATTTGCAAGCTGATGGCAATTATACCGGTTTCTGGGCAGGCGATTACTTTTTTGCCGTCAGGCAACCTACGGTCGATAACCCCTTACCCGCGATACAAATTTCCTGGCGAGAAAATGAAAAAGAGATTGGCAGCTATCTGTTCGATCTCATAAAAGATGAGGCCGGCGAGCCAAAGTTGCTGCTGTGCATTCGCCCACGTAAAGGGACTGAAAGTTACCTACTTAATCGTTTTGACGCACATCATTTGCAGCGGGCCATCGCGATGTTTGCCATGACACAGCGCTATTTACTGGCATAAAAAACAAATTCTAGTGTGTGAGCACAGTTAACACCCCTGCGGCTTCAAGACGATGGATGCCCAAAGCCATTGGAGTCGCAGGTAGGCAATAAGTGAACATATCCCGATGAGCTTACTCAAGTAAGTGATTCGGGTGTGTGAGCGCAGTTAACACCCCTGTGGCTTCAAGGGCGAAGGGCATTACCACCAGCGGTGGAAATGATGGACCGGCCCGATCCCCTGCCCCACTTCAAGGGTATCGGCTTGTTCCAGCGCCCCTTGCAGATAGTCTTTAGCTGCACTGACGGTATCTGGCCAATTGGCATATCGTGGCCGTAATGCCGCCAGTGCTGCCGACAAGGTGCAACCTGTGCCGTGGGTATGTCGGGTATTAACCCGGCGCGTCACAAAACGCTGTTCAGCCTGAGCGGTAAACAACCAATCCGGGCTTTCTTCGCCGCTCAAATGCCCGCCTTTCATCAATACCCCCTGACAGCCTAAAGCCAACAGTGCTCGCCCCTGCTGGCGCATTTCTTGCTCATTGTGGGCGGGCTGGCAATCCAGCAGTGCCGCGGCTTCCGGCAAATTAGGTGTAATCAAATCAACCTGCGGGAGCAGTAAACGACGCACTGCATCTACTGCCTGCGGTGCCAGCAATGGATCACCACTTTTGGCGACCATCACGGTATCTAATACCACAAATGGGATGGGATAACGGCGCAATTGCGTGGCGACAATATCGACAATTTCCGCATTTGCCAACATGCCGATTTTGGCGCTATCGATACGCACATCACTGAGGACAGAATCTAATTGGGTGGCAACAAAAGCCGGTTCGATAGGATAGACCGACTGCACACCACGGGTGTTTTGCGCCACTAAAGCGGTGATAACACTGGTGCCGTAGGCCTGTAATGCAGAAAAGGTTTTCAGATCAGCCTGGATACCGGCACCGCCGCTAGGGTCAGTTCCGGCAATAGTTAACGCATTGATACGCTTCATTAATACACTTCCCTACGCTGGCATAATCCAGATCAGGTAATACGGGTAATATCTCAGCCATACCACGATTTGTGGCAGGCACCCCGAGTCAGAATTGTTATTATCACGGGCAGATGATAGAAGATCAATAATGTATTAACCAAACCTATGGTCAACCCCGCAGTCTTGGAGATATAACCGAAGCATGAGCATCCAGATTCGTCAGTATCAAGAGAGTGACCGACCATTTCTGCGCACGTTGTATTTGGCATCACGTCAGGCCGCGTTTAGCTGGTTGGATGGGGAACGTTTTCATCTGGAGGATTTTGACCGTTCCACTCTGGGGGAAACCATTTTGGTAGCGATTGATGGCGATGACCACCTTGGTTTTGCCTCCATATATACGGAGGAGAGTTTCCTGCATAACCTGTTTGTTGATCCTAAAGCACAGCATCTTGGGGTGGGTAAGGCCTTATTACTGGCAGCACAACAGCTATTTACTTCTCATGGCTCATTAAAGTGCCTGGCAAAAAACCAGCAAGCTCTAGCGTTTTATCGCAAACAAAACTGGGTAGCAATTGCCTCCGGTAAGAGTAACGATGGCGACTATATATTAATGCATTGGCATAATGAAAAGATTAAATAAGGATAATATTGATAATATTGATTAAAAAACAAAATAAGGTGAAAACCTGATTCATCCCTATTATCTTTATTCAAGTTAAATATAAATGCTATATTGAAAACTGAATTAATGAGAAAGGATATGAAAGTGATGAAAATAGCCCAAAACACATTACCAGCAATTCAACCGATACACCAATCAACTTGGTTGAACTCACCAGAGGCATTATTAGAAAATAGATTAGTTAATGAATTGAAATTTCATTACAATCATGGTGATATAAATAAAAGAAACGAGATAGAAAGTATAGTAATACAAAAAATTATGAATACATGCTGTTCTTTAGCGAGTCAATCAGATGATTCAATCTCTTTTTCTGCAGAACTTGTGCGGCAATATTCACCTGAGATAATTAACAATAGAAATAAAGAACTAGCAATAGAAATCAGAGATGCGCGCCACTTTGATTTATCATTGCTTAGCCAAGAAACCGATTATTCCGCTAAAAAAAATAATGATATTAAAATACTCAGAGATTTCATCACTAAAATCTCACCAGAAAAAAATATAGAAATAGAACTCGCTGATAAAGAAATAACACCAAAAAATCCTACCAAGAAAATAGAAAATACAGTTCCAAGCAATAATTTTAAAATAACTGAGAAAAAAACAATACTAGAAAACCCTACCAAGGACATAGAAAATACAGTTTCAAGTAAAAAAATTGCGATAGATGACACATCCAATTTCGGCAATGACGTAAAAATAGAACAATCTGAACCAGACTATAAAAAAGAGAGTTTAATATCTAAATTACTATCAAACATCTTAGCTCCGTTATATACGTTATTTTCCCCTCACAGATAAATCAGAAATGAGCACAAGGGAACCGGGTTTCCTTGTGCTCATTTTCTATTCCCCGCGCAGCGCCTTTACATCCTCAGCTTTGATATTCAAAGTGGGTTGGCCAAACTGTTGCAACAGATAATTACTCAAACTAACCACCTGTTCATCCGTTAATGTATTGGCAAAACCGGGCATAAAGACCTCGCCATCATTAGTTTTGCGCGCCACACCGTGAAGAATCACATTGATCAGGTTATTTTGCGTGGATGCTCCGACCACCGAGTTCTTCATCAATGATGGATAATAACCGTCTTTCACCCCCTCACCGGTAAAACTGTGGCAACTGGCGCAATTCCCCAGATACAAACGCGCACCATCGGTGTTGTTATCTGCGGTGAAAGGCATACCGCGTAAGGTATTAACACTGGTTGCCGACAGCCCCCAATCCGAGCGACTCTTGGTCTCATCATCGGGATTCAATGGTTTCAGCGTGCGCAAATATACCGCCATCGCATTCAGATCACTGTCAGTTAGGTGGCGCGTACTGTTTTCAATGACTTCCGCCATCGGCCCGGCAGCTTGCGCTTTACCATCAACATGGCCGCTACGCAGATATTGCACCACCTGCTCCTGGCTCCAGCCACCTATTCCAGCATGTGGGTCTGAGGTAATATTGAATGCTGTCCAGCCATCAATATCGGCACCAGAATAGGCTTTGCTGTCTTTCATCCCCATAGTGATATTACGCGGGGTATGACATTCACCGCAGTGCCCGAGCGCTTCAACAAAATAAGCCCCCTGATTCCATTGTGCATCCTTACTGGTATCGGGCTGGAAGCGCTGCCCCTCAAAATTCACCAGATTCCAGAACCACAACCCCCAGCGCTGATTGAATGGGAACGGCATGTCATTCTCACGATTCGGCTGATGCACCGCTGGCAAGCTGAACAAATAAGCTTTAATCGCTTTAACATCATCATCCGTCAGCAAGGTATACGAGGTGTAAGGGAATGCAGGGTAGAGATTTTCGCCGTTTTTACCTTTACCTTCATGTAATGCGCGCAAAAACTCCTCATCCGTCCAACTGCCAATTCCGGTTTCTTTATCGGGGGTGATATTCGGCGAATATAAGGTGCCCATCGGGGTTTTAAAGGCTAATCCACCGGCAAAGGGTTTACCCTCTTTGGTAGTATGGCAAGCCACGCAGTCCGCGGCTTTAGTCAGATATTCACCACGCGCAATTAAATTAGCATCTGCACTGGCATATCCGGCCACAGCTAATCCGAATGCGATAAACAGGAATTTCATTGAGCGACCCAAGGTTTGCTTTTTCATATTACACCTCGGCCTTAAGTGTTTCAGCGATACGCAGAGAGAGCGCGGCAATCGTCAAAGTACAGTTAACCGAACCGACAGTTGGCATCACGCTGCTGCTGGCAATAAACAAATTTTTGTGGTCATGGGTGCGGCAATCACTGTCCACCACTGAATCTTTCGGGTCATTACCCATAATAGTGGTGCCCGTAATATGGTTATTATTGGCGAAGTTATTGTGGAACTGCACTTCTGTGCCGCCCATCAATCTGGCTGCCTCGGCATAGACTTCCTGAGTGTGCACCGCACTTTTGCGCACATAATCATCCATCGCATAGTAAAACTCTGGCTTCGGAATTCCGATGGCATCTTTCTCGGTCGGGCTGGGAATAATACGATTTTCTACATGCGGTAGGATTTCGTGGAAACTATCGAACTGCACAAAGCGCGCCGCCCGATCGCGGATTTTCGCATCCAACTGAGGCCCAAGCTGCAATTCCCCCTGCTTGAGTAACTCAATTGTGACCTGATCAGTGCGGGACAAGTTGGATAAATGAATCTTTTTCGCCGCATATTCGGATCGAAATGCACCATCCCGGAAGCCAATCAAAGAGGTCATTTCCTGCGGGCCGCGCCCCGGCCACAACGGTTCATTAGCCATAAAGGTCACGCCTGTGCCTGGGTGATCCATCAGATTGCGCCCAACCATATCGGAGCTATTTCCAACACCAAGCGGATTTTTATCACTGGTAGACATCAGCATCAGTTTTGGCGTTTCAATACCATTGGCCGCCAGCACAAAATACTTACCCTCAGCTCGATGCTCATTACCCTGCGCATCCTTAAATAAGGCAGCGGTGATCTGCTGCTGGTCATTGACTTCCAGTTTATAAACCACGGCTTGTGGGCGGATAACAGCACCTGCAAGCTCGGCTTTTTCAACATGGGTAATGGCGTTATACATCGCCCCTATCGGGCAAATTGGCATGCAGTTATTGTTGCCACAGCAGGTGGGACGGCCATCATAAGGGCGACTGTTGCGCGCCACCGGCTCGGTCACAACATCAAATTTGCTACCATTAAAAGTGTGACTGTTGAGCACGGTTTTAATGCGTTGTTCATTCCACGACAGTGGCAGCGGTGCCATTGGATAAGGTGCGCTGCGCGGTGAGCCAAGATCTTCATCACTCGGCCCCCAAACACCTAACTCCTGCTCTGCGCGTAAATACCATTTTTCCAGCGCCGCGTAATCAATTGGCCAGTCGCGTCCAACGCCATAGATTGTTTTTAGCTTGAAATCATTCGGCAGGAAACGCCAGGCTGATGCTGCCCAGTGCCAGGTGGTACCCCCTACCGCACGAATATATTGGACATCGTATGGGTGTTCGCCCTTTTGAATCAGATAGTTATTATTAGGGTTAGATTCTGGATGAGGGGCATAAGAAGTTGAGGGGTAAGGTGCCATATTGTCTGATTTGTCGGGCTGATTGCGGAAGTTTTCCACAATCTCCCAGCGCGAAAGTCGTGGGCCAGCTTCTAGTACCAATACTGATTTGCCAGCCATCGCCAGTTGATGCGCAACCAAGCCGCCAGCAACGCCTGAACCAATAACGACGATATCCGCCTTGAGTGTGTCAGCCATAAATGTATTCTCCAAAATTATAAGGCGACATCAGGCTTTGCAGCCCAGTATCCGGGTTTATTCGGGCAATAAGAGCGAATAACCAACACATCGGATACCGCATCGAACATCAACGCATTTTCATAACTGATAACTGCCGCATCAGTTCCTTCACCAATGACACCCACATACCAACCTTGCAAGATCTGCCGGGCAATCTGCTGCTGTAATGGCAGCCATTGATGAGGCTCACCAGCGGGCAGAGGTTGTAATAAGGCGAGTTTTTGGTCAAAACCACCGATTTTACCGAGCAATACTTGATAGATTCGCTGACCAACCTGCGCATTAAGCTGGCGTTTACCCGTCAGTGCGCGGGAAACCAACATGAATCTTTCAAAGTTCTGCGGCGAAGTTTGAGTTGATGCTGCGAAAGCATCCAAAGAGAGGGGATTCATCAGGCTGCTGACCAGCCCGACACCGACATAACCTAGCAGGCGACGACGTGAAATACCGCGCAGCTGAGGTATCGCAGAGCGAGTTACCGACATGTTTTTTCTCCACAAAAGAGCACGCGCGCAGTATTCATCTGTTGAATAAATAGGCATGCTAGCGGCATGGCGTTAACAGATGCGGGTTACTGCGAGCTAAACTGCCGTATGAAACACCCTGCGGCAGTGGCAATCTTGACTAGTAATGAATGGACTTCCCGCCTGATGGCGATGTGAGTTATAAGATAAATATGTTAAACATTTAGTTTAGTTGTAAAGATTCGTCAAGATTATACATCCCTCAATGAGAGGGTAAAGTTAAATGTGATGTACGTCACATTTTGTAACTATGGTGGCTAGTTATTCTCCCATTCGATTAATACATCAACTCGATTTAGGACATAAGCGGCTTGATGCCAAATTTTGGTGTATTCACTTGAGCCATAAGTCTGCAAAAACTCAACCAATAGTGTTTTTGTTTGTTCCAATGCCGGTTTATCGGCTGGCTGATTTCTCTTCTGTTCAAAAAGCGTCTCCAGCGCTTCAACCTTTTGCAGGAAAGCCGCCAATTCATCAGTCCATTCATTTATATGCAATCTATGCGCTATTTGTGATAACAACCAAGGGATATAGTCACGGCTGAGGTCAGTATTTAGTACCTGATAATCAGTTGAAGACCAACGGGTGTTTGTCCCTCCACACGGGGTATTATTTTTATCTTGAGCTGCACTTAACTCGCAAATGCCTTTTTCCATCTCAAGAATATGGGCTAAAGCCAGGTTATTAATGAATATTGCATCCTGTGGTTTTCGATCACTAAAATTAATCGCCTGGCCAATATGCTCACCCACTTTCGGACCAATAACGCCGCCTCTGAAATTTATCTTCTGTGGGTTTTCATTAATATAAAAGTGTAGTACTTTATTTTCATGTCCATTAACTAAAAAATTATATTGATCATCTGCTATAAAATTCCACCTATGTGTATATTTATTATAAGCAATACCATTATCACAGCGATATTCAATTGCGTTATCACTATAGCTACTACGGTTATAAGTGAAATTGAGTGGTAAGTCATGCCCCTGCGCTACTGGGTTATTAATTAATGAAAGGCATGATGCTTCTTTTAATTTCTGTTCATCACTGTATTTATTATAAGAAATTAAAGATTTGGTCTCTGCATTGTAGTAAACATGCATACCTATTTTATCTCCGCCAAAATAGATATTAATATCATCGGTTTTATCTAAATGATTAACTATAACATCTCTATGTCCGGACTCATTTAATGCTTCAAATGTCTCTTTATATTGAAGGAAAGGTCTTACCGCAGATAACTTCATATTCTCAATATAGGGTTCATCAAACCATATTGTATTTTCGTTAATTTCAACCTCAGAATGATAACTTTGATTTCCTCGGCCAAACAGATGATTCATCGCATTGGGCCGTGGGTGCAAACTCACATAAAAACCCTGTTCATCTAATGACAGGGCCGTGCCCGTGCCTTTATTAACCAACACTGTCTGATCTTTTATTTTTTGAGGGAACCAAACCTGCCCTTTATTTCCTATATCGCAATAGCTAAATGTCACATCAGCAGCTAAATTGCCCTTCCTACGATCGGCCGGAAACAAACAATAGAGATTACGATCAAACCCTTGCCCGGAAAAAGCGGTCATGACCTGCCCAGCATGGCTATAAAAGACAGAGGAACTTTGACTGTCGATATCTATAGGTTGATCCTTTCTGCTTAAAAGAATACTGTGCCCACGGCTCAAATAATAATTGTAGCTGAGATACCTTTCTGGAAATAGATGAGAATGATAGGTAAAAATAATTCGCTTATTACTGGAGTACAATTTTTTAGGTAAAACACGATAAGAACTGATATCAGATATCAGGCCGTACTTTTCCAATTCAGCAGAATTGGTGCTTTTATAAAGCGATGCCGATTTCCCCGTAAATGAAAAATCACTAAAGACATCAACCTGGAGATTTAATGGTATTTTAATAGAGGCTATATTATTGTTCCACTGACTAAATAACCATTCATCTTCAGTATAATATGGCACACAAAACTTCTTTGCCCCCCCTTTTTCTATATAACCATCATTAGAGTAAAAACAAACATTATCCTCATCAAAATGATTAGACATTGAACTGTATGAAATAAAAATTAATGCATAAAATACCTTATTAATCTGATTGTTGATATTCATGCTTCACCTTTTAAAATAAGTAAGCAGAAACATGCTATTTTTTTGCATGACCCGATGTGCAATAATTAACTTTTTTATACTCACACACACATAAACAACTTAAAAGAACAATCTGTGAAAAATTAATTCATTTTTTATTTATATTTAAAGATAAAAACATAATTACTGTTTTTCTTATGACCAACATAAAAAAGCCTCCGAAATATCGGAGGCTTCATTTAGATTAGAAACAATACCTTATTAGAGAGGCTTATTCCCACTCAATTGTGGCAGGTGGTTTACCGCTGATATCGTAAACTACGCGGGAAATACCATTGACTTCATTAATGATGCGGTTTGAAACACGCCCCAGGAAGTCATATGGCAAATGCGCCCAATGTGCTGTCATGAAATCAATAGTTTCAACCGCACGCAGAGAGACAACCCAGTCATATTTACGACCATCGCCCATCACGCCGACGGAACGAACTGGCAGGAACACGGTAAAGGCCTGGCTGACTTTATTGTACAGATCTGCTTTATGCAGCTCTTCGATAAAGATAGCATCCGCGCGGCGCAGTAAATCACAATATTCCTTTTTCACTTCGCCGAGAACGCGCACACCCAAACCTGGGCCTGGGAATGGGTGACGATATAGCATGTCGTATGGCAGGCCCAGTTCGAGGCCGATTTTACGCACTTCATCTTTAAACAGCTCTTTCAGCGGTTCAACTAAACCCAGTTTCATCTCTTTAGGCAAGCCGCCCACATTGTGATGCGATTTAATCACATGCGCTTTGCCGGTGGCAGATGCAGCGGATTCAATCACGTCTGGGTAGATAGTGCCCTGTGCCAGCCATTTAACTTGTTCTTGCTTACAGGCTTCTTCGTCGAATAACTCAACAAACACGCGACCAATGATTTTACGTTTGGCTTCTGGTTCATCAACACCAGCCAGTGCCGTCAGGAAACGATCTTCTGCTGCCACATGAACAATGTTCAGGCCGAATTTATCGCCGAACATTTCCAACACCTGATCCGCTTCATTCAAACGCAGCAGGCCGTTATCAACAAACACACAAGTCAGGCGTTTACCAATGGCACGATGCAGCAGCATTGCGGTCACGGATGAGTCAACACCACCGGACAGACCAAGAATGACGTGGTCTTCACCGATTTGCTCACGCAAACGCACAATAGCATCTTCAATAATGGTGGCCGGAGTCCACAGTGCTTCACAAGCACAGATATCCAGAACAAAGCGCTCCAGCAGGCGTTGACCTTGCTTGGTGTGCGTCACTTCAGGGTGGAACTGCACGCCATAAAAACGTTTTTCTTCGTTAGCCATAATAGCAAACGGGCAGGTATCAGTGCTGGCAACGGTGACAAAGTCAGACGGGATCGCGGTAACTTTGTCGCCATGACTCATCCAAACATCTAACACCGCTTCACCGGCTGGATTGATGGCATCTTTGATATCACGGATAAGTGCGCTATCAGTTTTAATTTCAACCTGCGCATAACCGAATTCACGTTGGTTTGAACCTTCTACTTTACCGCCCAGCTGCATTGCCATGGTTTGCATGCCATAGCACACACCCAGCACAGGGACCCCAGCAGTGAACACATAATCAGGCGCACGTGGGCTATCATGTTCAGTGGTGCTTTCAGGGCCGCCGGAGAGAATGATGCCGCTTGGGTTAAATTCGCGGATCTGGTCTTCGGTCACGTCCCACGCCCAAAGTTCACAATAGACACCAATTTCACGAACACGGCGCGCCACCAGTTGGGTGTATTGCGAGCCGAAATCGAGGATAAGAATGCGATGTTTATGGATATTTTTTGTCATGTGCGGCAAATTCCAAATATTAAAATAAAAAATAGTCATCTGATGGCTAGCACCAGATGACTAATTAACTTGTTATTAGCCCATGCGGTAGTTTGGTGACTCTTTGGTAATCGTCACATCATGAACATGGCTTTCTTGAATGCCTGCACCGCTGATACGGACAAATTCAGCTTTGGTACGCAATTCATTGATAGTGCCGCAGCCGGTCAGCCCCATACATGAACGCAGGCCACCCATTTGTTGATGCACAATCTCTTTCAGCAGACCTTTGTATGCCACACGCCCTTCGATACCTTCTGGTACCAATTTATCGGCAGCATTATCGGTTTGGAAGTAGCGATCTGAAGAGCCTTTGGACATCGCACCCAGTGATCCCATACCGCGGTAAGATTTGAATGAACGGCCTTGATACAGTTCGATTTCGCCCGGGGACTCTTCAGTCCCTGCCAGCATAGAACCGACCATGACACATGAAGCACCGGCTGCAATGGCTTTAGCAATATCGCCAGAGAAACGAATACCACCATCGGCAATAACCGGAATACCAGTACCTTCCAGCGCTTCGACCGCATCAGCAATCGCCGTAATCTGTGGCACACCGACACCGGTCACAATACGTGTAGTACAGATTGAACCTGGGCCGATACCGACTTTAACTGCGCTCACACCGGCATCAGCCAGGGCTTTAGCCCCAGCACCTGTTGCGACGTTACCGCCAACGATTTGCAGGTTAGGATATTTAGCGCGCGTTTCGCGAATGCGCTGTAAAACGCCTTCGGAATGACCATGAGATGAGTCGATAAGTAAAACATCAACACCAGCAGCGACCAGAGCATCGATACGCTCTTCATTACCCGCACCGGCACCGACAGCAGCACCAACGCGCAGGCGGCCATGCTCGTCTTTACAGGCGTTTGGCTTGCGCTCTGCTTTTTGGAAATCTTTCACGGTAATCATGCCGCGCAGATGGAAGCTATCGTCAACGACTAAAGCTTTCTCGACACGTTTTTCATGCATTTTTTGCAGCACAACTTCGCGGGCTTCGCCTTCTTTGACCGTCACCAAGCGCTCTTTCGGTGTCATCACCGCAGTCACAGGTTGGTCCAGATCAGTGACAAAGCGAACATCACGGCCGGTAATGATCCCAACCAGCTCGTAATCTTCGGTCACTACCGGATAACCGGCGAAACCGTTACGGGCGGTCAGTTCTTTAACCTGACGGAGAGTAGTGGTAGGGGTAACAGTCTGTGGCTCAGTTACAACGCCACTTTCGTGTTTTTTCACGCGGCTGACTTCTTCAGCCTGGCGCTCAATGGACATATTTTTGTGGATGAAACCTAAACCGCCCTCTTGTGCCAGCGCAATGGCCAGACGAGCTTCGGTTACGGTATCCATTGCTGCGGACAGCATAGGAATATTCAGGCGGATAGTTGCAGTCAGTTGAGTACCAAGTTCTGCCGTATTAGGCAAGACTGTGGAGTGGGCTGGAACCAGGAGAACGTCGTCAAATGTTAGAGCTTCTTTCGCGATACGTAGCATGGGCAATATCTCACCAAGGTGAATGTAAAAAGATAAAATATTGCCGTGGCATTATACAGAGCGTAATCGGTTGCCTCCAGCACTTTCTCACTATTTTTCTTGCCAAGCGGTTTGAGGCAGGTAATATCGATCAATTAAGTGCTTGTTTTAAAATTTGAACCAGGTCACATGTCACAATCTTCCGCGTCATCAATTTTTACCGTCAGCCGCCTTAATCAGACGGTGCGACAACTGCTGGAAATGGAAATGGGCCAAATTTGGCTCACTGCCGAGATTTCCAATTTCTCTCAGCCTTCGTCGGGTCACTGGTATTTCACCTTAAAAGACGATCGGGCGCAGGTGCGCTGCGCGATGTTTCGTAACACCAATCGTCGCACCACTTTTCGCCCACAAAATGGCCAACAGGTGTTAGTCAGAGCATCAATTACCCTGTATGAACCGCGTGGTGACTACCAATTAATTGCCGAAAGTATGCAACCCGCCGGCGATGGATTGCTGCAACAGCAATTTGAACAGCTTAAACAGCAACTGGCCGCTGAAGGACTTTTCGACCAAAGCCACAAGCAACCTCTGCCCAGCCCAGCCAAACAAGTGGGGGTGATAACCTCATCCAGTGGTGCTGCTCTACACGATGTTTTGCAAGTTTTGCAACGCCGTGACCCTTCACTTCCCGTTATTATTTACCCGACAGCAGTACAAGGTGCTGATGCTCCATTGCAGATAGTCCGAGCCATTCAACTGGCAAATCTGCGGGGGGAATGTGATGTGTTGATCGTCGGGAGAGGTGGCGGCTCGTTGGAAGACTTGTGGAGTTTTAATGACGAGCGGGTTGTCCGCGCTATTTTTAATAGCAGGATTCCCATTGTCAGTGCTGTCGGCCATGAAACTGATGTCACTATCGCGGACTTCGTTGCCGATTTACGCGCCCCAACCCCGTCAGCCGCCGCCGAGCTAGTCAGCCGCAACCAAATAGAGTTGGTCCGGCAAATTCAGGGGCAGCAGCAGCGCATGGAAATGGCGATGGATTATTATCTGGCGCAGCGCAATCAGCAATTCACCCGCCTCGAGCATCGGCTGCAACAGCAACATCCGCATTTACGATTGGCTCGTCAGCAAACACTGCTGTTGAAGTTACAACGCCGGCTGGAAGATAGCGCGCAAAACCAAATTCGCCTATTAGGTCGACGCACTGAACGGCTGCAACAACGGCTGGTTCAAGCTCAACCGCAAGGACAGATCCATCGCTATAATCAGCGGGTACAACAGCAGGAGTACCGCTTGCGTCAGGCATTAGAGCGCCAGTTGAATGGCTATCGTCAACGTTTTGGCATCGCCTGTTCACAATTGGAGGCGGTCAGCCCATTGGCAACACTAGCCCGCGGCTACAGCGTAACGCAGACCCCAGAGGGCAGCTTACTCAAAACCACGAAACAAGTGCATACTGGCGACAAGCTAACCACCCGACTGCAAGATGGCTGGGTGGAAAGTGAAATCACTCAAATCAAGGTAGCCAAAAAGCCCCGTCAGCGTAAAGCCGCTAACTAAGCGCCGTTATTATTGCTACAGCCAATAGAACTGCCGATTGGTATTAGGCCATCGGCAGATAACTAAAACGAACGCGGCTTTTTGAAATCAGCCCATGCCCATTCTGGCAAAAATAATCAACAGCTCCACACGCTTTCAACACTTGTAGCGGTTTAGCGCAATCAGGACATTCAGCCTGTTGCTGATAGTTGCCATGACAACCAGAGCAATGAAAGTGGCCACTCACTTCCGCCATTGTCTTCTGACAAACCGGACATAGCGCATCCATAAATTCTCTCCCAGCGGTTAACGAAAACTTACATCACACCCAGCGAACGTAAAAAGTAAATCCCCAGCGCGGTAGTGAAAAATGAACCGACAGTCGTTATCGCGATGATATTTGCGGCCAGCGTAGCATTTCCTCCCATCGCGCGGGTCATGACATAACTACCTGCGGCAGTTGGTGTCGCGGAAAATAGAAAAATAATACCTAACGTTGCACCACGGAACCCCATCAGCAAGCCGCCTAAAGTCATCAATATTGGCACGATGAATAGTTTTGCCACCGAGGATAATGCCGCCACATTAGAAGAACGGAACATCGCATGCCAATCAAGACTCGCGCCGGTGCAGAGTAATGCCAATGGCAGAGCCAATGCTGAGATATAGCTGCCAGTCTGAACAATCACTTGGGGAATAGGCAACTGGGTTTGAGCATAGGCCAAACCGCATACCAGACCAATAATCAATGGGTTAGTCACAATACTGCGCAACAGTGCCACTTTGCTGATTTTACCGCCCTGCCCACTCTGTAAGCTGCGGGTCAGTGTTATCACTGACAGCATATTAAATAAAATCACCGTCACCGTCAGATACATTGACCCCAGGGCAACCCCTTCATCGCCATAAGCCGTCATAGCAAATGCCAAGCCAACAATCGCGGTATTGGCTCTGAAACCACCCTGCACGAACACACCACGCTCTCTTGGGTCTGTTACCAGCCACTTGGCGGCAATCTCGAGCAGTAGGAATGTCAGCAAGGTACCGACAGCACCGTAGATAACCAAGGGCAAGTTATCCAGTAAGCTAACGTGATTGGTGGCGACACTAAAAAACAACAAGCAAGGCAACGCCAGATTAAACACCACACGGGTCGCGCCATCGCAGAACCGATCATCCATCAGGCCGCCGCGCCGTAATAGCATTCCGAGTAACATCATCAATAAGTTGGGTACTGTGACACTAAATGCAAAACTCCAGGTTTCCCAAGACATGGCTGATGTTCAACTCCTTTTGTTTACCATTTAGTGGCTGAATATGTGGATGGTTAAAACTGTTGATTAATAGACCATGCGTTAAAAATGCAAAAAGCGCGGAATGCCCGCGCTTTGCTGATATTACTTACTTTTTTTCAAGTGCGACATCAAACGTTTACGTTTGCGCATCTGATTTGGCGTCAGAGTATTGCGCTTACCCGCAAACGGGTTCTCACCCTCTTTAAACTGGATACGAATAGGCGTACCCATAACTTTCAATGAACGACGGAAGTAATTCATCAGATAACGTTTATAAGAATCCGACAGATCAGTAACCTGGTTGCCGTGAATAACCACGATCGGTGGGTTATAACCACCGGCGTGAGCATATTTTAGCTTCACACGGCGACCACGAACTAACGGAGGCTGATGATCTTCTTCTGCCATTTGCATAATGCGGGTCAGTAAGGAAGTGCCCACTCGTTTGGTTGAACAGTCATACGCTTCCTGAATGGATTCAAACAGGTTACCTACGCCGCTACCATGCAGTGCAGAGATAAAGTGAATGCGGGCAAAATCGACAAAACCAAGGCGCAGGTCTAGCATATCTTTAACCTGAGCACGGGCTTCTTCTGACATGCCATCCCATTTATTGACCGCAATAACAAGTGAGCGCCCACTATTGAGAATAAAGCCTAACAGAGACAAATCCTGATCTGAAATACCATCACGGGCGTCAATGACCAACAGCACAACGTTGGAATCTTCAATTGCCTGCAAGGTTTTAATAACCGAGAATTTCTCAACCGCTTCAGTGATCTTGCCGCGTTTACGCACACCTGCGGTATCAATTAGAATATATTCACGTTCATCACGGGTCATTGGAATATAAATGCTGTCACGCGTGGTGCCCGGCATATCATAAACCACCACACGATCTTCACCGAGGATACGGTTAGTTAGTGTGGACTTACCTACGTTAGGACGCCCAACGATAGCCAATTTGATTGGCAAACTCAGTGGATCAAAATCATCCTCTTCGTCTGCTGGAATTTCATCTTCGTCAGCTTCTTGCGCAGCCCAATAAGCCGCGTTAGCTTCTTCGTCTGTCAGCTCAGCTTCAGGTTCTTCGGCGTCCATGTAAGGCGCCATGACATCTTCAATCAGCTGAGTCACACCACGGCCGTGGGAAGCTGCAATCGCATGAACTTCACCCAAGCCTAATGAATAAAAATCAGCTGTAGCGGTATCTGGATCAATACCGTCAGTTTTGTTGGCAACCAGGAAAGTGGCTTTTTCACGGCTGCGCAGATGTTGAGCAATGCCCTGATCCGCAGGCATCAGCCCGGCGCGCGCATCGACCATAAACAGAACGATATCCGCTTCTTCAATCGCCAGTAACGATTGACCAGCCATCTTGGTTTCTACACCATCTTCTGTGCCATCAATACCTCCGGTATCGATAACAATAAACTCATGACCCTCGACCTCGGCACGACCATATTTACGGTCACGCGTTAGCCCGGGAAAATCCGCAACTAACGCATCACGGGTGTGCGTTAAGCGGTTAAATAAAGTGGATTTACCCACATTCGGGCGCCCGACCAGCGCGATGACAGGTATCATTGTTGGAGCCTCATTACTTAATTTTCAAAGCGTTACAGCACTGTACCGAACGTTCAACAGCGCAGTTTTTAGAAGACAAACGGCCCCTGAATATCAGGAGCCGCTTTGAACCCTTCCTCCTTGAAGTTGCAGCGGTGTTACTTACTGCAACGCCAGTGGCTTGGGTATTAACCTGTCAGACAGGCATTTTAAATAAGGATTAACGGGTGAACGCGTATACTGTGCCGCCTCTTGCCTGCACCAGCAACTTATCGCTGGCAACCACAGGCGCACTCAGGAAACCGGAGCTATCTACGCTCTGCTGAGCAACAAAACGACCATCAGTGGTATTCACCCAGTGCAGATAACCTTCAGCATCACCTACAACCAGATAACCATTATACATCACCGGAGCCGTCAAGTTACGATGTAATAAATCGCTTTGACTCCAAAGGGTTACACCACCATCGGCTTTCAACGCGACAATACGGTCATTCTGATCGACCAGATAAATATTGCCGCCGTCAACAATGATGTCATTGACTGAACCCATTTCGCGCTTCCACAGAATCTGACCAGAGCGCAAATCCAGTGCAGTCAGGTTGCCGTTGTATGCCAAAGCATAAACAACACCATCTACAACAACAGGTGTGGTATCAACATCATTCAGGCGATCAATTTCAGTGGTCCCAGTCACTTGGGAAATACGCTGTTGCCAGATCAACTGACCTTGCTCCAGCATCACTGCACTCACGCGGCCATTGTCGCCACCGACAAGTGCAGCACCAAATGCAACTGTTGGCGCTGATTCACCCCGTAGAGACAAGGCTGGTGTATCCAGATTTAATGTCCACTTAATGGCACCGTCAGATTCATTCAGCGCTTGCAACATACCATTCGAGGTGTGAATCAGTACCACACCATCACTGACAACAGGGCGGGACAAGGCTTCGCCAGCAACTACCGTCTGCCAGGCCACCTGTCCATCGTCAGAGTTCAACGCATAAACCACGGCCTTCTCACTACCGACGTACACATGAGCACCTGAAGCTGTTACGCCACCAGATAACATTGCGGAACGGTTGCTGGAGAGGAAGTTGGTTTTCTCAGACAGGTCGGTTTGCCAAATTTGCTTGCCCGTATCGGCTTCCATCGCTTTCACCAGACCTTTACGGTCCGCTGCAAAGACAGAAGTTCCCTGCCAGGCTGGGCGCAGATGTGAGTAATAATCACCGACACCACCACCCACAGAAGTGCTCCACACTTTTGTCGGCGTGAATTGATTCTCAACTTTTGGCAGTGGCGACATGGTAACCACATCTTCTTCACTGTTAAACAGTGAACAACCACTCAATAGGGCAACAGATACCAGTCCTACTAAGAGTGTTTTACGCAATTGCATGGGAATACCCCTTAGCTGGACAAATTATTCAATTTCATGCGCAGTAAAGCTTGTAGCGCCTGAGAAGCATTTGATTCGACACCTTTACTGTAAGCTGCACGTGCACCTGCGGTATCACCTTTGCTTAATAATGCATCGCCACGAACATCTTGTGCCATCGCAGTCCAGCCGTCACCTTGCACTGCATCCAGTGTTTTCAATGCTTCATCTGGTTTTTTCAATTGCAGTTGCAAACGAGCAAGACGCAGATTAATCAACGACAGCAAGTTTTCATCTTTTGTCTGGCCCAATGCTTGGGTAAGTTGCTGCGCAGCTTTATCAAATTCGTTTTGCTCAACAAAGTGGTGAGCCAGCTCTAACCCGGCAAGTACGCCGTAGTTATTTTTATTGCTCTGAACAAATTTTTCAGCGACAGCAACACCATCAGCACTGTTGGCTGACAAAGCATCACTGGCTTGCTGATAGGCAGAGGAGGCTTCCGTCAAGACAGTGTTTTGATGACTCTGCCAGTAACGCCAACCCACTAATGCACCAATCCCGAGCACCACACCCACGGCCAGCGCTTTACCATTCTCACTAAAGAAACGGCGCACTGCATCAACCTGGTCATTTTCAGTGGTATAGACTTCCACGGTGTCTCTCTCCTTAACCCAACATCAAAGCCAGACGCGCAGCAACATCCGCTTGCGCCAGCGTTTCTTGTTCACCATTCCGCAAATCTTTTACAACCACTTGCTGTGCCGCCACTTCGCTTTCGCCAAGTATTAATGCCACACGCGCGCCCCACTTATCGGCGCGGGTGATTTGCTTTTTGAAATTGCCGCCGCCGTAATTGGTCATTAATTTCAGCGCTGGCATAACATCACGCACGCGTTCAGCAAGCTGCATCGCAGCACTTTGCGCCCCCTCACCCGATGAGATGAGATACACATCGACTGTTGCCGGTGCTTTGAACTCTGGATTAACGGCTTGTACCAACAGAACCAAACGCTCAAGCCCCATCGCAAAACCAACAGCTGGTGTGGCACGACCACCCAGTTGTTCAACTAAACCGTCGTAACGCCCACCGGCACAGACTGTGCCTTGTGCGCCTAAACTGTTGGTCACCCACTCAAATACCGTGCGGTTGTAATAATCCAAACCACGAACTAAACGTTCATTGACGGTATATGGGATGCCAGCCTGATTTAAAAGTTCACACAAACCGGCAAAATGTTGTTTTGATTCATCATCCAGATAATCAGACAGCTTAGGTGCATCATTAAGCAATTGTTGAACATCTGGATTTTTGGAATCCAGCACACGTAACGGGTTACTGTACATGCGACGCTTGCAATCTTCATCCAACACATCAACATGTTGTTCAAGGAAAGTCACCAGCGCTTCACGATAATCAGCGCGCGCATCCAATGAGCCGATGGAGTTCAATTCAAGCTGCACATGCTCTGATATCCCTAACGCACGCCACCAGCGAGCCGTCAGCAGTATCAATTCTGCATCAATATCAGGTCCTTGCAGACCGAAGACTTCCGCACCTAATTGGTGGAATTGACGGTAACGTCCCTTCTGTGGGCGCTCATAGCGAAACATCGGGCCGATATACCACAGACGCTGTTCCTGATTGTACAGCAGACCATGTTCAATGCCTGCGCGCACGCACCCTGCGGTACCTTCCGGGCGCAGAGTCAGACTTTCGCCATTGCGATCGTCAAAGGTATACATCTCTTTCTCAACCACGTCGGTGACTTCACCGATGGCGCGTTTGAATAACGGGGTCTGCTCTACAATCGGCATGCGAATTTCGCTGTAGCCATAGCCTGCCAGCACTTGCTTTAGAATGCCTTCAATACGCTGCCATATTGCCGTATCGGCTGGCAGGTAGTCGTTCATACCACGGATGGCTTGAATGTTCTTTGCCACGTCTGTTCTCTGTAGTTTTATACCCAGTTTACATGATGTTGCAGCGGTGTCGGCAGCAACGCCAATAACATTGGGCATAGTGCAAAAAATAAAGCCGATTATAGAGGCTTGCCGCCCACATATTCAATGGTGACAATTTGTCACCTCCACTGGCTCATTATAAAGCGGGCCATGCCCGCTTTTTTGTATTCAACGATAACGAATGATCGTGCTACTTATTTTTCTTCCAGCATATTGATAACTATTCGATTATTTGCATCGAGCATCGATGCTTTTGCACGAATTTTAGCTTCCAATTGATCAATCATCTTCTCGTTATCAAAACGTTCTCTCTGACGAACCCCATCTTCGTAGAAACCACTGTGGTTACGAGCACCAGTCACACCAATAGTAGAGACCAATGCCTCACCCGGCCCATTGACCACGCAGCCGATAATAGAAACATCCATTGGGGTAATCAGATCTTCTAACCGCTGTTCCAACGCGTTGACCGTACCAATAACATCAAACTCTTGGCGAGAACAGGTTGGACAGGCAATAAAGTTGATCCCGCGAGAACGGATCCGCAGTGATTTAAGGATATCAAAGCCAACTTTGACTTCTTCTACCGGATCGGCAGCCAATGAGATACGTAACGTATCGCCAATACCTTCTGACAACAAAAGGCCTAAACCAATAGCCGATTTTACGGAGCCGCTACGCGCGCCACCGGCTTCAGTTATCCCTAAGTGCAAAGGATTATTAATTTGCTTGGCCAGCAGACGGTAGGAGTTTACAGCCAAGAAAACATCGGAGGCTTTAACACTGACTTTAAACTGATCAAAGTTGAGACGATCAAGGATATCGACATGACGCATCGCAGATTCAAGCAGGGCTTCCGGCGTAGGTTCGCCATACTTTTCCTGTATATCTTTTTCCAGCGATCCACCATTGATACCAATACGAATAGGAATATTATGATGACGAGCACAATCAACCACAGAACGAATACGTTCTTCTGAACCGATGTTTCCAGGGTTAATTCGCAGGCAATCAACACCATACTCCGCAACTTTTAGCGCAATACGGTAATCGAAATGGATATCGGCAACCAACGGAACATTTGATTGCTGCTTGATTAACTTAAATGCCTCAGCCGCATCCATGGTCGGTACTGAAACTCGCACGATATCTACGCCAACACGTTCCAGTGCCTTAATTTGAGCAACAGTCGCATCAACATCAGTGGTTTTGGTATTGGTCATCGATTGCACTGCAATCGGCGCACCATCGCCAATAGGCACTTTACCGACGTAAATCCGGGTCGATTTACGGCGGATAATAGGGGATTCATTATGCATTACACACTCTCCTTTACAGTCGTGTAGTTTTCGCAACGCAGTAGTCTTTCAAAACCATTATCTTCCACAAGACAATGGCACTTGGTCAGAACCACAGAGTTGTTTGTCAAAAACACAATATTACTCTACACCGACAGTCAGGCGGGCTACGCGATTAGCCTTAATAAATTTACTCAAATCTACTGGGTTACCCTGATACGTAATCGTTAATGCACCTGGAGCACCAATGGTCAGCTTATAGGGAGCTTTCCCTGAGAGATTGAGAGTCGCGCCCCCTTTTTGGATACCACTAAATAATGTTTTTCCCGTTGCATCAACAACCTGTAGCCAACAATCAGCGGTAAAATTCATGACCAATGAGCCGACAGATGATGCAGTACCTGTTACTCCAGCATCTGCTGTAGGCAGGGGCGATTGCGCAGGAGAAACATTAGGCAAAGGTGCCTGACTTGGCGAAACAACCGCAGACTCCGCTGAAGTTGTTCCTTGAGGTGCTATTGTGTTGACAGGGCTGTTTGCCGTATCCACTGGCGCAGCACTGCTCGTCGCAGGTGCTGTACCATTTTCTGTTGGTGTTGACGGCTGGCTAGCCGCGACCGGAGCTTGAGTATCCACCGGGTTCGCAGGATCGCTATTATCATCAGATAGCGGCACAGATTGCCCACTATTTTGCGACAGTTGAGCAGAAGACTGATCAGCCATAGTGACTATTTCTGCTTGCTGCGCCTGATGATTTTGCCACCACCATGCCCCTGTCAGACCGAGCACAACTAACACAATAAGCCAGGTGAAACTCATCAACCAGCCATCACGTTTTTTATGCTTTTTGCCCAATGAAAAACTTTGCATCGGGGCAACTTTTGCCGCTCTGATCGGCGCTTGTTTTGCCAACATAGGCAACAGTTCATCTTCTGGAAGGTGAACCAGTTTAGCGTAAGAACGAATGTAGCCACGGTGGAATGTCGAGGCGAGATTAGCTTGTGCTTTATCCTCCTCAATATCACGGATTGTGGATACTTTCAGACACAGACGTTCTGCAACCATCTGCTGAGTGAGCCCTAGTGCTTCGCGGGCTTGACGCAGGCGCACACCTGTCGTCTCTGGAACAGTTTGATCTTGGGAGGCTTCAGTATTCATTAGCTAGAAAATGCTGGTACTGTTTGGATTGTGGAAAACTTCGCGCAAGCTGCTTGCCATAGCGTTGAACACTATCTTGACGGCCTGCCAGCGCGGCGAAACGAATTTGTAACCATATACTTTCAGCACTGGCTGGAAGTACATGTTGATAAACATCCAGTAATAGTTGCGCCTGAGCGCGATTCCCTTCTCCAAAATGCCTTTGAGCTTCTGCAAGCAGCGGCTCACCTTTATCCGGATCATACTTCAATGCCCGACTCAAGAGTACCCGAGCCTGGTCATTTTGATTAGCCCGTAAAAAGCAATATCCAGCGTTTTCCAGACTATCTGCAACCTGACCGTAATCAGGCGACAATACAGCTGCGCTAAACTGTTGTTGGGCCGGTACATACTGCCCTAAACTACACAGAAACGCACCGTAATTATTCAGTACAGTGCCATTTCCTGGTGCCAGTTTCATCGCTTGCTGATAGCGCTGCTCCGCCGCATCGTTTTCGCCGATGCGTTGCTCATAAAAAGCCATACCCAATTGAGCACGATAATCCTGTGGATCTGCCGCTACAGCCTTCTCAAGATTCTGCCGCGCAGCAGTAAGATCACCTTGCGCCAGATATTCTAAACCTAGTTGTAAACGTGTCTGCCCTGCGGCGGATTGGCTCGTTTTTTCCGGCGATGAACCAGAACAGCCCGCCAATATGGTCGCTATCAGGCAAACTCTCCACAGTCTTGTCAGCTTCATGCTTGCTCAATTGTCCTTATTTGTGAAGATACCCGTCGTCTGCAAGTTACAGCTATGTTAGCCGCTGCACTTACCCGAATCAGGCACCTATGTTATTCCCATTAATGACTTTTGAATAACCTTTTTGTATCGGTTACCTAACAAATTATAAGTTGAATAACAAATAGTTATGCACAAACTAATGGCATCGTGAATCAGACTGTTTTAATCGCGATAGGTTCACCGGCCATTTTCTTTTTCAAACTGCGCTTGGTGCGATCAATCACCTCACCGGCCAATTGACCACATGCCGCATCAATATCATCACCGCGTGTCTTACGGACGATAGTGGTAAATCCGTATTCCATCAATACCTTAGAGAAACGATCCACCCGGCTGTTTGAGCTACGACCATAAGGTGCTCCCGGGAACGGGTTCCATGGGATCAAGTTAATCTTACACGGAGTGTCTTTTAAACATTCCGCCAACTGATGAGCTTGCTCAGTGCTGTCATTGATGTGATCCAGCATAACGTATTCAACCGTAACCCGCCCACCATTGGCATTCGATTTCGCCAAATAACGGCGAACAGCGGCAAGGAAGGTTTCAATATTGTATTTACGGTTGATAGGCACAATTTCATCACGGATATCATCCGTCGGCGCATGCAATGAGATAGCTAAGGCAACATCAATCATATCGCCCAGTTTATCCAGTGCTGGCACCACACCAGAAGTCGACAATGTCACACGGCGTTTGGATAAACCGAAACCAAAATCGTCCATCATGATATCCATCGCGGGTACCACGTTATTCAAGTTCAACAGGGGTTCACCCATACCCATCATCACCACGTTGGTGATTGGACGAGTACCGGTTGATTTTAATGAACCGATAATCTTGGCCGCACGCCATACCTGGCCGATAATTTCAGAGACTCGCAGGTTGCGGTTAAAACCTTGCTGTGCCGTTGAACAGAATTTACATTCTAATGCGCAGCCGACCTGAGAGGACACACACAGTGTCGCACGCTCACCTTCTGGGATATACACCGTTTCGACTTGCTGATCGCCCACTTTGATGGCCCATTTAATGGTACCATCAGTGGAGCGCTGTTCTTGTGCCACTTCAGGTGCACGGATTTCAGCTACGCGCTGTAATTTGGCACGTAACCCTTTATTAATATCAGTCATTTGCTCGAAATCATCGTAGCAGTAGTGATACATCCACTTCATGACCTGATCTGCACGGAAAGGCTTCTCACCCATTTCGGCAAAAAATTCGCGCATTTGCTGACGATTTAAATCAAGTAGATTGATTTTGCTGGTTGCTGGTGCTGCGGTTGCAACCGCGTTGTCAGACAGGGGGGCAGCATCAATTGGCATTGATGCAGTTAATAATTGTTCAGACATGAGTTGTCGTGGCCTCGTTGTTACACTTTACGGCGCTGCGCTTTAAACCGGGTACGGCTTTCGAAACGGCGATGAATAAATAATAGAACGCCCCGGCAGAGATGTCTCCACCGGGGCGCAGCATTGTACAAATTTTAAAGCATGGATTCCATGATTGGAAAGGCGTACAGGCAACTTTATTGTTTCAGTTGATTAAACAAGCCAATCTAATTCACAAAATCAATTAATTAGCGGGGGCAAATTTCATTGTCGCTGAAGAAATAAGCGATTTCACGCTGAGCTGATTCAACTGCATCGGAACCGTGCACCGCATTCTCGGTGAAACTATCGGCGAAATCTGCACGCAGAGTACCTGCCAGTGCGTTGTCTGGGTTGGTTGCACCCATGATATCGCGGTGACGTTGAACGGCATTTTCGCCTTCCAGAACCTGAATCATGACCGGGCCTGAAGTCATAAACTCGACCAAACCATCGAAGAATGGGCGGCCTTTATGTTCAGCGTAAAAACCTTCAGCTTGTTCTTTGGTCAGATGCAGCATTTTTGCAGCAATAATTTTGAAACCAGCACTTTCAAAACGCGCATAAATGGCACCAATGTTATTTTTGGCAACAGCATTAGGTTTGATAATGGAAAAAGTACGTTCTACAGCCATGATAACCTCTATTGGATTTCTAATATTGACCGGACTCGGAACCCGCCGCATAAAATACTGTTTGGCTCGCGGGCAGTTCCTTTACTACAAAATTATGCCGACCCTGTACAGTGGCCGCCGATTATATGTGGGTGTTTGGCACTTGCATACGGAAATTACAACATTTTATTAAAAAACAGTTATCTTTATTCCTCACTTTTATGTACAAATCACACTTTACATAAAAATCTTTTGAGCCCCGCCCACATCAGTACTTGGTTATCAAAAAACCTTCAACATCAAAGTTCATTAATATATTGAAAACCCACCTTTTTTTTCACAATTGCCGATGGCTGGCTGATCACATCTGATACCAATGCCCGCTTTCCTTTCTTGGCCACATGCTCGGCCAAAGCCCGCATCGCTGCCGTACCCGCCCCGCGAATAACACCATTGGCAGTAGAATGAAGCACATCGTCTGGCCGGGTTAACGACCCCGCAACTCCGACATCAAATTCATTAATATCTACCGCCATCGCTATACTGACTACCTCGCCGGATAAACGAACAATCACATAAATATAATCCTCACGCGGCGTTCTTAACCAACTTTGAGCAACATCGCTCACCAAGCTGGCAGCAGAAATAACGTCATTCATTCCGTGATGCATATTAGGATTGCTTATCGTTTCAGCATTTGCAGTAATATATAAAGACTGCGAGGCCTGATGATACCGCTTGCGCCAATCCTCCACCACCGGCAGAACATTTTGCCTGGCTGTTTGCGTGGTTGCAGTTTCACCACTGATGATCTCAATATCAAAATGCAGTTCAGGATGCTCAACCCACTCGCCATGATGTTGTCTTCTGGGTACCGTCTCGACAAACTGAAAGTTTTGCAAGGCCAGCTCATAGCGGCCCTGAGGTAATAACTGCACCGCTTGTGGGGATAGGGCATTTGACTCTGGTTCATTGTGCCGTAAATAATCGCTATAGCTGAGTTGAGAAAAATCAAATGCTGTTTTTAACCGCGTCACGTTATCAATATTTTCCGCAACGAAGGTGCGAACATTTTCAACCAGACGTTGGTCTATCACCGGATCAGATACTGCATAGCCGGTATCCCCTGAATTAACAATACGTGATATGACCCGACCAAAATTTTCAGCATTCCAGGTACTAATGCTACTCCCAAATAGCAACGTAAAGTCAGTTAAAATATTTAATGTCCAGGTAATACAGGGAGGAATAGCCTGACGGCGCGAGCGCAAATGAGGAAGTATTTGGTCTTTCATTGAAACATGGCAAGCCAGGGCGGTTGCCGGTAAAGTTAATGATTTACCATTCATATCAGAATTAATATGAGTCAATATACCCTTAGGATCAGACGAGAGATCTAGCATCATTTTTTCAAAAGCGAAGGATTCATTATCTTTAATTTTTGGGAGTGGTTTAGATGTACCAGATACTTGTAATACTTTATTACTAGCACTGCTAAAAAAATCTCTCGCGTCAGTAATAAAATGGTCTACCTGATTACATCCCCCCTGGATAATATAATTATATAAGTTAAGCAGAGGGTCTAACCAACAGATGACTTTTCCTATAAAACTGCGCTCTATTCTGTGGTGTTCTTTTTCAACCGTCAGGACTATTTTATCTATTATTACTGGTTGCTTACTATTCTCGTTATTGATAAAAAACCTGACATTGGTATCATCAACATCAAACAAATAGCCCAATACAGGATAAATATTTATCACTTGGTCACCAGAGGATTCAACAAGTTGAAATTCAAAATATCCGCCACTAAATTTAGATAATAGGGATAAGGTATTACCATGACCACTTAATTCAAAGACGGCGGATTTGTTACTATGCTCATGAACAAATAAAATCTCTTTTCCCTTTATTTTAAAAATACCACCACCGGATATACCTATAGAATGATTATCTTTATTGGTTATATAAAAGCTAATCAACACTTGTTTTGAACCTATTCTTTTATCATCCCAATAGTTACCAAAAGTATATTGTACAGGAACAAGCATGCTATCTTTGATGACACAGTATTTATCACAGAGAAAGTGTTCAAACTGAGAAACCCGCATACTAGTAATATTATTGTTCATCCCTATATTTTCGAGGTTTGACTCAGAATGGCTCTCAGTTAGAGTAAAATAAACACCACCATACCCATCATTTTCATAGATAATTGCTTGAGTATCTTTAGGTAGCAGAATAGAGCTTATTTTATCATTGAGAGGGTTTAATATATGAGATCGTCGACCATAAGTCTCATTATATAAATCAATGCGTTCATTACCTGAGATACAAATCGAATCACCAGTAAAATTATCAAAGTCATAAAAACAGGCGGCACTTCTAACCTTAAAGGAACTGATTGCATCATTTAAGTTTGCCCAACGTCGGGAGAATTCTAAATCAATACTTTCTTTAAATGTTAAATTTTCGCCTGAAAAATAGATATCTTTAAATACGGTCACTATCATCCCAGGGGGAATATAAATTGATGATATCCTATCATTCCATTCCGTTCTAAGATCACTTACCGCCTGACCTTGAGAAGCACAAAAAGAGTTACCCTGATAACCTTCATCAGCAAAAAAACAGACTTTCGGTTGTTCAGCAAAAACATTAACAGTAGATATTATTAGAAATAATACTATAAAGAAAAAGTTATAAATCATCTGATTACTCTCCAACTATGTCCTATAATATGCTGGAGTTAATTTATCGAACAAATCAAAATCACAATATTATTTTATTTATCACAAAAAAATTAATTAATAACGGAATATAAAAGCAAGTTATAGGTTATCAGCAATTAATTTACTACATGTATTCATTCTACGCGAAATAATACATTACTCACTAACCCACTCTCATCCAACACCGTAAGTTGATAGCGGCCAGGCATTGATAATGTCTGTATCCATGTTTGATTATTTTCAGTCACTGCCACTTGCTCCCCATTGAGGAACCACCAATGTTGCCCGCCCCCACCTTGGGCTTCCAGCCGAAGATCAAGATGAGTTTGGCCCGGTAAACGTTTCACTACCGCGCCATCACGGATACCCAAAATCAACAACGGAGCCACATCCATCCCTCCCTGTGGCGGGCATTCACTACTTGCCGCGGGCAGCCGATGACTACGGCGCTCTGTCATCGGGAGCCAGGGTTCGAGCGGCAAGGGCCACAATGCTAATGCGACCGGCATAGCGCCCAGGCAATCAGCCGCGACTCGCTGGCCTGGTGGGTTCAACCAAATAGTGAACTGGCTGCCCTGCGTATTTTCCTGCCCAGGTGCGGCGAGTGTCGGCGGAAGGGTGCCATCCAGAACCCAGCTTTGTCGACGTTGACGGCAATTAGTGTCTCCGGCCGCCAAAGGTTGCCCCCCCGGCCAGCAAATCTCTTCGCGACTGACGGACGATGGCCGGGGATCTCGGGGTAACGGGTGGCCGGTTTGCTGTACCCCATTCATTAGCAAGTTACTGACTTGATTGAGGATAGGGATAGCAGTGGCATAACCAAACTGCCCAGCGACCGGCGTGCCATCTGGCCGACCGACCCACACGCCAATAGTATAGCGCGCATTAATGCCAATCGCCCACGCATCACGGTAGCCATAACTGGTACCAGTTTTCCATGCCAACGGTACCGTGGTGGGTAAAATATCGTCCGGTAATGGTCGGGCTTCCCCCGCCATAATTCGTCGGGTAATCCACGCTGCTCCCGGTGAAAACAAGCGCCGTTCCTGTATCTGCTGTTGTGGCTCGAACCGCAACGTTGCCGCCATTCCGCCCCGCGGAAAAGCGCTGTAGGCTGCGACTAATTGGTCAAGCCGTGAACCTGTACCGCCGAGGATCACTGCCAAGCTGGGTTCACTATACAGTGGGAAACGTAAGTCCAAACCGCCATTACGTAAGTTGGCGGTAAAACGCTTAGGGCCATAAGCTTCGAGTAATTGTACCGCTGGCAGATTTAAAGAGCGCACCAAAGCCTCGCTGGCACTGACCGGGCCGTGGAAACCGGTATCAAAGTTACCGGGCCGATAATCGCCAAAGCGGCGCGGCACATCTTGTAACAGTGACTCAGCATGGATCAGGCCATCATCCAATGCCATCGCATACAGGAATGGTTTCAGTGTTGACCCCGGCGAGCGCCAGGCACTGACCATATCCACATGGCCGAAGCGACGATCATCCTGAAAATCGACTGAACCGAGGTAAGCACGCACATTCATGGTGGTATGGTCTACCACCAGCAATCCCAATGAAGTTTTCTCGGGGAGTTGATGACGCCAACCTGCAGCCATATCTTCTAGCTGGCGCTGTAAACCTGCATCCACAGTGGTGTTAATCACTTCCCGCTGGTTACCTGCCGTTAAGCGCCGCGCTAACAATGGCGCTAATTGCGGAACCTGACGCGGTGCCAGCCAGATATCTTCTTGTTTGATATCAGCCACCTGCTCAGACGACCACACCTGATAATCCGCCAGCCGACTTAACACTTTATCGCGCGCAGCTTTAGCTCGCAGTGGATAGCGATCCGGGCGCAAGCGGCTCGGTGCCTGGGGCAACGCGGCCAATAACGCGGCTTCTGCCGGCGTTAATTGTGAGGGTGGCTTACCCAAATATGTCCAACTGGCCGCGCCAATGCCTTGCAACGTGCCACCGAAAGGGGCGCGGTTAAGATAGATTTCGAGAATTTTGTCTTTAGAAAAGTGCCATTCCAGCTGAGCCGTTCGCCACACTTGGCGTAACTTGCCCGCTAATGTGCGGGGATGTGGGTCAATCAGGCGGGCAACTTGCATCGAAAGCGTGCTGCCACCAGACAGAATCTTACCTGCGCGCAAATCCTGCCAGGCAGCGCGCGCCAGTGCCAATGGATTCACTCCGGGATGAGAATAGAACCAGCGGTCTTCAAAAGTTAGCAGCGCTTGCAGGTAATAAGGGGAAACCTCTTGCAGCGTCACCGGATAACGCCAAACCCCGTCAGCATCGGCAAAGCGCCATAACGGTGTCCCATCCTCGGCGACCACTACCCGCGCAACCTGCACTTCAGTCAGTGGCAGCGGCCAGCGTTTATCCGCCAGCCACAAGATAGCCGGAAACAGCACTACAATAAGCGCCAGCACCCAGATTTTACGGCGATGACGGGCAAAGTATGTTTTTAGCATCAAAGATAGGTAGCTCCCCTTTTACCTGTAACCGCAAAAGGGGAGTCAGTGTTTACTTAACTATTTCAAGCTGCGGCACCGTGCTGCCCAGCGCCCGCCAATCTGGAACATACATCGATTCCACCTGTGGCGCAGGCACCTGATAAATACCCGGCGTCACTGCGCGTGCCAGATATAACAATGTCGTATGGCGGTAAGCATCAACATTGACTGCGGCAACATAGCGGTCATCTCGGAACTCCTGATGCTTGATATCCGACTGCTGCATATCCTGCATCAACTCGGTCACACTGCTGGCACTCTCCCCCAGGCTGGCGCTGCTGTCGCCCAAGTTCTGGTTTTCCAGTTCCAAACCGGCTGGCAGCAAATCGACCACCAGCGCATCGGGTACCCGTTTATCAGCCCAGACATCTAAATGTACCAGAACTAACTCGCCACTCTTCAATTGGGATAAGCGTAGCGGCTGACCGTCAAGCCCAATATAACTGCGAGTGATATGTAAATTGTTGCTGTACGGCGCTGGCGTTTGCTGTGGATATCCCACCACATTCACGCGGCTATACAATGCAACGTCGCCGCGGTTTTGTAATTGCAGACCGCCCGCCAATTGTTGTGCTGACCAGTTTTGATTCAATGCTGCACTTTGCGTCAGTGTCTCGGCCTGCTCAATTGGCTCAACTTGCGGTGCTATCGCCACTTGCCACGGCGTTTCTGCCCCACTCATCAATGTACGACCCGCGAGGAATACCGCGTTGCTCTCCTGCGTTGATAGATAGTTACGGCTGGTCAACGCATCAGACAGTGCCAATAGGCGCGTATCACGATCTTGCGCCAGCAGGTTATTGTCAGTTAGCAGTGCCAAAATCAGGGCGTCATCGCGCAATGAACTGCCGTAATCCTCCAGCCAATAGTCTTTATCACTGCGGGTGGTATTCAGCCCTTGCGTAATCGCTTCTTTGGCGCGCGGCATATCTCCCATCAATTTCAGTGCCACACCCAACTGCACCAACGGCAAACCGGAGCGCGCATCATTGCTACGGGTATATAATTGGCGCAAAGCACCCAATGAAGCTTGCTGCTGTTGTGCCAATACCAAGCCCGCGTATGCTTGCACTGCAAAGCGCGTATGTTTGGTCTGTTCGCTGTAACGAATTTCAATTTGACTCGGATCTTGCAAATAGCGTTGCAAACGATTATTCGCCGCCGTGAGTGCAGCCACCGGCACACTGTACCCCTGCTGGCTGGCGCGATAGAGGAAGTCAGTGGCATACGCCGTCAGCCAGAACTCTTCCGGGCTATCATTGCTCCACAAACCGAAACCGCCGTTATAGCGCTGCATGCTGAGCAAATGCTCGATACCGACATCAATACTTTTACGCCGTTTCTCGTCACTATCGGCTTTAATGCCGAGTGCCGTCAGTTGGGCATAATTGCTGTACAACGACGGATACAACCCGCTCACCGTCTGCTCCAAGCAGCCATAAGGATAAGCATATAATTCAGTGATATAGCGCGCTAAATTCAGCGGTGGCCGGCTGGTTATCAGCAGTTGCCCTTGTAGCGTTTCAGGAGCCAGACCTTTGGTCGCCTCCGCTGGCAGATTCCAGCTTTCACCGCTATGCAACACATTGGCGAAATGGCGTGTCTGGGCAGGATAAGCTGGCCGTACACCTATTTTCCAATGATGCTGATAATCGGGCAGTTTCTCATTCGGTAAAACCATACCAGTAATAGTCAGGCCGATATCACCCTGCCCAAAACCATTCAACGCCCGCACCGGGATCAGCACTGTCTTGCGCTCGCCATTTGCCAGCGAAATAGTTGAGGTTGGCGCGCCATTGAGTGCCAGTAAATCGCTGGCGGCCCAGTTAAGTGACAGCGTCTGCGGCTGGCCGGATAGATTACTTAAATCCAATGCCAGTTGGGTGCTATCTCCTCCCGCCAGAAAACGCGGGGTGGCGAGTTGGGCAATCAGCGGAGCCGCGACCACCACCTTAGACTCAGCTTTACCGAAATCTTCATCACTCCAGGCTTGCGCCATCAGACGTAACTCACCGTTAAAGTCTGGAATAGCCAGCTCGATAGTGCCTTCACCCTGCGCGTTTAATGTCACCGGCTGGGCCTGTTGCGCCACAATAGTGACTTCAGTTATCGGTTTCTTACCGCCCCGGGATAGCGCGTCTTCGTCATCGCCATCACCACCAAAGCGCAGGCTTGCCAGACGGCCCTGCCCTTCAATTAATTGCCCGTAAACATCATATTGGTCGGCGCTGTAGCGCTTGCGGCCAAAGAAGGCGTCATAGGGATCGGGCGTGGCGTAATCAGTAATATTCAGAATCCCGCTATCGACCGCCGATAGCAATACCTGCACTTTCTCAGGTAACGGCGCACCGCTGCGGCTGGCTTTTACTTTTACCGTTAAGGTCTGATTAGGACGAATGCGCTCTGGTGATTCCAGCTCTAGCGCTAATTTGCGGGTTTCATCAACCAGCGGCAGATGCAGCAAACCAATGGCGCGTTTTGGTGTCGCCTGCTGTGACTTATCACCAGGGCGAATCACTGTCGCACTGAGATATAAATCATGGCGATTCCACTGTTTGTTAATCGGCACTTCAACCTCAGCGCCTCCAGCTGGAATAGTCACTTCCTGCCACCACAATGGGCCATCACTGGATTCCACCAGCAGATAGCCATTACCGGCAGCCGGTGCTTCAATATGCAGTTTTACTTTTTCGCCAGGTCGGTAAGCCGGTTTATCCAGTGTCAGTTTGACCTGATCTGGCCGCACAGCACCACTGCCTGCGGTATTATCCTGCCAGCTGTAACCAGCCCAGAAACGAGAGCTGCTGACTAATTCATTATCTGGATTACTCACCTCAATACGATATGCGCCCCACTCCACCGGGAAGCTGACTTTAGCGCTACCGTCTGCGGCAACATTCACTGACTGCTCTGCCAGAGTCAGATCTTTTTTATCATACAGTGACTGCCAGCCATCACTTTCTGACCACTGCCAGTAGTAATCGCGGCGCTCACGCACCAACTTCGCTTTCAAACCCTTCGCCGCCAGTTTTTCACCATCAGCATTGGCATAAATAATTTCAAAATCAGCCGTGGTGTCCTGATCGACCATCGCCTGTGATTTATAACTGTCACTGCGATAATCATAAACTTGCTGCTTGTTGAATAACGGGCGAATACCGACCAGCGCATCGGCTGGCCACAAAGCTTGCTCAGCGCGCCGCGTGACTGGCCGCCCGCCGGACTCCAGCAAACTGGCCTGTAAAATCAGCTTCAGTGGTGATTGCGCATTCTGCCAACTGTTATCAACTTCAACCTCAGTTTGGCCGTCGCTGTTGAGTGTGGTATCAAACTCATCCAAGGTACGCGAAAGGTTTTCTTCGATAATCGAACCGAATTCAAAACCGGGTAATGAGGTAACCGCTTCGCGCAATGGGCGCAGGAATAATTGGCCTTGCAATCGGTTACCGGCTGCCGGAGCGCCGTAGAGATAGCGGCCAGTGATGGCAAAACTGGCTTCGCTGTCAGTGGCGATCGGCTCTTTACGGGTGGCAATCTCAAGCGCCATCCGTTCTGGCAGGAAGTCTTCCACCTTAAATTTGTACAGGCGCGGCTGGTTATCGCCCAAATTCATGCGCAATGACCACTCGCCGGTCGGGCCATTTTCTGCAATCGCGTACTGGTATTGATACAAACCATCCTGTGGCTGCCAGACAAAACTACGTACCACTTGATTATCCGGCTTGAGAATATCCACTTTAACCGGTTGGGTGGTCAGTGGTTTACCATCAGCATCGCGCAGCAAGCCATTGACAATTAACGTCTCTCCGGGGCGATACAAGTCGCGTGGGCCAAAGACGAAAAACTGTTTCTGGAAACCTTCTGGCCCGGCAATATCAAACTCAGCCAGATCCAGCGCCGGAGCATTGAGGTCAATCAGGCTGGTCTGCCCGTTTTGCGCAGCCAGTAGCAATTTGGCTTTGGCATTCTTTTCTAGTTGTGCATGGCCCTGAGCGTCAGTCTCAACCTGTTCCAGCACCTGGCCTTTTTCATCCAGTAATTGTAGCGACACGCCTTTCAAGGCCGCTCCGCCTGCCAATGCTTGGGTAAAGACATCCATCCGGTCATGGTAGCGATGTAACGAAACACCAATATCACTCAGGGTAAATAAGGTGGCTGCATTGGTGTAACTGTATTGCCCGGCTTGTTGCATTACCGCCAGATAGACACCCGATTCTTGCAACGGCTTGATATCGGCGAGCGGGAGTAATAACTTTTCGCGGGTATTGGCGGCAGGATTAAGGTCAAAACGACCGGTATAGACCAGATCAGCCATTTTCAGCAGTTCATCTGATTCCCAGTTCGACAATGCACTGCGGTATTGCCAGCTGGCGAGGAAATTAGCCAGACTGCTTTGCTTGATGCGGAAAAAATTAACATCAACACTATCAACATTGAGCGCCATCACTGGCAAACCTTGGGCCAATTTACCCGGTAACAAAGAACCTTTGCTGGCAAAACCGACACTTGGCTTGATATCGCGAGTGGTTATTTCCTGCTGCTGTTGTTTACCCAGCTCAGCACCACCGATACCTTGCAACGTGCTATCGACGGTCAGCAGTAATTTACGCTCAGGTTTAAGATGGCGTAGCCGCAGCTCCATCAGGTTGTCAGACAGCTCCCAGGCTCCGTCTATTTTTCCACTAACGGTATCAACCAAATGAACCCGTGCGGAGAAGTCTTGCTTGGGATCCAATGGCTGCGAGAAAGTCAGCACCATGGCACTGGCCCCCTCGAATTGTAACTCAGAGGCATCCAGTAAAGTGAGCGGCTGACCAGCATGCTGTTTTGCCAATTCCGCCAACTTATTTGCATCGTTTATTTTGCTCACCGGCGCTTTAGCTACCGATTCAGTTACCTGTGTAGATGCCGGAGCAGAGGGGGCCGCAACATCCTTATTTTCGCTCTTGTCATCACAGCCAGCCAAAAATACGACAGCACTGACCAAGAGGGCCAGTTGGCACGCTCTCATTTTCGATATTAACCGATGCAAACCATTGTGATTCATATCTTGCTCCCTGATTGATAGCAAGATTATAGCATTCGTCTGAAAGGGAATATAGGGAGATAAATATGAAGACTTTTATCTAGGAAATATTCTCGGTTATACCTAGGATAAATTAACAACCCTTAACTAAAAGACAACCAAATGGTGTTTAATATTTTTTTAATATTTTTTTAATTTAATATTTTCCATGGATTGGTAACTCACTAAAAATCAGATAAAAACTTAACATAAAAATCAATAAAATCATGTAGTTAACCAACAAATAAACCTACCAATTAACGTCAGCAAACATCTAAAAAAATGAAGTAAAATGGCAAAAGTATAAGTTTTAATCTTTTAATAAATAGTCTTTTAAATTTTTGTTGATATATTGAGCGCCAATGTTTACCACAATACATTTATCTTAATTAACTTTAATTATAAAAAAAACTATATATAGGAAATATTCTTACCATGTTAAATTCTACTACATTAAATACACGTTTATTGCCTTTATCTATCTTGATCTCATCATTGGTATCAGGTGGTGCTATTGCAGCTGGAACAGAAAAAAGTATCTCAGATAAGTTGCAAGATTTTAAGACCTCGAATGTTATAGATGCGACACAGCAGCAACAACTGCAAGAGCGCATGAAAGAGAAAGTACAGAAACAACAATTAGAAGAAATCGCTAAAGCGGAAGTTAAAAGAGTAGAACAAAAATTTAAGACCGCAGTTGAAGAAGCTGCACACCAAAATGATCTGTGGACCCCCATAAAAGTCGACCTTCAGGTAGCCGAAGCAGGCAAAAAAGCAGCCAATGATGCGCGAGATGAAGCGAATAAAAAGAAAGATACTGCGTTGACGAATGCGGGGCTGAGTCTTACAGCTACAGCTCAGAACGAAATAGATAACAATCTTTATGATAAAAAAGATGAATTAAATAATAAAAAACAAACAGTTATAGATAATGATAAACATTTGAAAGACACCACAGACCAGCTAATAGCCAAGGGCGATGAACGCACAAATATCGATGTAGAACTTGAGAAAATAGCCATTGATATAAGCTCAAATGAATCAATGTGGAATTCACAGTCATTTATTGCAAAAGACCCCAAAGATTACACCGCAGACGAAGAAGCAATTGCCAAAGCTCACCGCGATAAACGTTCGGAGTTGGATCACAAGCAAACTGAGCAGAATAAAAATAAAAAAGCTTTATTGAAAGAAATTAAGCGAATTGAGTTAAAAATAGAAAGCATCCATAAAGCAATTACAGAGGACAAAAGTAAGCTGGAGCAAGCTCGCGATGATTTCACTATCGCCACCCAAGCTAAAGAGGCCTTTGATTTTGCTCTTATCACTGAAAAAAATGCTAAGGATGCGCAAACAACACTCGATACAGCCGAAATAAACAATGCTACTGCCAAACAGCAGTTTGACACCGCTGAACAGGCTAAATCTGAGGCTGAAAAAAAGGTTAAGGATCAAATGCTGGCGTTGCAAGACGCCAAAGAAGCCGTAGTTCAGCTCAATAGAGTGAACCCAACGGTTAATGCTCCGGTCATCGACCAAACGCTGGATAAGACGATTACACAAACCGTTGCCGGGAGCTCCCTAGCCGTACTTACACATGTGGCTGGCGGCACACAAAATGTGCAAAAAGATGGCAAAATCATTAGCAGCATGGTTAGAGAAGGTGGAACAGTAAATCTGGCTGCGGGCGCAGCTGCGTTTAGCACCACCATCACCGATGGCACGCTAAATAATCAGGGCGGTACCGATACCGATAGCGTGGTACAAGCTGGCGGTCAACTGAGCCTCACTGGCCGTGCCGTATCCCATAATGCCTTGGTGACCAAAGGTGGCAGTGTCACTGTAAGTGATGATTCGATCGTCAATGATATGACCAGTCGCGGTAACATCACTGCCGATAGCAAAGCAACACTTACAAACACCATCATCGCTGACGGCAGCTTAACACTGGCGGATAGTGCAGTGGCACACAGCACACTGTTGAGAAAGGGGATGTTCATCGTTCAGGCGGGTGCAAAAGCCATTGCAACCGAGATCAATGGCGGCACTTTTACCCTGCAAGACGGTGCAAGCGCGGAAGATACCCTGCTACAGAAGGGCAGCTTTACATTGAATAAAGGTGCAACAGCCATTAATACCAAAGTGAATGGCGGGAAATTTACGCTAGGAAATGGTGCCGCCACTGATGGCACTATTATCAACGGTGGTGAATTTGATGTGCAGACAGACGCCATTGCCAGCAACACTAAACTCAATAGCGGCACTTTTACCTTGTCTGACGGCTCCGCCAAAGACACCACAGTTAATGGTGGTGAGTTTAAGGTTACTGATGATGCAATTGCTGATGGTATAACATTAAAAGGCGGGAAATTTAGCCTCCGCTCTCGCATGCAGGCCTTTAAATTGGTGGTTGAAAGTGGTGATGCTTTGATCGCCAGCAGCTTGCAAGACGTTATTATCAAAGGCGGTACCACTACCTTTGATAATAACGCCATTATCAGCGGCACGATTAATGCCGAATCCAATAGCTTTATCCGTGTCTATGACCAAGCAACCACTCAAGATGCTGACCTAAAATTAGCCGGTAAAATGGAGTTTATTGCTGCCAATAATAGTATTCCTACCCAACACGCTTTCAAAAGTATGGCAATGAATGGTGGTACGGTTGATATGAGTAAGTCGACTGTTCAGTTGAATACAACATCACTGGCAGGAACCGGGACTTTTAACCTTGGCTCGACGTTTATCAATCACACCAGCGCGCCGCTGAATGTCAACGGACAGGCTGATGGCCAATTTATGGTGGCTATCAATGACAGCGGGATTGCGCCGAACAATCTGGATGTGGCTAAAATAAACTCAGGTAATGCCGATTTTACTTTAGCCACTGGCACGGTAAATTTGGGTAACTATCAATATAAGCTGCAAAGTGATGGCAAAGGTGGCTTTAAGTTAGTCACTGATACAAATGGCCGTAACGCAGGTGGAAACGCAGCGCTAACCCCCAGCACTGCCGGTGTTTTGGCGCTAGCTAACACCACCCCAGTCATCTTTAATGCCGAGTTAAGCTCGATTCATCATCGTTTAGACCAACAAAGCACTGCCGCCAATGAAAGTGGTGTATGGGGAACTTACCTGAACGATAACTACAAGGTGAAAGGCACTGCTGCTAATTTCGATCAGAAATTAAATGGTATGACGTTCGGTGCGGATAAAGCGACAAAACTGGATAACGGCGTACTGAGTATCGGTGGTTTCACCAGCTACAGTAGCTCAAATATCAAGTCTGATTATCAAAGTTCAGGCAAAGTCGACAGCTTCTCAATAGGGATGTACAGCCAATACCTGGTCGATGATGGTTATTATGTTAACGCTGTACTGAAAGCTAACCGTTTCAATCAGAATGTTAATATCTCGACTCAAAGCAGCCAGGCGACCGGTAGCTCTAAATTGAATGGCCTGGGTTTGGCGGTGAAAGCCGGCAAGCATATCAATTTAGATGCATTCTATGTTTCACCACATATTGCTTTGAGTGGCTTTAGCTCTGGCAAGAGCCAGAACACTTTATCTAACGGTATGACCGCAGAGAATCAACGTGCCACCGCTGTAACGGGTACCATCGGGGTCAACGGTGGCTACCGTTATGTGTTAAATAGCGGCACAGAGATTAAGCCATATGCTATCTTCTCGGTGGATAATGACCTGATGGCAAATAACAAAGTATCCGTTAACAACGAGATATTTGATAACAGCCTAAAAGGCACCCGTGCAAATGCTGGTGCTGGTATCAATGTCAATCTGAACGCTAATCTGGCTATCAGCACTGAAGTCAAGTTATCGAAGGGCCAGAACGTTGAGACACCAATGACCATTAATATGGGTGTCGCTTACAACTTCTAAGGTTCTATTTTTATATTCGTATACCCCGCCAATTACAGAGAGAGGATCGCCATGATTCTCTCTCTTTTTCTATGATAAAACCCATTCATATTATTTAGCCGATGATTCACCGCCTGATATCTAGCCTATCTTAGATAAGTTCAAGGTTAGATTTGCAAATTCTTTGCATTTAATCTTTTTTTTAAAAATAAATAAAAACGCGACTCCAGACAAAAACACCACAAATCAATACACAAAAAACACTTATAAAACAAAGTATTATACAACAAACTCAATATCACAAATAATTTATTAAATAAAAATAATATAAAAGAATAGATTTAATATTTTAATAAATAGGAATGTCAGCATCGCATCGTTATATTTCACCCAACATTTTGTCGTTATTAATTCTCTTGAATATTTCGTCTTTTAAATTAATCTGTAAATAGGAATGTATAAAACCATGGGTTATCGCAACACATTAAATACACGTTTATTGCCGTTATCTATTTTGGTCTCATCGTTGGTATCGGGTGGGGCAATGGCTGCATCAACACCTACGTTTATACCCGGTGCAACTCTTGGTATAGCCAATGGTGGCAGCTTCATAGTAACCACTAACACCGTGGTTAACACCAAAGCCCCTGAAGATATCTTGCTGGAAAGCCTCTTCCCTGAAGGCCAAGCAATCACATCAAAGATGACTGCCGAGGTTGAGTCGCAAATTAAAACAATGCAACAGAATCACCAGCAGCAGATTAAGGATATTGAAACCAGCATTACTGCATTAGCACCTGCACAACAAAAAATAGCACAAAAAGAATTAGACTCATTTAAAAATGTATTTGAAAAACAAATCAAGCAGCTAGCAGCCGTTGTTGCTTATGCAAAAGACGATACCGAAGACAACAAAAAAAAACTCAATGCAGCAGCAAAAGATGCCTTTACAACCTCGCTCAATAATAAAGCACCGGGTCAGTTCACCGCTGAAGAAGCCAACTTACTGTTTAATGCATCATTAACCAACGACAACTCAGCTATTTCGCCACAACTTGAGCAAAAAGTCACCGCAGTCAAACAGCAGCAACAAGCAAGCCAAAATACCCTGACTAAGGTGCAAAATTACCTGACTCAAGGTGTGATTAGCCAGGAACAAAAAGAAAAACTGGCAGCTTATTTTACCGAGAAACAAACTAAGTTCGACGAGCTGGCTGTTGCTAAACAGGCAGAGGAAGCAGCCAACAAAGCAAACACCAGGGCAGAAGCTGATGCTGCCGACCTGAGTAACCAATCCGCTACTCTTAAAACAGTCGTAGAAAAAGCTGAGCAAGAAAAAAAACAAGCTGAAGATGACTTAAAACAGCTTGATACTGAAAAAAGCACGGCAATTAAAGCTGTCAATCCAGCCTGGAATGAAAATACAGCAGATCTCGAACAACAGCTTCAGGATTTGATTAAAAACCAAGCCACTGATACGACCAAAAGAACCAAGGCTGAAGACGCGCAAAAGGCCATCAAGGATGCAGCAGCACAAGAACAGTTAGTTGTTGACGCAACCAATAAATATCAGTCTGCCGATGTTGCTTTTAATGACATTGAGCTTAAGGTTACTGCTGCCAAGCAGATTAAAACTGACGCTGCGGCTAAACTCGCTACTAGCACCACAGAAATGAACAATGCGACAGCAGCATTATCTAATTTAGAGACAGTAACGACTACCACTGTTGATATACCTGCATTTGAGCAAAAAATTGCCAGCGCTGAGCAACAAAAAGTCGCTACGGGAACCTTTGCACTTGATACCCAAGTATCGGGCGGCACACAAAATGTGGAAAAAGGCGGCGAAATCATTGGCAGCATTATTAGTGAAGATGGCACGGTAAACCTGGCGCTTGGCGCATTGGCAAATAGCACTGTTATCACCAAAGGCATTATGGAAAATAACGGTGGTACGGATATGAATACCGTCATTGGCGCAGAAGGTCAGTTGACCCTTACAGGGAAAAATGACACTGAACGAGCCATATCAGAAGGGGCTATTGTTGCCAAAGGCGGCCAGATTACAGCAGCAGAGTATTCTGTTGTCAGTGATCTGGTCAGTGAAGGTGATATTACTGCCAAAGATAACGCTATTATCTCTAAAGCTATCATCAAGGGGGGGAGCTTAACCCTGCAAAATAAAACCATTGCCATGGATACCACATTGAATGGCGGTGTTTTCACTCTTAAAACTGATACTGCGGCAATAAGAACAACGGTTAATGGCGGCAAGTTCATTGTTAACGATGGTGCCACAGCCGAACATACCGAGCTGAATAACAGTCATTTCAAGCTTGCTGGTAGCGCAAACGCTCAGCATACCACGGTTAATAACGGCGCAGAATTCATCGTTAGTGGCAATGCCAAAGCTGACAACACCACGGTAAATGGCGGTATTTTTAATCTTAAGTCGCGCATGCAAGCCAATAAGATTTTGGTTGAAGACGGTTATGCGCTGATCGCCAGTTCGCTGAAAGACGCGGAGTTAAATGGCGGTACCACCATTTTCACCCAAACTGCCGCAGTCGAAGGGACTATTAATGCCAACAAAGGCAGTTTCCTGAGCGTCCATGACGGTGCAGTAACCCAGCATGCAGACCTGAACTTAGCAGGTAACATGGTATTTGTAGCCGAAGATGCACCTTATGTCAGGCTACACCCAACTTCCCGTGCGGCCTTTAGCGCCATGAATGGCAAACCGGCTAAATTCGCCTTTAAAGATGTCACGCTGGCGGGCGGTTCTATCGATATGAGCCAAACGAAAGCGCAACTGACCATGAACGCATTGGCAGGTAACGGTAGCTTTAACTTGGGTTCAGCCCTGCATAGTCATACCACGGCACCACTGAATGTGACGGGTGATGCTGCTGGTGCTTTCAACGTTCAGATTGATGCCAGCGGTGTAGCTCCAGCCAACTTAAGTATCGTTGATGTGAAAGGCACTAATAATGCACGCTTTGCGCTCTCCAATGGCCCGGTCAATTTGGGTAACTACAAGCACAACCTGGTCAGTGATGGCAAAGGCGGCTTCAAACTGGTAGCCGATAAAACGGCATTGACCCCGGGTGCGGCAGGTATTCTGGCCGTAGCCAATACCACACCGACGATCTTTAACGCTGAATTAAGTTCAATTCAGAATCGTTTGGATAAGCAAAGTGCATCAGCTAACGAAAGTGGCGTGTGGCTCACTTACCTGAACGACAACTATGATGTGAAAGGCACGGCAACTAACTTCAAACAGAAGTTGAACGGCATGACCTTGGGTGGCGATAAAGCAATGGAACTGGGCGAGGCGGTATTTAGTATCGGTGCCTTTGCCAGCCACAGTAGCTCAAATATTAAGTCCGACTACCAAAGCAGCGGCAGTGTAGAAAGTAACTCATTGGGTGCTTACGCGCAATATCTGGCAAATAGCGGCTATTACCTGAATGGTGTGATGAAAACCAACCAGTTTAAACAGAATCTCAACGTCACGGCTAAAGGCAGCAACGCCAGTGGCAATGCTAACTTCTCTGGTCTGGGGCTGGCAGTAAAAGCGGGTAAACATATCACTATTGATGAGCTGTATGTTTCACCATTTGTTGCTATGAGCAGCTTCACCTCCGGCAAAAGTCAGTACCAACTGTCTAACGGTATGGAAGCACAGAGCCAAGGCGCTCGTACTACCACCGGCACTATTGGTATGAATACCGGTTATCGTTTTGTATTGAACAGCGGTGCTGAAATTAAACCTTACGCTATCTTCTCCGTCGATCACGATCTGATGGCGAAAAATGATGTAGTGATTAACAACGAAATGTTTGATAACAGCCTGAAAGGGACTCGTGCAAATGCCGGTGTGGGTGTCAATGTCAACCTGACCTCTAACCTGTCTGTCGGTTCTGAAGTTAAGGTTTCTAAAGGTAAGAACATTGCAACCCCAATGACCATCAATATGGGCGTTGCTTACACCTTCTAAAACAGCATAAGTTCTTCATGTAGCAATGATAGTTCTGTGTGACATAAGGGGAGCCAATTGGCTCCCCTTATTATTATTTATTAATGACTGCTTGTATTAATGACTGCTTGAAGGAATCGCATTTCTCAGCCAGCTGCCCCATCTGCGCTGGTAAAATGCCTGGGTATGCGTCATCAGATAGTGACTGACTCCCCGCTCGTTCTCATTCACCACACAAAAATCGACCGGGCCATCATCAGGCGCATGGTCACTGGCCACATTACCGGCCTCTTGAATCAGTTGGTCAATCTCATCAATGGAGCCATCGACTTCCAGCCCAAACAATAAATTAGGTTTCTCATCCACACTCTTATCATGCATCAGCGCCAGAAATGCACGCCGTACCGGTTTACGTTGGCTGAACAATTGAATCAAAGCATCAACCATTGCCGACGGGTACTCTTCCGGTTGGCCCAGCAGAATTTGACTCTCTTTATCCACTACCATTTCCGCCGGTTGAGCTAAACCGCCGTTTTCCAATAACATTGCCACTTCTTGCGGCCAAAACTCTTTACCGTGCTCTGATTTAGGATTCAAAAACAGATGCGCACCCTGTGTCATTTCAAATAACACCCGCACTGGCATCGCGATAAAAGGCTGTTTTGGGGTATTAATAGACAGACTCTCACTGTCAATCGATTGATCTTCGGCAATATCCAGCGCCTGCTGTAACACCTCGACCGAGGTAAAGAATGGAATAACCGATTCACCATCCTGCTTTTCCCAATGCAGAATATTCACCCCATTGCCCGCAGTAAATGTCATTTCACCGTCTTCACCGCGCTGCTCTGAATCGTCCACCAGCACTAAAACTGTCGCATCTAGCAATGCACGGAAAAAGGCGGTGCGATAAATAGACTCCGTCGCCGCCAGTTTTAGCAAGGACTCCAGGCTTTGGTCTTCATCGTGATGGTGATGATCGTGCTTATCATCAGGGGACTGCGGCACACTCATGCTCTACTCCAGAAGTACATCAAACAGATCAAACCAAGGGACGCAAATGCGCCCCCATTGATAACTTACAAAGCTTGACGAAGGGGAAGCATGCCGTTTGGGTCGTAGCGGCGTGAGCCGCCGGAGTGCCCGTAGGTATGCTAGCCCCTGCTTCACCAAACTTACTGTTTTGCTTTCGCCAACAATAGGTTAGCAATGGTACGAACACCCAGCCCTGTGGCACCGGCCGACCATTGCTCAACCGCGCCTTTACGGTAAGTGGCAGAGCAGTCAATGTGCAACCAGCCTTGCTGATACTCTTTCACGAAATGTGACAAGAACGCAGCAGCGGTGCTGGCACCGGCACTGTAGGCTGCCCCCGCGACATTATTCAATTCAGCAAAATTAGACGGTAACTGGCTGCGATGGAATTCTGCCAGCGGCAAACGCCAGAAAGGTTCGTGCTCACTTTTGGCACTGTTTAACAACTCTTGCGCCAGTTGATCATCAAAGCTAAACAGAGCATGGTAATCATTACCCAAGGCAGTTTTCGCTGCGCCGGTTAAGGTAGCCGCATCAATAATCAGCGGTGCATCCTGTTCCGACGCATCAATCAGGCCATCGGCTAATACCAAGCGCCCTTCGGCATCGGTATTCATAATTTCAACAGTCTTGCCATTACGATAGCGAATGATATCACCCAGCTTAAAGGCATTACCGCTCACCATATTATCTGCGCAACACAAATACAGTTTCACGCGCTCTTTCAAACCACGAGCCGCAGCCAGTGCCAATGCACCGGTAACTGTCGCAGCACCACCCATGTCGGATTTCATCGAATCCATAAAGGCGCTCTGTTTCAGACTGTAACCGCCTGAATCAAAAGTAATACCTTTACCGACCAGGCACGCCATCACTGGCGCATCGGGATTGCCGGTTGGGTTATAGTCCAACGCCAACAACACCGGCGCGCGATCAGAACCACGACCGACAGTGTAAATCCCGGCATAACCCTGCTCACGCAGATCTTCGCCTTTGGTAATACGGTAACTAACAGCATCGCATGATACTGAACACAGTAAATCGATCGCGTTTTTAGCCAGTTGCTCTGGCCCCAAATCTTCTGCTGGTGCATTAATAGTATCGCGCACCCAGTCAATAATTTTCAGCCGCTGTTCCAGCTCGGTTTTTTCGTTCTCTGGCAGTTCTGCCCACTCCACGCTGCGCTGGCCTTTTGGCCCACGGAACCCCTGCCAGAATGCCCAGCTTTGTTCCAAACCCCAGCCGTCCCCGGCCAATTTTACGCGTTTGATGCCCTGCCCGTCGATTTTACGGGCGGCACGTTGAATCGCACCTAATTTGCCATTACCGGTCAGATGAATCGTTATCCCCTCAGCATCGGTGCTGAGTAACGCTTTCTCACCCCAACGGGCGTCAGCTGGGTTATTTGATAGGGATACTTGCATTGTTTCTGTCATGACAACCTCTTCATTATTATTTTTTGCTGTTATTCAGCTAGTTATACGTGGCCCTGTGTTAGCCACGGCGGATCAAAACGTTCTACTCGAAAAATACTGTCTGCTATACAGTAACAGCCAGCTATAAAGTAACAATAGAAAAAAGGGCCGCTCGTGCGACCCTCAGGTATTTATTCAAACTCATCTAACCAGACCAGAAGGATCGCTTCCAGCACTTTTTCATTTGATCCCTGCGGATCATCATCGAAATCTTCTAAGTCGCAGATCCATTGGTGCATATCAGTGAAACGCACTGTTTTCGGATCAGTATCCGGAAACTGATCATACAGCACTTCGCCAATTTCGCGGGTATCTTGCCAGGTTAAGCTCATATCATGTCCTCGTGTATATACTCTAAATAATTCGAGTTGCAGGAAGGCGGCAAGTGAATGAGTCCCGATGAGCTTACTGTTGTAAGTGATTCGGGTGATTGAACGTAGCCAACGCACATGCAGCTTGAAGTATGACGAGTATAATTAATGCTCCCGCGCATGGTTAATGGTATAACGCGGGATCTCAACCACCAGATCTTCATCCGTCACTCGGGCCTGACAACTCAGACGACTTTCTGGCTCCAGCCCCCAGGCTTTATCCAGCATGTCATCTTCCAGTTCACTGCTTTCTGGCAGAGAATCAAAACCTTCCCGCACCACACAGTGGCAAGTGGTACAGGCACAGGATTTCTCACAGGCATGCTCGATGTCGATTCCATTACGCAAGGCGACATCTAATATGGTTTCACCTTGAGTTGCTTCCAGTACTGCACCATCCGGGCAAAGGTCTTTATGGGGCAGAAATACTATTTTGGGCATGATTAAACCTCATCCACTGAATGGCCAGCCAAAGCACGGCGAATAGAAGCATCCATTCGGCGCGCGGCAAAATCTTGCGTTTGTGCATCTAACGCTTTTATCGCAGCTTCGATTGCGTGTGGGTCAGTGCCCTGCATCTGCTGCTGTAATGCCGCCATCGCCTGAGCGATAGCAGTACTTTCTTGCTCACTGAGTAATGCTGCATCTTCTGCCAATGCGCCTTGTAAACTTTCCAGCACACGAGAAGCTTCGACTTGTTGTTCCGCCAGCTTACGCGCGCCGATATCACTTTGCGCATTCGCCATTGAATCTTTAATCATATTGGCAATTTCATCATCGGATAGCCCATAGGAAGGCTTCACCTGAATCGATGCCTCCACGCCGGTGGATTTCTCCATCGCCGTGACACTCAATAACCCATCCGCATCAACCTGGAAAGTCACACGAATATGTGCCCCTCCCGCTGGCAGCGGCGGCAAACCACGTAAAGCAAAGCGGGCCAGAGAACGACAATCCTGTACCAACTCGCGTTCACCTTGTAGCACGTGGATAGTCATCGCACTCTGACCATCTTTAAAGGTGGTGAACTCTTGCGCGCGGGCGACCGGAATGGTGGTATTGCGTGGAATCACTTTTTCCACTAAACCGCCCATGGTTTCCAGCCCTAATGACAGCGGGATAACATCCAGCAGCAACATATCACTGTCAGGTTTATTCCCCACCAGAATGTCTGCTTGGATCGCCGCGCCAATAGCGACCACTTTATCGGGATCAATCGAGGTCAGTGGCGTGCGACCAAAGAATTGCCCCACCTGCTCACGCACCAAAGGCACACGGGTCGAACCGCCTACCATCACCACTTCCAACACTTCGTCAGCCGTCACGCCAGCATCTTTTAACGCACGACGACAAGCCATTAATGTGCGCTTAACTAATGAAGCGATCAGCGATTCAAATTGCTCACGGGTGATTTGCCCTTGCCAACCAGCGACCGAGACATCAGCAACCTCGGCATCACTCAAGGTAATTTTGGCTGCGATCGCCGCATCAAGTAATTGCCGCTGGACACCATGATCATCACGGGAATCAATACCGGCTTGCTCGCGCAGCCAATCAGCTAATAAGTGGTCGAAGTCATCCCCACCCAGCGCAGAATCACCGCCAGTTGCCAACACTTCAAACACGCCACGGCTTAAGCGCAAGATAGATATATCAAATGTTCCGCCGCCTAAGTCGTAAACAGCAATCACCCCTTCCTGGCCTGAATCCAGACCATAGGCGATAGCCGCTGCGGTCGGCTCATTAAGCAAACGCAACACATGCAACCCCGCTAAGCGGGCAGCATCTTTGGTTCCCTGACGCTGAGCATCATCAAAGTAAGCCGGAACGGTAATCACTACACCGTCAAGTTCACCTTCCAATGCAGCTCGCGCCCGCTGTGCCAATGCTTTTAGGATATCCGCAGACACTTGCACCGGGTTAACTAACCCGCTGGCAGTCTGGATCATCGGCAGGCCATTTTCACTTGGCTGAAACTGGTAAGGTAGATTAGGGTAGCGCTGCACGATATCGGCCAAAGAACGGCCCATCATACGTTTGACTGAACTAATAGTATTGACTGGATCCAATGCAGCTAAATCGCGCGCATTCCAGCCGACATCAATGTTATTTTGTTGATAGTGAACCACCGACGGCAAAAGGTCCCGCAGCTGTTCATCTGCCAGAGTTTGCGCTTTACCGCTGCGCACAGTGGCTACCAATGAATTTGTGGTGCCTAAATCTATCCCTGCGGCCAACCGACGTTGGTGTGGTGCCGCAGTTAAACCAGGCTCACTAATTTGTAATAAGGCCATGTTGAGCTTCCATCAATCATGAGTCTAAAGAGCAAAATCTATCCGGCGATATTGCTCTAATAATAACTATTCAGACATTGCAGTGATTAAAACTTCATTAATACTTTGATTTTATTTGTTTTTAATTAATTGCATGCGATATTTAAATCAAACGAAGTCATCAAACAGCCGCTCTTCGAGCTGTTCAACCTGTTGCTGTAATTTATCCAGAAAACGTAATTTTCGAACCGTATCAGCGGCTTGTTCCCACTGTTGCCTACCCAATTGCTCGACCATCAACTGGCTGCGTGTTTTCGTCATCAGTGCCAAACGGTGGCTGAATGCAGCGAGTTCCGTCTCAGCATCTGGGTTGCGTTCGATAGCATCAAGCTCTTCCCGCAACTCCAATTGCTCCATCAGAAACGCGGTATCGCGCATAGTATGCTGTTCGTTGCCTAAATCAAAACCCTGCAAAGATAGCATATACTCAGCCCGTTTTAACGGGTGCTTGAGGGTTTGGTAGGCATCATTAATGGTCGCGGCTTGTTGCAATGAGGCCAGACGCTCGCGTTCAGGCTGATTTGCAAAACGGTCAGGGTGGAATTGGCGTTGCAATTCTTGATAGCGGGTCGTGAGTTGGTTGCCGTCAATCAGGTACCGAGCCGGCAGCCCAAATAATGTGAAGTAATCCATAGCATGCTCTGGGGTTATCCCCTTAGTCCTTGAAATTGCATGGCCGTTAGCTGCGCTCACTCACCCGAATAACTTATTTGTAGTTGACCTACTTAAATAAGCTCATCAGGATTTGTGCTGGCTATCTACCTGCAACTCCAATGACTTTGGGTATATAGGCATCAAGTTCCTGAGGCAGGAACAAAAACAGGGGTCAGACGTTAAAGCTTTCACCACATCCGCACTCATTAGAGACATTCGGATTGTTGAATTTAAAGCCTTCGTTCAGACCTTCTTTGACGAAATCCAGCTCGGTGCCGTCAAGATAGACCATGCTTTTGCCGTCGATGATCACTTTCACGCCTTTGTCTTCAAAAACGATATCGTCATCGTTCATTTCATCAACAAATTCCAGGACATATGCCATACCGGAGCAGCCCGACGTCCGCACGCCTAAGCGCAGACCTAAGCCCTTACCACGGTGATTTAAAAAGGCGCTGACCCGTTGTGCAGCACTGTCGCTGATTGATATCGACATACAACAACCTCAACTCTAAAGAACCTATGTTACAACTACTTGGCAGTATGTTTGCTTTTGTAGTCGGCGATAGCTGCTTTAATGGCATCTTCAGCCAAAATTGAGCAGTGAATTTTGACTGGCGGTAACTCCAGCTCTTCTGCGATCTGAGTATTCTTGATCGCTTCAGCCTGCTCGAGAGACTTACCTTTCATCCATTCAGTTACCAGAGAGCTGGAAGCAATAGCAGAGCCGCAGCCATAAGTTTTGAAACGCGCATCTTCAATGATGCCAGCGTCGTTAACTTTAATCTGCAACTTCATGACATCACCACAAGCGGGTGCGCCAACCATGCCGCTACCAATGGTAGGATCTGCGTTGTCGAATGACCCGACGTTACGTGGGTTTTCGTAGTGATCGATTACTTTTTCGCTGTAAGCCATGTGATTACTCCTGAGTCTTAAAGTCTGGAATTAATGGTGAGACCATTCAATGCTGCTGATATCCACGCCCTGCTTGAACATATCCCACAACGGAGACAAGTCACGCAGACGCCCAATGGATTTGCGTACCAGCGCAATGGCGTAGTCGATCTCTTCTTCAGTGGTGAAACGCCCCAGAGAGAAACGAATTGAACTGTGGGCCAGTTCGTCGTTCATCCCCAACGCACGCAACACATAAGAAGGTTCCAGACTCGCGGAAGTACAGGCTGAACCCGATGAAACAGCCAAATCTTTCAGTGCCATGATGAGCGACTCACCTTCAACATAGTTGAAACTGATGTTCAGAATGCCAGGTGCGCCATTCTCTAAATCGCCATTCAGGTAAACTTCTTCAATATCTTTGAGGCCATTCCACAACCGCAGGCGCAGCGAACGCAGACGCGCTGCTTCGCTTTCCATCTCTTCTTTGGCGATGCGGTAAGCTTCACCCATGCCCGCTATCTGATGAACCGGTAAAGTCCCTGAACGCATACCGCGCTCATGACCACCACCGTGCTGCTGTGCTTCAATGCGAATACGGGGTTTACGACGAACAAACAGTGCACCAATGCCCATCGGGCCATAAACTTTATGTGCAGAGAAAGACATCAAATCGACTTTCAGTTTGCTCAAATCAATAGGTAATTTACCGACGCTTTGTGTCGCATCAACATGGAAAATGATCCCGCGACTACGGCACATTTCGCCAATGGCCGCGATATCCTGCACCACACCGATTTCATTGTTCACGTGCATGATAGAAACCAGAATGGTGTCTTCACGCATGGCGGCTTCAAGCTGTTTCAGGTCGATAATACCGTTAGACTGCGGTGCCAGATAAGTCACTTCGAAGCCTTCACGCTCCAACTGGCGACAAGTATCCAACACGGCTTTATGTTCGGTCTTACAGGTGATGATGTGCTTGCCTTTCTTCTGGTAGAAGTTAGCAGCACCTTTAATCGCAAGGTTATCGGACTCCGTTGCACCGGAGGTGAAGACTATCTCGCGAGGGTCGGCACCTACCAATGCAGCAATATCATTACGTGCAATATCAACAGCTTCTTCTGCTTGCCAGCCAAACTTATGAGAACGAGAGGCGGGGTTACCAAAAATACCGTCCAGAGTCAGGTACTGCATCATTTTTTCAGCGACACGAGGGTCTACCGGGGTCGTTGCTGCATAATCCAGATAGATCGGTGTCTTTATTTTTGATTCGGTCATTGCTCTTATGCTCCGTACATCACTTCCAAAACGTAAAATTCCGCAGACTCTGCTTATGCGCGCAGATTGACGTTAATCGTCTCTTGCGGTCGGCCATTGGCCGTACGGCGCGTATCGTTATTTTGACGATCCGCAACCTCAAGAATATCTTGGTTATTAACCAGTTCCGCCAATGTGATGTTGTTGAGGAAGCTGCTAATGCGCTCGCTCAAATCACGCCACAAAGTATGAGTCAGGCAACGATCGCCACCCTGACAACCTTCTTTACCCTGGCAACGGGTAGCATCGACAGATTCATCAACGGCAGTGATAACCGCACCGACCGCGATTGCTGATGCATCTTTACCCAGCAGGTAACCGCCACCTGGACCACGAACGCTGGCTACTAAGCCATTTTTGCGTAACCGTGAAAAAAGCTGTTCCAAGTAGGATAATGAAATCCCCTGACGTTCAGAAATATCGGCCAGAGGAACTGGCCCGTCATGGGAATGTAATGCTACATCAAGCATAGCGGTCACGGCATAACGGCCTTTGGATGTCAGTCTCATAGCTAAAATTACCTGTTGGTGAGAACAAGCCAGAACTTTGACATACCCGAGTGTTTCAGTCAACTATTTAACCTAGTAAATCGCTCAAGTATTATTTAACAATTACATTTTCAATAATATGGACCAGTTTCTATAATAACCAATTGATATAAGGCATTAATTTTTGTTGTTATGCTCGCTGACATCAGCACCACGTTGTGGGTATTTATCTTGTTTCTCAATGGATGTCAGCATTCCACGCAGAATATTCAGCTCTTGAGCTTCCGGACGCGCACGGGTAAAAAGGCGGCGCAACTTGCTCATAATCTGCCCCGGATGGGCTTGGCGAATAAAGCCCGTATGAGACAAAACCTGTTCCAGATGCAGATAGAAACGCTCTAGATCATCCACTAATGGATAAGGGGCTTCCTCTTCTTCTACTATTGGGGCAGCCGCTTGCTGTCTATCAAGAAAAGCCACTCGCACTTCATAGGCTAAAATTTGCACCGCCATGGCCAGATTCAGAGAACTGTATTCCGGGTTGGCTGGGATTGCCACATGATAATGGCACTTTTGTAGCTCATCATTCGTCAAGCCGACCCGCTCACGACCAAACACCAGTGCTACCGGCGCATGTTCAGCTTCACGTGCGCTGCGCACGCCACATTCACGCGGCTCTAGCATTGGCCAAGGCAAAGTACGCGAACGGGCGCTAGTTCCGACTACCAAACTGCATCCCGCCAGCGCTTCATCCAGGGTATCCACGATGGTGGCGTTGCCAATCACATCACTGGCACCAGCAGACAATGCAATTGCCTGAGAATCCGGTTTGACCAAAGGATTGACCAGATACAAATTGGTTAATCCCATTGTTTTCATGGCCCTGGCTGTCGAACCCATATTGCCAGTGTGTGAGGTTTCAACCAAAACGATACGAATATTGTGTAACATACAAACTCTGAGGGTAACGGGGAATCGGCATATCTTAACACAGACATAGGAATTTATCCGAACCCCTGCTATACTACGCGCCGTTTCTCGTTCTTTAACATCCTAGTGGAAGATACCCATGCATCCAATGCTGACTATCGCCATACGCGCTGCGCGTAAGGCCGGTAACCTGATTGCCAAACATTATGAAACGCCTGACTCCGTCGAAGCGAGCCAAAAAGGCAGTAACGATTTTGTTACCAACGTTGACCGCGATGCCGAGTCTATGATTGTTGACGTTATCCGTAAATCTTACCCAAAACACACCATTATTGGTGAAGAATGCGGTGAGTTGGTCGGCGAAGATTATGATGTACAATGGGTTATTGATCCACTGGATGGCACCACCAACTTCATTAAACGTCTTCCTCATTTCGCTGTTTCTATCGCCGTACGCATCAAAGGCCGTACCGAAGTTGCCGTAGTTTATGACCCAATGCGTAACGAACTGTTTACAGCTACTCGTGGTCAAGGCGCTCAATTAAATGGTTATCGCCTGCGTGGCACCAATGCCAAAGATTTAGACGGCACCATTCTGGCAACTGGCTTCCCATTCAAAGTTAAACAACATGCTCCGGCGTATATCCGTATTGTTGGCAAACTGTTTGAACAGTGCGCAGATTTTCGCCGCACCGGTTCCGCGGCACTGGATTTGGCCTATGTTGCCGCCGGCCGTGTTGACGGTTTCTTTGAAATTGGCCTGAAGCCGTGGGATTTTGCTGGCGGCGAGCTGTTAGTTCGTGAGTCAGGTGGTGTGGTAACTGACTTTGCCGGTGGTCATAATCACTTCAGCTCTGGCAATATCGTGGCCGGTAACCCGCGCGTTGTAAAAGGTATTCTTCAGTCTATAGTTCAGGCCGAAGTGAGTGATGCCTTAAAACGTTAATTAAACACAATTAACGGATGTACATTAAAAGCCAGTCGGCTAACACTGACTGGCTTTTTTATTGTGAGAATTAACGCCCGAATGGCCTAACTCCACCGATAAAGTCAGGCTGGCTGGAAAGATAAAGTAGCACTCCGGCAAACAATAAAATGAGGCCGCCAGTTAAGGCCAATGTCGCCCAGGCTATTGATCCCCAGGCCGCAGGTGCTCGTTTACGACTTAAATGCACTGCCAAACGCCGCGCATAGTGAACAAACAGCGCCAGCAAGGAGATGGTCAATGATGTGCCAATAGCCATAGCAATGGCCGACAAAATGCCCCACCAGTAAACCCCAATCACTTTGGCAAACAGCAGCACCATAATTGCGCCGGAGCAAGGCCGCATGCCCATCGCCAAAATAATCGCTAAACGGGTGCGCCAGTCATTGCCCGCTTGCAGCTCTTGAGAACTCGGCATATGTCGATGCCCGCAGCCGCAACTCTCACTGTGAACATGATCTGCACTCAACGGCTGTATACGCTGGATGCTGATTTTCTGCGGCTTCAATAGCTTTACTTGATGGTAAAGCCGTTTTATTGCGCGAAAACATAACAAAATTCCGAGCGCGATAACCAGCAGAAAACTGCCTTTTTCCAACCAGAAGCTGCTTTGATGCAAATAACGCGACGAGAGTTGCAACACCCCCAGCAGCACCGTTACCAGCATGATCGCGACACCACCTTGCAATATCGACGCAGCAAAAGTCAGTTTCAGACTGTTTTTGAGTTGTGCCGGATGGGTTGCAAGATAAGTCACTATCACCACTTTACCGTGCCCCGGCCCAACAGCATGAAGCACGCCGTAAATCAGGCTGAACATCATCAACGCCAGACCAGTTTGATGCGGATTGGCTTTGACCTGTTGCAGTAACTGGGCCATCTGCTGATGCATACTTTTTTGCCAGACTACCGTTTTGAACAGCAGTTCCGGCCAATAGAGCCAGGCAAGTTGGGCGGCACCGGCCAATAATACTAAGAAAAGTAGCAGCGGCCATAAATTGATTAGCCAATGTCTTGGCCGCGTAACGGGAGTGAGACCTACTGACATTGCACAGTTATCCGTTGGGCGAATTGTTTGCCAAGTTCCATATCTTCTCCCGGTGAATCACTTTTATCCAAAGACAACGCATAAGCCTGTAAGGAAGCATTAGGGTTTGGTGTGAATAAGGTTAATTTGCAACTTTTTGCCATTTCAGTCGACAGCCTGACTGCCTTATTATCGGCATAAGTCATATCCACAAAGTAGGTCGGATCGTAAGTCGAGATAATAAAAGGCTTTCCGACTAAGGGTTGCGGTTCAGCCAGAGGTAACACGAATTCCAAAACCGCCTGATGGCCTTTGCGAGACAAATGATATTCTGTCGGTAAATTTTTATATTTCACCGGCTTACCATCACGGTAGATATCAGTGAAATAGTGCTGCCCCAACACATTAGCCATCACTTCGGCTGCCAATTTCTTCCAAATTTCAGAATCACTTTTGGCATTTTCTGCATCATATAGCAGGTCCGCAGAGGTGATTTCGTCCATTGTCCATACCATTTTTATTCCCACTAATGTCTGTTTTTCGCTGACAAAAGTGGCATCCATATCGATGAAACTGTGCGGATGCGCCTCCGCTATTTGGCTATAAATACAAGTGCTACCCACTAACAGTAGAGCTATCAGCCGCTTAAATGCACTTAATTTGTTATAACATAACATAGCCTGCATGGATCAATCCTTGGAAATTCAGCAATAACTGTGATGTAAGTTGTAAGTCGATGTAAAAGCTCCTGACCTCAGTAAACCGGATAGAATCTCTTTTGCTATGCTTAAGACTGATGAATAACAACGCATCCATCACGGAAGGTTATATGCACTTGGACACTTCTTCTGTGCCCCAGTTATCCAGTCAACCACTATCCGGTCAACAACGCCGCTGCCACATGTTACTGATGCTATTTATGCCCGCAAGCACAGTACACTTGGACACTATCAGCCAATTCAACGGCGTTGAGCAGCCAACTACCCGGCAAGATATAGCCGAGGTTGCTAATGAAATCCAGCGTTTCTACCATTTGCAACTGAGTGCTAATGCCGATGATAGCTGCTTGATTCAGGGCAATCGGCTGGACAAAAGGCTGTGCTTAATCCACTGGCTACGCCGGGGTGTACGCTATTGTCCTGAATTTGTTGAGCACTATTTCGCTCCCCGTTTATATGAGGCACTCTCATGGGATAACCGACTGATTTCAGAGAATTTACCCCAAATTATCACTCAGTGTGAACCCTTTCTGAACCGCCAACTTAATGAAAAAGATCGTCAGTTCTTACAACTGTATTTGGCCTATTGTACTTGGGAAAATCGGCAACATGCTGCGCCAGAGTTATCCCTCACCCAGCAACAATGGTTGACACGTAAGCCCGCACTGGCGGCTGCTGACAGTCTATTTGATTCATTTAATCCACTGTTGGGCAACCCGCTCGATAAAATCGAACGCGACGTACTTATCTTGATGTTAACCATGATTAAGGCACACCGTTATCACAGTACCCAATCAGCGGAAGATTCACGTCTGATCACGGCCACTAACCAATTAGTCATGCGTTTTCAACAGCTTTCCGGAATGACACTCGGCAGCAATGAGATGCTGATGAATCAGCTTTTTGCACATCTCGCCCCTGCTATCGAACGCTGTTATTTCAATATCGGGATTGATAATTCATCACTGGAAGAAGTGAACCGACAATATCCCCGGCTGTTACGAACCACTCAGCAGGCATTGGTCGTATTCGAGCAAGAGTACCAGATTCAATTTTCTGCCGACGAAGTTGCGCTGATAGCCATTAGTTTTGGTGCCTGGTTGATGCAAGAAAATGCATTACAGGAAAAGCAGATTTTACTACTGACACGTAATAATTCGGAATTAGAACAACAAGTTGAGCAGCAAATTCGTGAGTTAACGCTTTTACCATTACATATTAAGTACTTGCCCCATGATGTGTATCTCCAATCTGGTGCCCCCTCCGGTACAGCGGTGGTGCTAACGCCTTATGCTGTGCGACAACCTGAATCAACGCCCCCACTGATTCAGGTGTTATTGCCCATAACTGAACAACAAAACAAGCAGTTACGCCGCCTGTTGGATTTGCCCTAATGGGCGAGGTCTTCCGGGTTTGCCACCACCCGAGGGCGAATAAATAGCGCAGGGATCACTATTAATGCCATTACCCAGAACACCCCCCCCTGATAATGTTCGAACAGGAACCCCGAAATAACCGTCATCACCGCAATTCCCCCGCCCATCGCCAGTGCAGAATAAACGGACTGCAACCGAATCACATCTGCCCCACGCCGGGCGGCAATAAAGCGCATCGCGGCCAAATGGCAAACAGTAAATGAGCCGCAATGCAGGATTTGCATCAGGATCAACCACGGCAGTTCTGTCGTAGAAGCCATCAAACTCCAGCGAATAATGCCGCTCACGGCCGAAAGCAGTAGCAGGCTACGGGCAGTCCAGCGACGGAAAAGGACATTGCTGAATGCAAATACCAGGATCTCGGCCACCACGCCCAGCGACCATAAATAGCCAATTGTCGCCGCGGAATAACCCGCATCTTTCCAGTAAATTGAACTGAAACTGTAATAACCGGCATGTGCGCCTTGTAATAAGGTCACACACAATAAAAAGCGCCACACCTGCGGCTCAGATAGCAACACTTTCCAGTCGGTGGCAGCTACATTAGCGTGCTTAACTTCTCCCTGAGGCATCACGCTGGGTTTCAGCAATGCTCCCAGTAACATAGCTGAAACGCCGAACAGCAAACTGTAAAGAATCGCCGGGTGACCCCAGACCGAAACTAACTTGCCGGTCAATGCAGAACCAATAACAAAAGCCAGCGACCCCCATAGCCGAACCTTGCCGTAATCCATGGTTATCTGTTTTTGCCAGGTCGCCGCCAGCGCATCGGTAAGTGGCACTAATGGGCCAAAAAATAGGTTAAAACCGGCAATAATCACCATCAACCAGGCCCAACCATGACCAAACCAAAAGCCAACCGCAAAGGCTAATGTCAGGAGTGCCAGAATTCGGATGGCAGTGACCAGATAAGAGGGATCTTTAACACTGGGAGCAATAATCAAGCTGCCGAGAAAGCGGGAAATTAATCCAGCACCAAGCAAAATACCAATAGTTTCAGGCGGTATCCCTTCCCCTTGCAACCAGATGCCCCAGAAAGGCAGGAAAATGCCATAAGAAAAGAAATAGGTGAAATAGCTGAGCGACAGCCAGCGTGTTGATTGCAATACCATGAATCCCTCCGAGGTCAGCCGGTCACTGTGACAGAGGCCCCGTCTGCTAGCAACTTTGTCATTAGGCAAACATGTAATTTGAGATTGGCTTCACATTTACGTTATGTAAACGACAAAAAACCCGCATTTTGCGGGTTTTCATTAGGTTAGAGCGAATCTGGCAAGATTATGCGTAAACCGGGAAACGGGCGCAGATAGCCAGAACTTTCTGTTTGATACGTTCGATTGTGGCTTCGTCGTTGATGTTATCCAACACATCACACATCCAGCCAGCCAGCTCGCGAGACTCTTCTTCTTTGAAACCACGGCGAGTGATTGCCGGGCTACCAATACGCACACCAGAAGTGACAAACGGGCTTTTCGGATCGTTAGGTACGCTATTCTTATTTACCGTGATATTGGCACGACCCAAAGCAGCATCGGCATCTTTACCGGTGATGTTTTTATCGACCAAATCAAGCAAGAACAAGTGGTTATCTGTACCGCCAGAAACCACTTTATAGCCGCGTTCCAGGAAGACAGCCACCATGGCTTTCGCGTTCTTAGCCACTTGCTGCTGGTAAACCTTGAACTCAGGCTCCATAGCTTCTTTCAGTGCCACCGCTTTACCGGCGATAACATGCATCAATGGGCCACCCTGGTTCGCTGGGAACACAGAGGAGTTCAGTTTTTTATACAGATCTTCATCACCGCCTTTCGCCAAAATCAAGCCACCGCGTGGGCCAGCCAGTGTTTTGTGCGTGGTAGTAGTTACGATGTGTGCATGTGGAACTGGGTTAGGATAAACGCCAGCAGCAACCAGGCCCGCTACGTGAGCCATATCGACAAAGAACCATGCGCCGATGCTGTCGGCGATTTCGCGCATTTTTGCCCAGTCAACAATACCGGAATAGGCAGAAAAGCCGCCGATGATCATTTTTGGTTTATGAATTTCGGCCTGACGCGCCATATCTTCGTAATCAATTTTGCCAGACTCATCAATGCCGTAAGGAACGATATTGTACAGTTTGCCGGAGAAGTTAACCGGTGAGCCGTGGGTCAAATGACCGCCGTGCGCCAAATTCATCCCCAAAACAGTGTCACCCGGTTGCAGCAATGCTGAGTAAACGGCCACGTTCGCCTGAGAACCGGAATGCGGCTGAACGTTGGCATAATCAGCACCGAACAACTCTTTTGCGCGGTCAATAGCCAACTGCTCAACGATATCGACATACTCACAGCCACCGTAGTAACGCTTGCCCGGATAGCCTTCAGCATATTTGTTGGTCAACTGAGAACCCTGAGCCTGCATAACGCGCGGGCTAGTGTAGTTCTCAGAGGCAATCAGCTCGATGTGCTCTTCCTGGCGCACCACTTCTTGCTCCATTGCACGCCATAGATCTGCATCATAATCGGCAATGTTCATTTCACGCTTTAACATCCGGCTCTCCTGACTTAGCTTGCTAAATATACCTAGTGGACCACCCGTTTGGGTTCTGTCCCACAGTGTAAACTGTTTCCCCCCCGTTAAGATAGGTCTTGACAGAGGTTTTTACGCAAACGATTGGCTTCAAGCAGCGTAAGGCTTTGACCTGTTCAGACTTCATCCAAAGCAACGGAATTATCCTCATATTCATTATGTGATTTTTTCATATTCTGTGAACTGACACGGCACGCTAATCCCTTATAAGAATGATGTGCATTTACAAATTAGGCTGCAATCTATAAGATGCATTTAAAATACATGTATTAAATCATACACAATAACACCTGAAGTCATTGGCGTTGCAGTCAGGGCGAAAGGGATAAATATTTAAGGAGCACCGCATGCTGGATAGTCAAACCATCGCCACCGTTAAATCCACTATTCCGTTACTGGCCGCCACTGGCCCCAAGCTAGCGGCACATTTCTATGACCGCATGTTTGAGCACAATCCCGAGCTGAAACATATTTTCAATATGAGCAATCAGTTTAATGGGGATCAACGCGAAGCCCTGTTCAACGCCATTTGTGCTTATGCAGCGAATATTGAAAATCTGGCCGCTTTACTGCCCGCGGTTGAACGTATTGCCCAGAAACACACCAGCTTGAACATTAAGCCCGAGCATTACTCGATAGTTGGTCATCACTTGATAAGTACGCTGGATGAAATGTTTTCTCCTGGTGAGGAAGTGTTAGATGCCTGGGCGAAAGCCTACGGTGTGTTGGCTGATGTGTTTATTACGCGGGAAAGCCAAATTTATCAACAAGGTGAAAATAGTACCGGCGGCTGGCGAACCTTGCGCCGTTTCCGCATCATCAAAAAAGAGATGCAGAGTGAGGTTATTTGCAGTTTTGTGTTAGCACCTGAAGACGGTGGCCGGGTATTGGATTTCAAACCAGGACAATATCTGGGTATCTATATTGAAGATGAACGGCTTGAATATCAGGAAATCCGCCAATACTCCCTGACAGCAGCACCAAACGGAAAAACCTACCGTATTGCGGTGAAACGCGAAGAGCAAGGAACCGTTTCTAATTATATGCACCGTGAATTGAACGAGGGCGACAGTGTGCGCATTGCCCCTCCGCGTGGTGATTTCTTCTTGGACATTACGCCGGATACCCCCGTAGCGCTGATTTCAGCTGGCGTGGGTCAAACCCCGATGTTAAGTATGCTCAATACCTTGCACAATCAGCAACATCCCGCACCAGTGCATTGGTTACATGCCGCTGAAAATGGGCAAGTTCATGCTTTTGCTGACGAAGTTGCCGCCATTTCAGACAATATGCCCAATCTCAGCCGCCATGTATGGTATCGCGAGCCAACCGCCCAAGATAATCATGAGAAGGATTATCACAGTAAGGGGTTAATGGACCTCAGCTCACATCAGTGGCTGGCAGCCGATCCCAACCGACATTATTACTTCTGCGGCCCGTTAGCTTTTATGCAATTTGCCGGCCGCCAATTATTAGCGCAGGGAGTAGCAGCCGAGCGAATTCATTACGAGTGCTTCGGCCCGCATAAAGTCATTTAATTATTGAATTTTATTTCATTTCTCAGGGGATGCCATTCTCGCTCCCCTGCATATCCGTTATAAAAAAACCGTCTACTTATTGCTTTTAAATGTGGTAGAACGTGATTTAGATCTCATATATCCTAATTTAATATTGCCACGATGAGGCATTAAGATGAATGTCTAAATATTCATATAACTGAAAATTAATAGTGTGGCTAACATTATCCCTTACTATTTATTGCCCGGTAACACAGGGTAAATTAAGGCTGAATTGACCTACCATGAGTAAGAAATTCATAAAAAAAGAAGGGTTGGCATTGGTATCTATGGCGCGCTATTTAATTGGTGAGCGCGCCGGGAATCGGCTTAAAACCATCGATGAGTTATCCGATGATTTCGGTATCTCCGTCGGCGTGGTACAGCATGCATTAAAAGTGCTGGAAGCGGATGGCGCTATCATCGTTGAACGCCGAGGTCGTAATGGTACCTTGTTGATTGACCTGAATATGCCACTGTTACTGCAACAGGCTGATCTGGGTAATATGGTGTGTGCCATGCCACTACCTTACACCAAGCTTTATGAAGGTTTGGCCAGCGGTTTAAGAGAGCAATTTACCTTACTTCCCCTCTATTTTGCCCATATGCGCGGCGCTGAAGTGCGGATCGAATGTCTGATAGACGGTATTTACGACATGGCTGTGGTTTCGCATCTGGCAGCTAAAAGTTATCTTGATCAAGGGAAAGTCGCTCTGGCACTGAATCTGGGAAATGGCTCTTATGTGGATGGTCACCAACTTATTTGCCGTCGTGGTGAGCAAAATAACATTCGTCGTGTTGGGTTAGATCCGCGCTCCCCCGATCAATGTCTGCTCACTGAGATTAAATTTGCCGGACAACCTATCGAATTAGTTGAATTACCTTATAGCGATTGCATCGCACATATAAATCGTGGTGATATTGATGCCGCTATTTGGAATCTGGCGGATAATGTCCCTCATGAAGATTTGCAGGCAATAAAACTGCAAGGCGATGAGCGCTATATTCAAGCTTCGCAAGCCGTTATCCTTATCCGACCTGATAATCATCCGATCAAATTGCTGCTGGAAAAAGGCATTAATGAGACATTACTGCTTAACCACCAGCGAGCAGTACAGAATGGCGAGATAGAACCTCGTTATTAATCATATCAATCTGGCAGCAAACCAGGCTATTTTCGGGAGGCCACTCTTTGAAGATTTGTATTGATGCGCGTCTTAATATTCTATGTCAGTCAGGGGTTATCGATCAGGATATTGGTCAGGGATTAGACCAGGTTATCAACCGGTTAGAACATTTCTGGCAATTGCCGGTACATGGTGACCAAGGGGTGATGGCTATCACTCATATGGCAAATGCATTAATGCGCACCCGCCGTGGCGAAGAGATCGCTGCGTTGGACCCGGCAATATTAGCGGAAATTGTTCAAAGCAAAGAAATTCACTATATCCGGGAAATAAATCAGGATTTATTAGCTTATTTTTCATTAAAACCGGCAGAAAATGAAATCGGATATTTACTCGCGAACCTTTACGGTCTATACCTTTCTAGTGACACGCCCCTGTTGCGCTAAAGCAGATTTATCGGGGTAGTGCCCCCAAAATACAACACCAGGTTCTCTTTTATAAAAAATATTCAAAATAATAATTATTTAACAAACGTAATTATGCCTAGGGCGTCCAGGACATAAAATGTTTTTAAAAACCCTATTAAAACAGAACACTAAACTTATTGATGCGGCTATCTCATTCTGGTACCAGGGAAAGATTTATCCTGATAGCTATGTCATCGATGTGGAACAAACTGAAGCCAATGCCCGTTTGCTACTGCAAGCTGCCCATCATCACCAGGTAAAACTGTATTTGATGAGTAAACAATTTGGCCGTAATCCGGAGTTGTGTCGCCGGCTGCTGGCTTGCAGTTATCAGGGCACCCATTATCACGGTATGGTGGCGGTGGATTTTAAAGAAGCTCGACAGCTCTATCGCCACGCCATTCCTGTTGCTCATATTGGCCATCTGGTACAACCCCCCTCTGGCATGCTGGCGGAAATAATTCGTCAGCGACCAGAAGTCATAACAGTTTTCTCATTAGAAAAAGCACTGGAAATATCACAGGCGGCGCATCGCCAACATATTATCCAACCCTTAATGTTGAAGGTTTGCCAATCAGGAGATTTGCTCTATTCAGGGCAAGAAGCGGGGTTCGAGTTAAATCATTTACCGGCTGTCATTGCGGCTCTACGGGAGATGCCGGGCGTACGATTGGTTGGAATAACGCATTTCCCTTGTATGGTGTATGACCCCCAGTCGCGGCAAACCTTGCCAACAGCCAACATGCAAACTTTATTGACCGCGCGGGATATCCTGCAAGCAGAAGATGTCACCATTGAACAGGTAAATGCCCCCTCAGCAACCAGTTGTACCACCCTCTCTCAGTTGGCCCAATTAGGGATAACACACAGCGAACCCGGTCATGCGCTCACCGGAACCATGCCCGCCAATCAGCATGGCGACCAGCCAGAACAGATATCTATGCTATATCTATCCGAGATTTCCCATCATTTTGCTGATAATAGCTATGTATTTGGCGGCGGTTATTATCGCCGTGGCCATTTGCAAAATGCGTTAATTTGGCACGATAACCAATTTAGCCAATCCTCAGTATTACCGATTGATAATGACAGTATCGATTATTGTCTGCGTCTGGCTGGCCAGTTCCCAGTTGGTAGTCCGGTTATTATGTGTTTCCGCACCCAGATATTTGTAACTCGCAGTGATGTCGTCTTGATAGATGGCATTCAAAGTGGCACTCCCCGCATACTTGGCTGCTATGACAGCCAAGGCAATAGGCTGGGTTAATCAATAAAAAAAGCCATCAGCCCAATACGTTAGTTTATTTAATGAATACCCATGATAGTCTTACACACTGACTTTCTTCGGAGCCTGCCCGATGATTAATCCCGATGGATACACCTACGCGCACGAACATCTCCATATTGATTTATCTGGATTTAAAAATAATTTGGATTGCCGGTTGGATCAATATCAACTCATCTGCGACGAAATGCGTGAGTTAGTGGGTAAAGGTGTGGCCAATATTGTCGAAGTGACCAATCGATATATGGGCCGAAATCCGCAGTTTTTATTGAATGTGATGCGTGACAGTGGCATCAATGTTATCGCTTCAACCGGCTATTATACCGACAGTTTTTACCCGCCAATGGTACGCGAGAGTAGCGCTCAGCAATTGGCGCAAACCATGATTGATGAAATCGAGATAGGTATTGACGGCACAGAACTGAAAGCCGGTGTTATTGCCGAAATTGGCACCAGTGAGGGCATAATTACCCCTGACGAAGCCAAAGTCTTTCATGCCGCGGCATTAGCTCACCATGCCACCGGCCTGCCCATTTCGACCCACACCAGTTTCAGCACTATGGGGTTGGAGCAAATCGCTCTGCTCAAGCAACATGGTGTAGCGCTGGATCGCGTAGTCATCGGCCATTGTGACTTGAAAGAACAACCCGACCTTATTATGAAAATGATCGATATGGGTGTATATGTCCAATTCGATACCATTGGTAAAAATAGCTATTTCCCTGATGAACGCCGAATCGCGATGTTAGTCACACTCGCTGAGCGTGGATTATTGGATAAAGTCATGCTCTCCATGGATATAACCCGCCGCTCACATTTAAAAGCCAATGGCGGTAGTGGATTTAGCTATTTAGTTGATTCATTTGTTCCCATGTTACTGGCCGCAGGGATTTCCTCCGCTCAGGTGGAAATGATGTTGCGCCACAATCCTAATAAATTTTTCGCCACGCAAGGAAAGTGATTATGAAGAAGATTGGCATTGCCGGGCTGCAACGAGAGTTAATTCGCGAAATGATTGAGCAGACGGCTCCTCATACTTTTGAAACATTTATTCTTTCGGATATGGATGCCGCAGTAAAAGTGAAAGAAGGCCAGTTGGATTATTATATTGGTGCCTGTAACACTGGGGCCGGAGCCGCATTATCAATGGCTATCGCGATTATTGGTTATAACAAAAGTGCCACAATCGCCAAGCCGGGAATCAAAGCCAAACCAGAACAAATAGAAAAATTTGTCACTGAGGGTAAAGTGGCGTTTGGCCTATCGGTTGAACATATTGAGCATGCTATCCCGCTGCTGATTACACAGCTGCGCTAAGGGGACCACCGTGGATTATATTCATATTGTTGTGGTTGCCCTGTTGACCGGGATGACCGCGCTGCTTTCTCACCGCAGTGTCGCCGTGTTCCATGACGGCATTCGCCCTATTCTGCCGCAATTGGTTGAAGGGAATATGAGTCGCCGTGAGGCAGGCAGTATCGCTTTTGGCCTGAGTGTCGGCTTTATTGCCTCTGTCGGTATCTCTTTCACACTCTCAACCGGTTTACTTAACTCCTGGCTGCTATTTCTGCCGACCGACATCATTGGTGTTCTGGCAATTAATAGCTATCTGGCCTTCGCGCTAGGTGCAGCTTGGGGTATTTTAGCACTGACCAGCTTACCGGCCGTTAATACCGCGTTGACCTCATTACCCGTGAACTTTATTGGCTCGCTAGGAGAGCTGAGCAGCCCGGTGATTTCCGCCTTCGCCTTGTTCCCATTGGTCGCCATTTTCTACCAATTTGGCTGGAAAACTGCCGTCGTCTCTGCTTTTATCGTGCTACTAACTCGCCTGATTATTACTCGCTTTACCGGCCTATTCCCTGAATCTATTGAGATTTTCGTCGGTATGATTCTGCTTATCGGTATTGCCATTGCACAAGATTTACGAGCAAAAACCCACCTGGGAGGTGGTGGTGGACACTCTGTTTTCGAAGAACGAACCCAGCGAATTATTAAAAACCTCCCGATGCTGGCGATTGTCGGCGGGTTAATTTCTGCCGTAGCAAGTATGAAGATCTTCGGCGGTAGCGAGGTGTCGATTTATACCCTGGCAAAAGCTTACGCTCCGGGCATCACACCGGAAGAATCGCTGGCATTAATCCATCAGGCATCATTGGCCGAGTTTATGCGTGGCCTCGGTTTTGTGCCGTTAATTGCCACTACCGCGCTGGCAACCGGTGTTTATGCCGTAGCTGGTTTCACATTCGTGTTTGTGGTGGGTTATCTGGTACCGAATCCATTGCTGGCAGGGATAATTGGTGCGGTAGTGATATCGCTGGAAGTATTGATGCTGCGCTCAATCGGTAAGTGGCTGGGCCGCTTCCCATCGGTGCGAAATGCTTCCGACAATATTCGTAATGCCATGAATTTACTGATGGAATATGCGCTGTTAATCGGGGCTATTTTCGCGTCAATCAAAATGGCCGGTTACACCGGTTTTACTATTACTACCGCACTCTATTTCCTCAACGAGGCTATTGGCCGCCCGGTAATGAAGATTGCCGCACCTGTGGTTGCAGTGATTATCGCCGGCATTGTGCTGAATCTGTTCTATTGGCTGGGGTTATTTGTCCCGGCATAAACCTTTGGGACTTGAAGTTGCAGGGTTGTTAGCTACGCTCACTCACCCGAATCACTTACTTGAGTAAGCTCATCGGGATTTGTTCACTTGCTGCCTACCTGCAACTCCAATTACTTCGGGTTTAAGGGTATTTAGGTGTAAAAAAGCCCGTTCGTGGAAACGAAACGGGCTTTTTATTGATGACTTAAATATGCAGAGTTTAAATCGCTTCTTCGTCCTGCTCACCGGTACGGATACGAACTACGCGGGAGACATCAAAGACAAAGATTTTACCATCGCCGATCTTACCGGTCTGAGCAGTTTGCATAATCGCTTCAACGCAGGTATCCACAATATCGTCAGCAACAACAATTTCGATTTTTACTTTTGGCAGGAAATCCACCATATACTCAGCACCACGGTACAGTTCGGTATGCCCTTTCTGGCGGCCAAAACCTTTTACTTCGGTTACCGTCATCCCGGTGATACCAACTTCAGCCAGTGCCTCACGGACATCATCGAGTTTGAATGGCTTAATAATCGCGTCAATTTTTTTCATGGTGAATCCCTGTTTTACCAATTCTTGCGGCCAAAGCCTGATGTAATCGGATAGCGTCTATCTTTACCAAAATTGCGGGCGGTGATTCGCGGCCCGACAGCAGACTGACGCCGTTTATATTCGTTGATATCTACCAGGCGAATGACCTTACGCACGATAGCTTCATCAAAACCGTCAGCAACCAAATCGGCGACTGACTTATCTTGCTCGACATACCCTTCGAGAATGGCGTCCAAAATATCATAAGGTGGCAGGCTATCTTCATCTTTCTGATCAGGTGCCAGCTCTGCCGACGGCGGACGAGTAATCACCCGCTGCGGGATAACATATGAAACGGTGTTACGATATTCGGATAGTTTAAATACCAACGTCTTAGGCACATCTTTCAAAACATCAAAACCGCCCGCCATATCACCGTACAATGTGGCGTAGCCTACAGCCATTTCGCTTTTGTTACCGGTAGTTAATACGATGCTGCGGCGCTTGTTCGACAACGCCATCAGCACCACACCACGGCAGCGCGCCTGAAGGTTTTCTTCAGTGGTATCGCGTGCGGTACCAGCAAACATCGGTGACAATTGGCCCATAAAGGCATCAAACATCGGTTCAATGGAGAGCACATCAAATTCGATACCTAAAATTTCAGCTTCTTCTTTGGCATCAGCAATACTGATATCTGCGGTATAACGGAACGGCATCATCAATGCCTGAACCTTATCTTTACCCAATGCATCCACGGCGATTGCCAGTGTCAGTGCTGAGTCAATCCCGCCCGACAGGCCGAGAACCGCGCCATTGAAACCATTTTTAGTGACATAATCACGCACCGCCAAAACCAAGGCCTCATAGACCTGCGCCAATGGCGGCAACTCAGCGGCAGGCGCCATCATCGGTACCACTTCACACTCATTGAACTGCAATAAGGTGGTTTGCTCAGCAAATGCCGCCAGACGGTGGGTCATATTACCGGCAGCATCGAATACTTTGGAACAGCCATCAAAAATCAGCTCATCCTGCCCACCAATTTGGTTGAGATACACCAATGGCAAGCCGGTACGCTGGCAATGCGCCGCCATCAGCGTTTTGCGAATATAGGGTTTTTCCCGGTTATACGGTGAGGCATTGATCGACAATACAATTTCAGCCCCCGCAGCTTTAACCGCATCAACCGGGCCATCGAACCATAAATCTTCACAGATAAGCAGGCCCAAGCGGTAACCTTTTAACTCCACCACACAGGTATCATGACCGGCAGAGAAATAGCGTTTTTCATCAAATACGCCGTAGTTGGGTAATTGCTGCTTGAAATAACGCCCCAGCAATTTACCGTCAGCAAACAAAGACAGTGCATTATACAGCTTGTCCGCTTCACGCCATGGATGCCCCACCAACACCGCCGTTTGCTGCGTTGCCGCCTGCAAACGAGCTAATTGTGCTTCACAGCGTTGGTAGAAATCATCACGGTACAGCAGATCTTCTGGCGGATAACCGGACAAAGCCAGCTCGGAGAACATCACCAGGTCAGCTCCGGCCTTCTGCTGCTCATGTAAGGTCTGCAACATACGTTCAGTGTTGCCTTCGATATCGCCGACCAGCCAATTTAACTGGGCTAATGCAATGGAAAGTTTTCTGCTCATGGGATTTAAACTCGGTTATCAGTGTGCCTGTAGCTAACATTTTATTGATAAATAATATATACCCTAAATAATTCGAGTTGCGGGAAGGCGGCAAACGAGAGAGTCCCGATGAGTTGACGCCAGTCAATGATTCGGGTGAACGAAAGCAGCCAACGCACATGCAGCTTGAAGTATGACGGGTATAATTTATTCTTTAAAATCATTGGCATCTAGTTCATGGCGTGACAGTAACTTGTAAAATTCAGTACGATTACGCCCCGCCATCCTTGCTGCCTGAGTCACATTGCCTTTGGTGATTTGTAGCAGTTTACGCAAATAATTCAATTCGAATTGATTACGCGCCTCTACAAAGGTCGGTAACGCGGTATTTTCCCCTTCCAACGCCTGTTCAACCAGTGCTTCACTGATAACAGGTGCAGAGGTTAATGCCACACATTGCTCAATCACGTTCACCAATTGGCGCACGTTACCTGGCCAACTGGCCGTCATCAGCCGTTTCATGGCATCGGTTGAGAAGCTGCGGACAAATGGCTTATGGCGTTTGGCTGATTCACGTAACAGATGGTTAGCCAGCAGCGGAATATCTTCTGAGCGCTCATGCAATGCAGGGATCTTGAGATTCACCACATTCAAACGATAGTAGAGATCTTCGCGAAATTCATTTTTTGCCATCGCCTTGGGTAAATCACGGTGAGTCGCTGAAATGATCCGCACATCGATACTCAAATCACGGTTACTGCCCAAAGGGCGTACTTTGCGCTCCTGCAATACTCGCAGTAGTTTCACCTGCAAAGACAGCGGCATATCACCGATTTCGTCTAAGAACAGTGTCCCGCCTTCGGCCGCCTGAAATAGCCCTTCACGGCTACTGACTGCGCCGGTAAATGCCCCTTTGGCATGGCCAAATAGCTCCGATTCCAGTAACTGTTCAGGCAAGGCACCGCAGTTGATCGCAATGAAAGCTTTTTTCGCCCGAGGGCTGGCGGCATGGATGGCTTGCGCCAAAACTTCTTTACCGGTACCACTTTGGCCGTTAATCAACACGCTGACATCCGATTGCGCCACCATTTTGGCCTGCTCTAACAAGCGCAACATCACAGGGCTGCGGGTCACTATCTCTTCTCGCCAGGTATCATCACCGGCAGGAATAGAAAGTTCTAAAGCTGCATCGATTGCTTTATATAAGGCATCGCGATCAACCGGTTTAGTCAGGAAACTAAACACCCCTTGTTGGGTCGCGGCCACGGCATCAGGGATAGAGCCATGTGCGGTCAGGATAATGACTGGCATGCCCGGTTGATGCTTTTGTATTTCAGCAAACAACGCCATGCCATCCATTTCATCCATACGCAAGTCACTGATAACCAGATCAATCTTCTCGCGCATCAACAGACGCAATGCTTCCTGCCCGCTTTCCGCTGTGGTGACATTAAAACCTTCACTGGTTAAACGCATCCCCAGCAATTTCAGTAAGCTGGGGTCGTCGTCAACCAGCAGTAGATTGGCCGGTTTGCGTGGCGTCATGTGATTCCTTATTTGTCGCTGGTGGAACGTCAGTTGGTGGTACGACTGGTGCGGCATAAGTATCAGCCGGTTTTTCTACCGGTTGCGGCGCAGGTTTGCTATCTGCTGGCGGCTCAGTTGGTTTACTTTCAACCGGACTGGTGGATGCAGCAGGTTTAGCTTCTGTCGGTTTAGCTTCTGTCGGTTTGGTTTCCGCCGGTTTAGCTTCAGCAGGTTTGGTCTCTATGGGTTTAACATCCGCAGGCTTGGTTTCAACCGGTTTAACCGGCTCGACTTTAGGCTGAGGTTTAGCCTCAACTGGCTTGGTTTCTGCTGGTTTGAGGGCCGCCGCGGCTTTGCTGTCAGCATCGGTTTCCGGGATCTCGTTTTGCATTTGCTTACGTGATGAAAGCTGCCGTTCGATATCTGTCAGATTTTCCAGCTTACGGGTAGTATCCAGTAAATTATATTGCAACCGAACCTGACTCTCTCTCAGGCGGTCAATTTGCGCGTCGGACTCTTCTTGCAAGCGCTGATAACGCGTGCGCTCTTCTGCCAGAGAGATGCGCAGAACTTGCTGCTCACGCCATAGTTGAATCAGTGGGCGCACAGCGCCGGGGAAACTTTGGCTATAGCTGTTCAAACGCTCAACGACTTGACGACGCTCAGCAATCGACGGTTCAGCACTGCTCACCAAAATACCCTGCTTAAAGGCGGCTGACCACGTCACTACCGGTAATGTTTTGGCTAATACCCGTGCTTGAGTTGAACCCAAGCGCTCTGCACAATCCATCGCCCGTAACCAATAAAGGGAGTTTTCCAGCGTCTCTTTATCATCAAGATCCCACAATACATCACAGGATAAGGTCCGATAATCAACGATTTTCGTTTCTGGTATCACCATCTGAACAGCTTGGGAGAAACGACCCGCAGTCGGGTTATCAGTACATCCCGTGAGTAATAGCGGGGCCAGCAACAAAGCAGGCCAAAACACACCCGAGCCTGACCTTCCCACCAGCTTATTGGTAGTAGTTGATGTCTGACATGACAAAAAGACGGTCTTTTTAATAACGCTGCTCATAGACCATTTGTACATTATTTATTCATTCTCAGCGGTTAATGGCAATTCAACACGGAAACAGACTGCGGCGTAATCCACGGACACCAATTGCAAGTCGCCCTGCATACGTTTGATGCAGTCCTGAGCAATACTCAGCCCCAGCCCGCTGCCTTTGACGGCCCCTTTTCGCTGATGACTTCCCTGGAAAAAAGGCTCAAATATCATTGTTTCTTCAGATTCCGGGATCGAAGCACCGGTATTGGCAATATCAATTTGCACGCGGTTATTCACCTGACGGCTTCTCACCCAAATGGTACCGGATTCCTCGCCATAGTGCACCGCATTGGAGTAGAGATTATCTAATACCCGCATCAATAGTGTCGGATCTGCCCAACAAATATCCGCTTTCAGATCCGTCTCGGTACGAATCATCTTTGCTCGTGCCGGTAAGCTATGAGCTGAAATCACATCTTCGACCATTTCTACCAATTCGACATTTTCCAGCTCACCGGGGCCATCGGCCAGTTTACGGTTATAGTCCAATAATTGTTCAATTAATAATTGTAAATGGCGGCTACTGTTATCCAGGATAGCCACGACTTCTTTTTGATCTTGAGTCAACGGGCCAGCAACCTCATCCGCTAACAATTCAGTACCTTCGCGCATACTGGCCAGCGGCGTTTTTAACTCATGGGAAATATGACGTAAAAACTCATGGCGCTGTGATTCAAGCCAGGCTAAACGTTCACTGAGCCAGATAATGCGCTGTGCCAGCGAGCGTAACTCTCGCGGACCTTTAAACAACGCCGTGTTACCCAGTGGACGCCCCTCTCCTAGCCGATTAATCATTCGCTCGATGCCTTTAACCGGCCCGATAATCATGCGTGTGAATAACACCACCAGCAATACGCTGACTAAAAACAGTAACAGGGACTGCCAGCCAAAAAATTGCCCACGTTCAGCAATATCTTTTTGCAGTTGCTGTCCTCGGGAGAAAATCACATCACGGGTGGCCTGTACCATTTCGGCATTCGAACGCGAAAATTGCTCTAATAACGCCGAAGCATTTTGTTCTGGACCACTATTTTTACATTTAATATCAGAAAGTTGCGTCAACAATTCACGCAAGGTCTGATAATAGCGAGCATCAGGTAGGATCGCCGCGTGGGTATCGAGCATTTGAGCATACTGTTTACGCTGATGCTGATAGAGCTTTGCCAGTGTTGCATCATCTAATACACAATACTGGCGATAACTGCGCTCCATTTCGAGCGCCACGCTGGTCATTGCCTCGCTACGTCGGGCATCAGCCAACGTAGTGCGGTTAATATCGGCCGCCTGGGTGCTCAAATGGTCAAGGCTTTGATAAGCCTGATATGCCAGCACCAATAAAGGGAGCAGCACCAACAGAAATGCCATGAGCACCAATTGACGTAAAGAACGGGGGAACAAACGCCATCTTTTCAACGAAATCATCTCATTACCTATCATTCTGTTGTGATGCTAACTGACTTTGTCAGGATTACAATGCCTGTAACCCAATTTATGCGGGCATGTCCGCAACTTGCCCGTTTGGTTGAAGTAAAAAAAAAGCACCTAGCTTTAAGCTAAGTGCTTTTCATTAAGGCTGCTGCTCCATTATCGTCAGAATCATCATCAGACCTGCTTTTATAATCAGTTGCAGTGAAAATGGAGAACTTTAAATGTGACAACGGGGCAATAAATGCCCCGTCGCAGAATATGTGGATGCCCTTAAAAATCGTCTCCAGTTTGATGAAGCCGAGGCAATCATCGGGAGGATGAGACGAATAGCATCCAGACATGTCCAATATTGATGAACTACTCATCACAGCAGGACATAGGCGGCACCTCACTCAACGTGTCGTCCGATGTTTGATATGTGCATTCGCACGATATCGGTTTGGGTGGACGATAGGTACCAGTCTTAGGCATCATTCGATGGCTTATGAAGTGCATATTCCGCTTTACAGCGGGACTATCATAAAGAGGTGAATGAGCAACTGTAAATGATAGTGCAGCTTGCGTGCCAAGTTTTAAAAAATAAATTTAATACATTGATATTTAATGAAAATAAATTTTAACTTCAGTTTATTCTTACATAAACGCTCATCATATGGTGTGATTCCACCACGTTTTGTCGCTGTTTCCCGACACCTGTCTCAGGTTAAAATAAAACACTTATAAATCAAAAAGATAAATGTCTCCTTTTTGAGACAGACTCAAGTGCCATTGTCGCAATTTACCGACAAAATAATAAAAGTATTTAAAATCAATTAGTTGATCGTGATGTTTTATTCTTCTATCCATTGTCTTTATCACTACCAACAACACTAAGCAGTAATACTGTTGAAATTATCATCACGTTATAAATTATGAGATTTTATCACTACGACAAATGCCCCATTCTGGATGGCAGGAAAACCCTATAACAAGAAAATAAAAAATTGCATTTTTAATGCAAAAAAAAACAATAACCCATGATACTTAAAAAATGACATCGAGGTTTATATGAAAATAATTAATAAAATATTGATCACCGTAACGATGGCACTCCTAATGAATACCCCAAGTATATATGCTGCAAAAAACACATTATTAGTATCACCAAACTATATGCTGAAAAACATACAAAAAATAAATTCTACTAATGAAGAAGAAAGCCCGGCGGCGCCTCAGTTTGAGGTTGAAGACTTTCAATACAACTATCATTTAACCAATAAGGAAAGTTATATTTCTTTTATTCTTAGTTCACCTGAATTTGTCAGTTATTACATTTATTTGATAAACAATGAAAACACAATTTCTTATGAAACATCTGGATTTATTAACCATAATTCAAAAAGAATAGATCTGAGCCTGGAGGATATTATCTCCGGTTACTATGATCTGGTTGTAGAAGTTTATAACAATGAAAAATTATCAGCTAAAAAGACTTTTCCACTCATCGTTAAATAATAGTGAAAACAGCCTAATAAAAGAAAGGGCACCATTCGATGCCCCTCAGACTGCTGACAAACCCCAACAACTCGATCGTGCAAGGTGAGGACAGGTAGAAAAGTAAAGCGTCTACGCCAGGGATGGCGCGGGTCGAGCCATCAGGGACGATTTTACGGCGTCTTTACGACCTGCCTGTTCTCACCGTTACGGGTACTTTGTCATTAACTTCAGGGGCATCATCCAATGCCCCTGCTGTTATATTCAAAGCAAATTGGCTTATCCCAATTGCTTACGCGCATTACGGAACATGCGCATCCACGGGCTATCTTCGCCCCACTCTTCTGGATGCCATGAGTTACTGACAGTGCGGAAAACGCGCTCAGGATGCGGCATCATTACCGTAGCCCGCCCGCTAGCACTGGTTACCGCCGTGATGCCGTTAGCAGAACCATTCGGGTTAGCCGGATACTGCTCGGTCACGACACCGTAGTTATTCACAAAGCGCAACGCCACCAAATTGCTTTGCTCCAGTGTCGCCAGATGCGCGGCATCACGTACTTCAACTCGCCCTTCACCATGTGACACAGCAATTGGCATCCGTGAACCCGCCATATCCTGCATAAACAGTGATGGGCTGTTTGTCACTTCAACCAGACTGAAACGTGCTTCAAAACGATCAGACAGATTGCGGACAAAGCGCGGCCAGTGCTCAGCGCCCGGAATCAGCTCGCGCAGATTAGACATCATCTGGCAGCCATTACAAACGCCCAACGCCAGTGTTTCAGGGCGATGGAAGAATGCTTCAAACTCATCACGCACCCGGTCATTGAACAAAATAGACTTCGCCCAACCTTCGCCCGCCCCCAGTACGTCACCGTAAGAGAAGCCACCGCAGGCCACTAAAGTCTGGAAGGATTGCAAATCAGTACGCCCTGCCAGCAAGTCGCTCATATGCACATCAACCGCATCAAAACCGGCACGGTGGAAAGCGGCGGCCATCTCCACGTGGGAGTTAACCCCTTGCTCACGTAGCACCGCCACTTTTGGTCGCACTTGCTTGATGATGTAAGGTGCGGCGATATCTTCTGCCGGATCAAAGGTCAGTTTCACATTTAAGCCAGGATCGCGTTCATCCTGTTTAGCTTGGTGCTCTTGATCGGCGCAATCTGGGTTATCGCGTAACCGCTGCATCTGCCAAGTGGTTTCCGCCCACCATAAGCGCAAGGTACTGCGTTTTTCGCTGTATACCACATCAGTGCCACTGCGGAGGTCAAAAACATCACCCTCAACGGCGCGGCCCAGATAGTGGGTACAATTCGCCAGACCATGATCTGCCAGCACTTTTTCCACCATGGCGCGCTGCTCGGCCCGCACCTGAATAACGGCCCCCAACTCCTCGTTAAACAAGGCAGCCAGCGCATCATCACCCAAGGATTGAATATCCACTTGCACGCCACAATGGCCAGCAAAAGCCATTTCAGCCAGTGTCACTAACAGGCCACCGTCAGAGCGGTCGTGATAGGCCAATAAGGCCTGATCAGCGACTAAACGCTGCATCGCGTTGAAGAAACCAGCCAGCTGTTGCACATCGCGCACATCTGCGGGTTTGTCCCCTAACTGGCGATAAACCTGAGTCAACGCCGTAGCACCCAGCGCATTGTGGCCCGCGCCCAAATCAATCAGCAGCAGCGCATTGTCACCTTTATCGGTGCGCAGCTGTGGGGTCACGGTGTGGCGAACATCTTCGATACGCGCGAAAGCCGTAATCACCAAGGAGAGCGGCGAGGTCATTTCACGCTGCTCGCCACCTTCCTGCCAGCGGGTTTTCATCGACATGGAGTCTTTACCCACTGGAATGGTAATTTCCAGTGCAGGACATAACTCTTCACCTACTGCACGTACCGCGTCATACAAACCGGCATCTTCACCCGGATGGCCAGCTGCGGACATCCAGTTAGCCGACAACTTAATGCGCTTAAGTTCGCCAATTTGAGTCGCCGCAATATTGGTCAAGGCTTCGCCGACGGCCAAACGGGCAGAGGCGGCGAAATCCAGCAAGGCCACTGGCGCACGTTCGCCCAGTGACATAGCTTCGCCATAATAACTGTCGAGACTGGCGCTGGTTACCGCACAGTCAGCTACCGGAATCTGCCATGGGCCAACCATCTGATCACGGGTTACCATGCCGGTTACGGTACGATCACCAATGGTTATCAAGAAGGTTTTCTCGGCAACTGTTGGCAAATGCATGACACGTTTCACTGCATCAGCGATGCTGATTTCAGCCCGTTGCAATGCCTCACCTTTCGCCTGTAGGCGGGTGACATCACGTAGCATTTTCGGTGTTTTACCCAACAGCACATCCAGCGGCATATCAATCGGCTGATTGTCGAAATGGCGGTCATTCAGGGTCAGATGTTTTTCTTCGGTGGCTTCACCGATAACAGCATATGGCGCACGTTCACGGCGGCAAATTTCTGCAAATTGTGCCATTTGCGCAGGAGCAACGGCCAGAACATAGCGCTCCTGGGATTCGTTACACCACACTTCCAACGGGCTCATACCCGGCTCGTCATTGAGGATATCGCGCAGTTCAAAGCGACCACCACGGCCACCATCGCTCACCAACTCCGGCATGGCGTTGGACAAACCGCCAGCACCGACATCATGAATAAACAGAATTGGGTTGTGGTCACCCAACTGCCAGCAGCGATCAATCACTTCTTGACAGCGGCGCTCCATTTCCGGGTTATCGCGCTGTACCGAAGCAAAATCCAGATCTGCATCAGATTGGCCGGATGTCATGGAAGAAGCAGCACCGCCCCCCAAACCGATGTTCATCGATGGCCCACCGAGCACCACTAACTTGGCACCGACGGTAATTTCGCCTTTTTGCACATGATCCGCGCGGATATTACCCATCCCGCCCGCTAACATAATCGGCTTATGGTAGCCGCGTAACTCAGTGCCGTTATGGCTGTTCACGCGCTCTTCATAGGTACGGAAATAACCCAGCAGTGCCGGACGGCCAAATTCATTATTAAATGCCGCGCCACCCAATGGGCCTTCGGTCATGATGTCCAGTGCCGTCACTATGCGATCTGGCTTACCGAAATTCTCTTCCCACGGCTGTTCAAAACCAGGGATACGCAAGTTAGATACAGAGAACCCCACCAAACCGGCTTTCGGCTTGGCGCCACGCCCAGTGGCACCTTCATCACGGATTTCCCCGCCTGAACCGGTAGCCGCGCCTGGCCATGGCGATATAGCCGTCGGGTGGTTGTGGGTTTCAACTTTCATCAGGATGTGCGCCTCTTCCTGATGGTAGCCATAAACACCATTTTCTGGCGCAGCAAAGAAGCGCCCAACCTGAGAACCTTCCATCACTGCGGCATTGTCTTTATAAGCAGACAGCACGTAATCTGGTGTATGTTCAAAGGTGTTTTTGATCATCTTAAACAGCGACTTAGGCTGGTCAACACCATCAATTTTCCAATCCGCATTAAAAATCTTATGGCGGCAATGCTCAGAGTTGGCCTGAGCAAACATATACAGCTCGATATCTGTCGGGTTGCGCCCAAGGCCAGTAAAGGCGGCCAGCAGATAATCAATTTCATCCGGAGCCAGTGCCAAACCTAATTTAATATTGGCCTGCTCCAGTGCACTGCGGCCCTGCGCCAGAATATCCACCCGTTGCACTGGGGCTGGCTGGTGGTGAGAGAACAGTTGCCCGGCTTGCTGCAAATCTGTAAAGACCGTTTCCATCATGCGGTCATGCAGCAGTGCCGACAATTGTTGCCATTGGGTTTCAGTCAGATTCGGGCCTTGTATATAGAAAGCCAGACCGCGCTCGAGGCGCAGCACCTGTGGCAATGCACAATTGTGGGCGATATCTGTTGCTTTGGAAGACCACGGAGAAATAGTGCCCGGCCTTGGGGTAACCAGAAGTAAACGCCCTTCTGGCACATGTTCGGGGAGAGATGGCCCATACTGAAGCAGCCGCTGGAGTCTGGCGTGTTCGTCAGCACTCAATGGGGCGCTAACATCGGCAAAGTGAACATATTCTGCATAGATATCATCTACTGGCAGATGAGCATCCTGGCAACGGGACAGCAGTTTGGTAATTCGAAAAGCCGACAAAGCGGGCGAACCACGCAGTATTTCCATAATCTAAGTTTCTCTCTCTTCGAAGCGACTGGAACAGCACTTCATTGGGCGCAGCACTCATTGGCGCAAAACAGGGGAAAACGCGCGCTATTATAGTGAATCTAAGTCGCCGACGAAACCGTTTGCGTAGCAATTATTAATAATTGCGTCAGAAAGTGTCGTTATCTTTAAAAGATGAACACCGAATAAATAAGCTCGCAATAAAGTTGCACACTGACGAATTGTTGCGCAAAATGCCACTCCACTGGGGATTTAACCATGTCGATTTCAGCTTCACGACACATCTATAAAGAGCGCTGCCGAGAGATAACTATTTGACGCGCATAAAATTAAATTACTTTGTCATCGGTGTAGTTGCCTTACTTCTGGCCCTCGCACTGTGGCCCAATATTCCTTGGCGTAATGGCCAGGAAGGGCAACTTGACCGTATAAAAGCCCGTGGTGAACTGCGAGTTAGCACCATTAGTTCACCGCTTATCTACACCACCGGAAAGGATGGCCCTTCCGGTCTCGACTATGAACTGGCAAAACGTTTTGCTGATTATCTGGGGGTTAAGCTGGTGATGACCCCTCGTCATAATATCAACGATCTGTTTGATACTTTAGATAGTGATGATGCAGATATGATTGCTGCCGGGCTGATTTATAACAGTGAACGTCTTAGCCGGGCGCGCACCGGCCCTGCCTATTATTCCGTGTCGCAACAATTGGTCTACCGGCTGGGTTCTCCACGACCAAAGTCATTCAGCGATCTGAAAGGGCAGCTGATTGTGGCCTCCGGCTCAGCCCATATGACCACATTAAAACAGCTTAAACAGACCAAATATCCGGACCTGAACTGGGGATCGTCTGTCGATCGCTCAGGAAAAGAGTTATTGGAGCAGGTCGCTGATGGCAAGCTCGATTATACCCTTGGCGATTCGGTCACCATTGCTCTGCTGCAACGTATCCATCCACAATTGGCAGTCGCTTTTGATGTCACGGATGAAGAGCCGGTGACTTGGTATTTCCAACAGAGCCATGATGACAGCCTGTATGCGGCGATGCTTGATTTCTACAGTGAGATGGTAGAAGACGGCAGTTTGGCGCGCCTGGAGGAAAAATATCTGGGTCATGTCGGCAGTTTTGATTATGTCGACACGAAAACATTCCTGTCCGCTATCGACAATGTTCTGCCCTCTTTCCGGCCATTATTTGAAAAACATGCTGGCGAAATTGATTGGAAATTGCTGGCAGCCATCGCTTATCAGGAATCCCATTGGAATCCACAAGCGACTTCCCCAACTGGCGTACGCGGCTTGATGATGCTTACGCGAGCAACCGCAAGTGGTTTGGGTGTCAAAGACCGGGTTGATCCAGAGGAAAGTATTAGAGGCGGCTCGGTTTACTTACAGCGGTTGATGCAAAAGGTACCAGATACCATTCCCGAAGATGAACGAATCTGGTTCGCACTGGCGGCATATAATCTGGGTTACGGCCATATGCTCGATGCCCGCAAGTTGACCAAAAACCAGAATGGCAATCCGGACAGTTGGGTTGACGTAAAAATGCGGCTACCGATGTTGAGCCAAAAGCGCTACTACCCAAGCACTACTTATGGCTATGCTCGCGGTCACGAAGCTTATAACTACGTCGAAAACATCCGTCGCTATCAGGTCAGTCTGGTGGGTTATTTGCAGGAAAAAGAGAAAAAAGCTGCGCAGCACGCCGCGATTGAAGCCGAGTTGGGTAAGGCTTACCCAGTGGTTGGTCCCGGCTGGTCAATCAATAATTAGAGAGTTTAAGAAATTACCCGCTGCTGAAAAACCTCGAGCACTCGATCTTGGCTGGTGAGGACAGGTAGAAGAGTAAAGCGTCCGCGCCAGGGACGGCGCGGGTCGAGCCATCAGGGATGATTTTACGGCGTCTTTACGATCTGCCTGTTTTCACCACTGCGGGCTGTTTGTCATTAACCTCTGAGTTTCAAAACTCATTTATCATTTGATTCGCGCATGGTGAGTTTCAGTGCTTTTTGCTGTTCGCGCCGCAGGCGAAAAAACGCGCTCAATTGGTGAGCACAGGCGTCGGCCAACACACCCGCAGTTATCTCTATCTGATGATTCATTCCTGGGTGGCGCAAAATATCGACCAGTGATCCTGCTGCGCCGGTTTTCAAATCATTCGCGCCATACACTAACCGGCGGATCCTGCTGTGTACCATCGCTCCGGCGCACATCACACACGGCTCCAGAGTGACATATAAAGTGGCATCTATCAGGCGATAATTCTGCACGATTTGCCCCCCCTGACGCAGCGCCATGATTTCAGCATGAGCAGTAGGGTCGTTATCACGAATCGGCCGGTTCCAGCCTTCACCAATCACCTGATTATCCAGCACCAATATTGCGCCCACCGGAACTTCACCTTCTGCTTGCGCACGTAGCGCTAATGCCAATGCTCGCTGCATCCAGTATTCATCACTGTATTCCGCTGGCGAATCACATTCAGAAGACAAATCATTATCAGTAGACACATTAACCTCTCTGGCACTTTTGCGGCGTGCATTATACACAGCAATCGGCAGCTGCTATACCCACTAAATTCACTATAAAGTAGCTCAATGAATAATGTTCGGTTAATGTTTCGACAAGGCAGGAATCATTCCTGATGTAAATAACTAGTAACTCGATATGGAAGCCAAAAATATGAAGCTCAACAAGAAGAGCGCAGTAATTGTGCGCAAAACCCTTGATGGATGGGCCAAAGAAGGAGTTATTCCTGAAGAAGAACATCAGCGTTTGTTGGAAAATATTGATGTTCAACCTTTTGACTGGCGCAGGTTGGCAGGTTACGCCTTCCTTGCGGCACTGGCATCACTGGTCATCGCCATTGGTAGCCTGATGGCTGACACTTTCCTGCTCGCCTGGATTAGCCAATTTTTCCGTTTTGATCCCCCGGTTCGAGTCGTCGTTACGGGCATATTAGCAGCGACCTTTTACGGCTGGGGTTTTTACCGACGCCGACAAGATCCCAGTAAAATCTATAGCAACGAGGCCGTGCTGTTCCTCGGTGTCATTTTTACCGCTGCGGCTATCGGTCAGCTTGGCGAATGGCTGGATAACGGCAGTGGCCGCATCTCGGTATTATTGTTGCTTGGCACGGTGATTTACGGGGTGGTTGGCTGGTTTGGCCGCTCAGCACTGGTGTGGCTGTTTGCTCTACTGTCACTGGGGAATGCATTTGGCGCAGAAACCGGTTATCTGTCCGGTTGGGGCGCATACTGGTTGGGAATGAGCTACCCCGTTCGCTTTATCGCCTTTGGCTTGCTGCTTTGCGCCAGTGCATTGACACTACAACCGCAACTGGCTGCACGTCGGCTGGATCGGGTTTCGCAGGCAATGGGGCTGCTTTATCTGTTTATTGCCCTGTGGCTACTGTCTATTTTTGGTAATTACGGTGATATCGACCATTGGTATCAAGTACGCCAAATTGAGCTAATGCACTGGAGCCTTTTGTTTGCACTCGCGGCGGCGGCAGCCATCTGGCTAGGGCTAAAACGCGATGATGCAATGCTACGCGGTTTTGGCCTGACATTTTTGGCCATCAACTTGTATACCCGTTTCTTTGAATTCTTCTGGGATACCATGCCGAAAACAATTTTCTTCCTGTTACTCGGCATCAGCTTGTGGCTACTGGGCCGGCACGCTGAGCGGGTCTGGCGGCTTGGTCACCACGAAAATGATGTGACTCACTAGTAAGATGCGGCGAATAACGTCAGTGGGCTTTGACACCCACGGTGGTTTAATCCAACTGCTGTAATTCGCCGGTTTTACTGACTCGCCAGCGGTGTTCACAAAAATGTAGCAGCGGATTATCTTGCTTACTGTCGCTGTAACCGCTGTGGAGTTTCAGCGGAACCCCTAAGCGCTGCTCTAATTGCACCACTTTTTCTGGCCCTAAGCAGCGCAGTGGTAACACCCAGCCGCCATTACGCCGCGCCATACGGCTTCCCACCAGCCGTAAATGATGAATAAAGTCTGAATCGTAATAAACCTGCTCAACCAGCCGTTGTGGTGAGCCAGTGATAAGCCACACCTGGGCATCAGTACTCTCCAGATATTGACGCAAGCGCATCATCACCACCGGGAATTCAGTAACTTTTTGACGAAATTCATTTACAAAGCGCAATTCCAAATCCCTCAGATGCGCTTCGCTTCGACCAAAAGTGATCGCCCACAACAGCAAACTCATTGGCCAGCGCGCACAGCGCCCACCGACCAACAAACCCAAGCCAATAACGGGTAATAATGGGATAACCAACAATAGATTCAGTGGCAGATGGCGCAGCAGAAAACGCAAAAAACTGCCAAACATATCTTGCTGATGCAAAGTGCCATCTAAATCAAAGAAGACAACACGTTTGGCACTTGCCGATTGTGGCTCGGCGGCTGTGCTTGCCGGTTCTGCATTTGAAACCTTGGTCATTGAAATCCCATAAATTTAATCAATTAAAATCTGCCATTACGATTCAATATAATATCGACGCAATACAATATCATTGTATTGGCAGCTGAAGGCCAGTGATAACTCACCTTACAATGCTGCCCGCAAATATCCATTATGTTGTTGTAGGTCCAAACGCGCTTGCTCGGCGCTGACCCCTTTTAGGATCATCAATATCGCCGGCTTGACCTCAAATTCAGTTTGCGACAAGGCATTTTCAGCCTCGGCACGGCTGGCTCCGGTGGCTTCAACCACTATGCGGCAGGCGCGATCGACTAATTTCACGTTAGTGGCTTTTACATCCACCATCAGGTTTTGATAAACCTTGCCTAACTTCACCATCGCGCCAGTAGATAACATATTCAAGACTAATTTTTGCGCCGTACCCGACTTCATCCGAGTAGAACCAGTAAGCGCTTCTGGCCCAACAACAGGCGAAATCGCGACCAGTGCTTCTTGCGCGATAGGAGAATCAGGATTACAGGAAATAGCCGCAGTGGGGCATCCGAGTTGGCGGGCAAAACGCAGTGCACCAATAACATAGGGGGTACGGCCAGAAGCGGCTAGCCCAACCACCATATCGGTTGCGGTCAACTGCAAATCTCGCAAATCCCGCTCGCCGAGTGATGCATCATCTTCAGCACCTTCCACCGCTTTGAGTAATGCACCTGGACCACCGGCAATTAAGCCGATAATCCTACCATGAGGAACACCGAAGGTCGGCGGGCATTCCGAGGCATCCAGAACACCAAGCCGCCCACTAGTACCCGCGCCAAGATAGATCAACCGGCCCCCGTCCCGTAAGGCTTTAGCTGCTAAATCTACCGCCTGCGCAATTTGTGGAATCACCAAACGAATCGCCTCGGGTACTTTCCTGTCTTCATCATTAATACGGGTCAACATCTCCAATGTGGAGAGCGTATCCAGATCCATCGTGGCTGGATTGCGACTTTCAGAAATCAAAGCACCCAAGTTCATGATTTTTCCTCATTAGATTTTCTATTCATGATGATTTCGTTGTAACTAAAAATGTATAAAAGTGACTGTTTTCTTGTCCCATTCACCGGACTCTCACAAAAAAAGGGTGCTATGCTCCCTCACTTGGCCCTTTGATTTTATTATTTATGGGTATTATTAACCAACCTGGCAGAATAACCTCCCATATTCAGGAACTGATTTATGAGTAGTCTTCTTCGCATTCGTCAGCTCTATCCAACGCTGGCACAAAATGATCGTAAGTTAGCTGATTTCTTGCTGACCAATCCTGAGCAGGCACGCCATCTCAGTTCTCAAAAACTGGCACAGCAAACCGGCGTTAGCCAATCTGCGGTAGTAAAGTTCGCACAAAAATTAGGCTATAAAGGCTTCCCGGCACTTAAACAAGCCTTGAGTGAGATTGTGGCTGCTCCCGAGCAAGCCGTCACTCTTCATAATCAAATTTTAAGTACCGACAGTTTAAAAACAGTGGGCGAAAAGTTATTGGCGGAAAAAGCTGCCGCACTGCGAGCGACGTTGGATATCAATAGCGAGCAACGTCTAACTGATGCATTAGACATGTTGCGCTCAGCGCGCCGCGTTATTTTGACGGGCTTGGGTGCCTCTGGTTTAGTGGCGAAAGACCTTGCTTATAAGCTATTAAAGATAGGCGTTATGGCGGTATCCGAAACAGATATGCATGCACAATTAGCGGCGGTGCAGGCTTTGGATTCGCGAGATCTACTTTTGGCTATTTCCTTCAGCGGTGAGCGCCGTGAGATTAATTTGGCGGCTGAAGAAGCACAACGATGTGGTGCCAAAGTGTTGGCGTTGACCAGTTTTACCCCGAATAGTTTGCAGCAACGGGCTGATCATTGTTTGTACACTATCTCAGAAGAACCAGCCATACGCAGCGCAGCCATTTCATCGAGCACTGCACAATACGCGCTGACTGATCTGCTATTTATGGCAATGATCCAGCAAGACCTTGAAAGTGCGCAGGATCATATTAAGCACAGTGCCGCGCTGGTGAAAAAACTGGTCTAAGGATGCCAGAGGGGTATAATCCCCCGCTGTTAAGAATACCCGACCTAAGGTAAGAGGAACCATGGCCCTGTTAATCACTCGTAAATGTATTAATTGCGACATGTGCGAGCCGGAATGCCCTAACGAGGCAATTTCTATGGGTGCAGAAATCTATCAAATTGACCCTATGCGCTGTACAGAATGCGTCGGTCATTACGAAACCCCAACCTGCCAGTTGGTCTGCCCTATTGATAATACGATTTCTATCGATCCCGCTTGGGTGGAAACTAACGAACAGCTGTGGGACAAATTTGTCCAATTACATCACGCCGATCGTCTCTGATTTTTATGGCTGAATTATCAGCGCCTCCACTGAGGCACTGATAATATAATCAACTCAAATCCACATTAAACAAACAGGCTAATCAGCAATACCATTGCCAGGCCCACCACTGAGTTAGTCAACTCAAGCAAGCCCCAGGTCTTCAGCGTGTCTTTAATAGACAAGTCGAAATACCCTTTAAACAACCAGAATGAAGCATCATTAATATGGGTAAAGGTATTGGAGCCTGCCGCCGTTGCCAGCACCAACAGCGCCGGATCAACCGAGGTAATGGTATGTGTCACAGGGTCCATAACTGCTGCACCAATAATACCCGCAGCTGTCATTGCTGATACCACGCCTTGCCCGGTTGACAGGCGAATAAGCACAGTAATCAGCCAGGCCATGATATAAGGTGACACACCGCCAGCCGACATCAACATGCCAATGGTATCGCCAATGCCGGTATCAATGATGACCTGCTTGAGCGCACCACCTGCACCAATGATCAAGATGACCATCGCAATGCCTTTTACCGCCCCCTCAAATGAATGCATGACCCATTCCATCTTATGACCACGCCCGGTGCCAAACAGGACAAAGGCAACCAGCATGGCGATAAACATGGCAATAGGCGATGAACCGAGGAAGTTCAGAATGGTGTATGACGTCGTCCCTTTCACCAGCCAAATATTGGCAATGGTGGTAAAAATCATAATAAAAGCAGGGATTAATGGCACCAGTATCGAGGTGCTGAACGACGGCAAGTTGTTCTCATCCAGCGGGTTCTCAGCTTTCAGGAAGGTTGGCACTGGTCGTTCCAGATTACCAAGGAATTTGGGTAAAATCAGCCCGGCGCAAATCACTGAAGGGATGGCAACCAGAACGCCATAGATATAAACCATGCCCATATCAGCACCATACGCACTAACCAATGCAACTGGTCCTGGCTGTGGTGGGAAAAGGGAGTGCGCGGTGGTCGCCGCAGCCACTGCCGGGATCGCCAGCTTAAGGAATGGGATCTTAGCTTCAACCGCAATAGCAATGATCAATGGCGCCAAAATGATAAAGGCAACTTCATAGAACATCGCCAGACCAAAGATAAGGCCGATGATAATGACAGCAAATTCAACATACTTAAGCCCGAACCGACGCAATAGCGTCTGAGCTATCTGATGGGCAGCACCAGAGTCGACCATGAGTTTGCCGATCACCGCACCAAATACGACGATTATCGCCAGTTCACCGAGTGTCCCGCCAAACCCCGCTTTAATAGTATGCAGAAGTTTGAGCAAGTCCATCCCGGCGAGAGTACCCACTAGCAGAGCCGCCAACAGCAATGCAATCATTGAGTTAATCTGATAGCGTATATTCAGCACTAGCATTAAGCCAATACCCAATACCACCCATAGGATATTAATCCATTCCATCTTTTACTTTCCCCAGTTGTTAAACATTAAATTTTTCTAATATCACTGTTGTTATATTGGTCAGGCCAAATTTAGTGATTTTTTGTGACTATAAAATTGCCTTAACACTGAACTTTTCTGTCAAAAGCCGTACTTATGCGGACTAATTGTTCATCATACCCAGCAATTTGGTATTACAAGTACCACCAATTGGCTGACCAAATGAAGCATTGGTTAACCAACTTGTCGGGCAGATCGCAAAATTAAGATTTATTCTGGAGAATTTTCACACGCAGATGGGGTATAAAGCGCGCAGCTTTCGGATGGAAAATGGAGGGAATATGAGAGTCATAACCTACAAGCAAATAGAATGGGCAACAAAAAGGAGCGGCATTTTCATGCCACCCCTTAAGATCGATTAGCCATGCTCTGGCAACCACAGAAAGCTTTTAGTTTTCAATAATCACAGTCGCACAGGCATAACGCCGCTCATCAGCCAGAGTCACATGCAAAGATTTGACACCGAGCTCGGTCGCCAACTCTGCCGCTCGTTGATGTAAACGTAGCGTTGGTTTGCCTAATGCATCGTTGACCACTTCAAACTGGTTAAATGCCAAACCATTACGGATACCGGTACCAAATGCTTTAGCGGCCGCCTCTTTAACGGCAAAACGCTTGGCTAAAAAACGAATTGGCTGTTGGTGCTGCTGATAATGTTGCCATTCTGCAGGGCTAAGGATGCGCCGGGCCAGCTTTTCACCACTGCGTTCAACCACCGCCTCTATCCGTGAAATCTCAACAATATCAGTGCCTAGCCCAATAATAGCCATTAACGACGCGCTTCCCGCATCAAGACTTTCATATCGGTTACCGCAGCAGCAAGGCCCGACATAACTGCCTGACCAATGATTGCATGGCCAATATTTAGCTCATGCATTTCCGGCAAGGCGGCTATGGGTTGGACATTGTGATAAGTCAGGCCGTGACCTGCGTTAACTTTTAACCCTTTGCTGGCAGCATAGGTCGCCGCTTTAGCGATCCGTGCCAGCTCAGCCTGCCGAGCCAAATCTGAAGTAGCATCAGCATAAGCGCCAGTGTGGATTTCAATGTAAGGAGCCCCGACCGCAACAGCAGCATCAATTTGGCGCATATCGGCATCGATAAACAGTGAAACCAGAATACCGGCCTCAGATAGGCGACTGACCGCAACAGTCATTTTATCAATTTGATCTGCAACATCCAGCCCGCCTTCGGTAGTCACTTCCTGGCGTTTTTCTGGCACTAAACAGCAAAAGTGAGGGTTTATCTCACAAGCAATACCCACCATTTCATCGGTGACGGCCATTTCCAGATTCATGCGGGTTTGGATGGTTTCACGCAGGATACGCACATCCCGATCAGTAATATGGCGGCGATCTTCACGTAAATGGACAGTGATGCCGTCAGCACCCGCTTGCTCAGCAATAAAAGCTGCCTGCACAGGATCGGGATAAATGGTCCCACGTGCATTTCGTAATGTCGCAATGTGATCAATATTAACGCCCAGCAACAAATCAGCCATGACAGCCCTCCAGATATGGATGCATCTTTAATAGGTTAATGAGCATGCAAAAATGCTTGCCAATAAACGTGTAAGTGCCTGGCAGTTTACACCGAGTAGGCGGCCAGCGGATAGGCTACAGCAAGGGAAAATTGATGATGAGCAGTGTAAACAATCGAGCTGTCGGTACTAGGGTAAGGGTTCAGATGGCGGTTTAATCACAAATTGGCGGAATAGTTCACGACTTTTGAGTGGTTTTCCCCCCAGATAGGGCTTTAGAGCAATGCGGGTAAAACGCTTGGCGGCACGCAACGTGTCTGCATCGGGAAACTCACGATTAGCCAGAGCCAATAATTGGCGGCCGGTAAAACTGTAGTGATCAACAACCAAACTGGCAATAAACCCTTTCTCTTCACGATAGCGGTAGGTCATGGTGTCTGACACCGGTTGACCACTACCCGCGCAATGGAGGAAGTCAACGCCATAGCCAAGGTGAGCCAGAATCGCCAATTCAAATTGGCGTAAAGCATATTCAGGTGAGCCATCGCTGCCCGCGAGTGATTGTAAGCAATGCAGATAGTCGAAGAATAACGCAGAGTAATTGGTTTGATGTTCGAGTACGCGCGAGAGCAGCTCGTTAACATATAGGCCGCTGTACAACATTGAGCCGGTCAATGGGAGAGCCAATGAAACCGGCTCGGCACTACGTAATGTTTTGACTTCGCCACGCCCAGTCCAACGAACCAGTAAGGGTGTAAAAGGCTGCAAGCAGCCTTTTAGGTTGGAACGGCGACCACGCGCACCTTTTGCCAACACCCGCATGCGGCCTTCCCCTTCAGTGAACAAATCCAGCATTAAGCTGGTTTCACTGTAAGGTCGCCCATGCAGGACAAATGCGCGTTGCCAACCTTCCATCGGCGGGTCTTATTTCAGATCGTCGGTATAGCCTAAGCTGCGCAATGCTCGTTCATCATCTGCCCAGCCAGATTTCACTTTCACCCACAGCTCTAGATGCACTTTAGCTTCGAACATTTGTTCCATGTCCTGACGGGCTTCGATACCGATGGTTTTGATTTTTGAACCTTTATTGCCGATGACCATTTTCTTCTGGCCTTCGCGTTCCACCAAAATCAGACCATGGATGTTATAACCACCGCGCTCATTTGGTACGAACTGTTCAATTTCCACTGTCACAGAGTAAGGCAATTCCTCACCCAGGAAGCGCATCAACTTCTCACGAATGATCTCTGACGCCATAAAGCGCTGAGAACGGTCAGTGATGTAATCTTCCGGGAAATGATGGTCAGCTTCCGGCATATGCTTGCGCACGATGCTGGCGATAGTGTCCACATTCATCCCTTTTTCAGCAGAAATAGGAACAACATCCAAGAAATTCATCTGCTGGCTTAAGAACTGGATATGAGGCAACAGCTTAGTTTTATCTGTTACGTTATCGACTTTGTTGATGGCTAATAATACCGGGCATTGCAAACTGCGCAGTTTATTAACGACCATTTCATCGTCAGCAGTCCAGTTCGTCCCTTCAACCACAAAAATAACTAATTCTACATCACCGATAGAGCTACTTGCCGCGCGATTCATTAAGCGGTTAATCGCACGTTTTTCTTCAATATGCAGCCCTGGGGTATCAACATAAATGGCCTGATAAGGCCCTTCAGTGTGGATCCCCATAATACGGTGACGTGTGGTTTGCGGTTTACGTGAAGTGATGGAGATTTTCTGCCCCAGCAATTCATTCAGTAAGGTAGATTTACCCACATTCGGGCGACCTACAATCGCAATAAAACCACAATACGTTTTTTCTACTTCGCTCATTCAAGCTCCAACTGTTTCAGCGCTTGTTCCGCTGCCGCCTGCTCAGCTTTACGGCGACTTGAGCCGGTACCTATTACCGGTTCATTCAAGCCACTCACCTGGCAGTGGATAGTAAATTCCTGATCATGTGCTTCACCACGAACCTGCACAACCAGATAAGAAGGTAATGGCAGATGACGGCCCTGTAAATATTCTTGCAGGCGCGTTTTTGGATCTTTCTGCTTATCACCAGGGCTGATTTCTTCTAATCGACTGTGATACCAGGCGAGAATCAGCCGTTCAATCGTATGAATATCGCTGTCTAAGAATATACCGCCGATTAACGCTTCGACTGTATCTGCCAAAATTGATTCACGGCGGAAACCACCACTTTTCAATTCACCCGGCCCAAGGCGTAAACATTCACCGAGGTCAAACTCACGGGCCATTTCGGCTAGCGTATTACCTCTAACCAAGGTTGCTCGCATCCGACTCATATCCCCTTCATCAACACGAGGGAAACGGCGGTACAACTCATTGGCAATAACGAAACTTAATATAGAGTCACCCAGGAACTCCAAACGCTCGTTATGTTTGCTACTGGCGCTACGATGAGTCAGTGCTTGCAGCAAGAGCTCCTGCTGTTGAAAAGTGTAGCCCAGCTTCCGCTGTAGCCTATTTATTACGATGGGGTTCATGAGTTACCAATAGATCAAGAATGCGTCAAAAACTACAGCAGACGGAACAGGTCTGATCGGCCAATAATACCAAGACAAAACTGTTTCGTTTGCAGTGGCCCCCATAAAAGAGCCAACTTTTATCGCTCGAAAGGTTATTCTACAACGAGTGGAAATATAATGCTGCGTTTAAATACCCTGCGGGCTTGAAGTGACAGCGGTATTCAGTGCCGCTGTCACCCCGATGACTCAAGGTAGAGCCAGTATTAATGTATTCCACCAATACGACTTAAACGCACACCCGTCGGCCACTCACCTTCTTGCTTTTCAAAACTCATCCAAATAGCAGTAGCTTTGCCGACCAGATTACGTTCTGGCACAAAACCCCAGTAACGGCTATCTGCGCTATTATCCCGGTTATCACCCATCATAAAGTAATGACCTTCTGGAACAACCCATACACCTAATGGCTGATTAGGTTGTTGATAATAAGCACCTAACTGCTCCTGGCGCCCAGGAACGGTCAAAATCTGGTGTGCAACCGGGCCGAGGGTTTCGGTACGCTCTCTCAAACGCACACCACCATCAGGTACAGCCTGATTTAGCGGAATTTGGAAGAAACCGGCAGAAGCCTCACCATTACCGCTATAACGGAATGTTTGCACAAAATCGCTAGGCTCAGATGCACTGTAAGTAATCGGCAATGCGCTATCACAAGAAGCGCCGGTATTACATGCTGGCTGAACCGTTACTTCTTTACTGATTGGATTATAACTTACGCGGTCACCCGGTAAACCCACCACGCGCTTGATATAGTCCAAACGAGGGTCTAACGGGTATTTAAACACGGCAATATCACCGCGTTTTGGATGCCCGGTAGGAATCAGCGTAGTTTGAGTAATTGGGTCTTTAATACCGTAAGCAAATTTCTCTACCAGAATAAAATCACCGATCAACAACGTGGGCATCATCGAACCAGAAGGAATCTGGAAGGGTTCGTAAATAAACGAACGCACGATAAATACCAGAGCTAACACCGGGAAGACTGAAGCACAAGTTTCTATCCAGCCCGGCTGTTTTGCCGCCGGAGCAAGAGTCTTGTTATCAACAGCACTCCCGGTTTGCGCCTTGATAGCCGCAGTTTGCGCATTAACAGCCGCAATTTTTGCCTGACGGGCCGGCCCCCATTTGAATCGCTCGAAGCACCAGATAATCCCTGTCACTAGCGTTGCTATTGCTAAAATCAAGGCAAACATGTTAGCCATCAAAACTCCTTATTTACTGTCTTTTCCGACGTGCAGAATAGCCAGGAAAGCCTCTTGCGGTAATTCAACGTTACCGACCTGCTTCATACGTTTTTTACCATCTTTCTGTTTCTGCAGAAGTTTCTTCTTACGGCTAACGTCCCCGCCATAACACTTCGCCAGTACGTTTTTACGCAGCTGTTTCACAGTCGAACGAGCAATGATGTGGTTACCGATCGCGGCCTGAATCGCAATATCAAATTGCTGACGCGGGATCAGTTCTTTCATTTTCTCAACCAGATCACGGCCACGATACTGTGCGTTATCACGGTGAGTGATGAGCGCTAAAGCATCAACACGCTCATTGTTGATTAATACATCAACACGCACCATGTCGGAAGTCTGGAAACGTTTAAAATTGTAATCCAATGATGCATAACCACGAGAGGTCGATTTCAAGCGATCGAAGAAGTCGAGTACCACTTCAGCCATTGGAATTTCATAGGTCAGTGCCACTTGGTTACCGTGGTAAACCATGTTGGTCTGCATACCGCGTTTTTCAATACACAATGTAATGACGTTACCCAAGTATTCCTGTGGCAACAGCATATGACATTCAGCAATAGGTTCGCGCAGTTCTTCAATATTATTCAGAGCAGGCAGCTTGGAAGGGCTATCAACATAGACCGTTTCCTGAGCAGTAGTAATCACTTCGTACACCACCGTTGGTGCCGTCGTGATAAGTTCCAGATCGTACTCGCGCTCCAAACGCTCCTGGATGATTTCCATATGCAGCAAACCAAGGAAGCCACAGCGGAAACCAAAGCCCAATGCAGTTGAACTTTCTGGCTCATAGAACAAGGAGGCGTCATTCAGACTCAACTTGCCCAATGCGTCGCGGAAAGCTTCATAGTCATCGGAGCTAATCGGGAACAGACCAGCATAAACCTGTGGTTTGACTTTCTTAAAACCAGGTAATGATTTTTCAGCCGGGTTACGAGCCAATGTCAACGTATCGCCGACTGGCGCGCCAAGAATGTCTTTTATCGCACAAACCAACCAGCCTACTTCACCGCAACTCAGCACGTCACGATCAACACGTTTTGGCGTAAAGATACCCAAACGGTCGGCGTTGTAGCTCTGGCCTGTACTCATGACCTTAACTTTATCGCCTTTTCGCAACGAACCATTCTTGATACGGATTAATGACACTACACCCAGATAGTTATCAAACCAGGAGTCAATAATCAGCGCCTGCAATGGGCCGTCTGGATCGCCCTGAGGCGGCGGAATATCGCGCACCAGCCGCTCAAGGATATCAGGTACACCTACGCCGGTTTTTGCCGAGCAACGAACAGCATCAGTTGCATCAATACCGACAATGTCTTCAATTTCTTCAGCAACACGCTCAGGATCAGCAGCAGGTAAGTCGATTTTATTCAGAACTGGAACTACTTCCAGATTCATTTCCATGGCGGTATAGCAGTTTGCCAGCGTCTGAGCCTCAACGCCCTGCCCTGCATCAACGACCAATAAAGCCCCTTCACAAGCCGCCAAAGAGCGGGAAACTTCATAAGAGAAGTCAACGTGACCAGGGGTATCGATAAAGTTGAGTTGATAGGTTTGACCATCTTTCGCGTGATAATCAAGTGTCACGCTTTGTGCCTTGATGGTAATACCACGCTCACGCTCCAGATCCATGGAATCCAGTACTTGAGCCGCCATTTCACGCTCAGATAAACCACCACAAATCTGGATAATGCGATCCGACAGTGTCGACTTACCGTGGTCAATATGGGCAATAATAGAAAAGTTTCTTATGTGCTTCATTTATATGAATTTTTCTCTAGTCGTTGTCTTTAATTAATTATTGGTGGACACAGCGATGGACTCAAACCCAAAACTACCCACATAAATATGCACGCATCTTACACTGTAAGTCAGCCTCGTGAAAGGCATCACACTTAGCTTGTTACCTGATTTATGCTGTTAAAAGGTGCCAGCACCTTTCTGTTGACCGCTATAGTCAAGATGCAATCCTGATTTAACGACTCACTGCATTTCTATTTCTTCAGTATAAATACTTATTAAAACACTTTAGGAAAATGCTCATTTACCCTATAGATAAATAACCTAGAGTATTAGTGTGACTGTGTAATAACCAAGTGAAATATCCTCTTGGCGGCAGAAAGGAGAATATTATGATTGACGAAGGAAAAATACTTAGCCGCCATGAGTTAAGAACTAAAAACTCAAGACTAACCATTGGTATAATAATATTTTTATTAGGATTAAGCTTCGTAATAATTAGTTTATCACTAACAACCGCTGTTTTTTCAACACCCTCTATTCTTTCAATTTTATGCGTTGCTATTGCCGGTATATCACTGAGTTTACTGCTATACTCGCGCCAATATGATAATCCGATATTTACCTATTTCCTTTATGAAAAAGGCGTGCGTGTTTTTAATCATCATACTGGAAACGTTTATTTCATATCATTTAATAAGATAGAATATATTTATAAATATCATGCAGGAATAAACCCCAATGGAAAAATTAATGCCATGGCATTCCGCACATCAAAAAATCAGCCTTGGAATATTATCATTAATAATATCACCAACGCATACCCTCTCATAAATACTATAATCCATCAGCAGGTTATGAATGTTGGATTAACAAGTTTAAATGGATTATCACGAGGTAAAACAATCGTATTTGATATCGTACGGGGAAATGACATTTGGTTAAAGTCACTAATATTTAATTTCATTAAGATAAAGAAAACACAAATAGATACCATCCCACTTTCACTTAGTGCGCACTCATTAGTGACAACAAAAGGTACTATTAATATTGAAGATATACAGCGTATAGAAACCTTGCGTGAAGCACACCATGACAAAATACGATTATTTGATGCGAAAGGTAACGTACTGTTTTCAATAGACTACTCATCTCTTATAAGTGCTGATCTTTTTATTGCCCTGCTGGAACACATGATACAAAACCGAATACCAGCCTATTATGGTTAATAAAAAATGAATAATTACTCTTGCTGGATACGTATAGCTGCCGGCGGTAAACCAACCTGCAAAACCGTGGGTTGATAATCGCTTTTCCCCTCAATCTTACTCGCTATCACCTTGGCTAATAAAAATCCAAAACCTGCCCCCAAAATAGCACCCAGAGCGGTAAAGGCATCAGTAATAAATAAGGCTTGAAACAAAGTACCACCCGCAATTAATCCGACTAATGGGGTCAAATAAACCAAAGCAGCAGAACGCAATAAGCTACCCTCACTGATCCCAACCTCAACCTTTTGTCCAGGTTCAAGTGGTTGCGAAATTGTTATTCTTAATTGGTGTTCCGACTCTGGCCCCAATTCATTTAAGAGATGGCTACCACATCCAGTACGAGCATTACAGCTTCCACAACCAGAATGGGGTTCACAACGTAAAAGTGCTACCCCATTTTGCCATGAGATAACTGTTGCCCATTCCTTCATCATTTTGCAGACTCCAAAACGATACTATCGGCAATACGCTTAGCTGTTGAAGGGGGCAACTCACCGACTACGGTGATTTCTACATTATTACGTGCTTCTGTATGAACCGTGCGGCGTCCTTGGCGCAGTGATTGTTCGGAAGGCGCATCTTTGCCAGCAGGATTCACATTAACTGAAAAGCTAAACAAACCATCAGAGTAGAGCCGTGATTCAGTTGGTGTATCCATATTAGGCAATGTGCGGCGACTACGCGAAACCTCAGTAACCCCCTCAGGTAACCAACGCGGAGCCCAAGCGAAATCCACCTTGTTTTTTGCTGGCAAAGCAAGCAACGGCGGCAGAGACAGCTTTAATACTCCTCGCAAAATCTCCTGAATCGGCTCACCGACAGCAAAAGAAACCACACGAAATTGCTCAAGTGTTTCACCATCACGATCCAACAGATCTACCCGCATCGGTAGTTTTGTTGTCTCATCCATCCAAATAATATAGCTATATCGCGTACTATCACGGGCAACTACACGAATTACCTGGCATGGCCTATCGGCAATGCGGGCGCGGCCTAGTGCAATATAGTTATAATATTTTGATAGTTTTTCAAAATCGGGAAATACAACAGAAGGTAAAGCATCAACAATATGCTCACCGCTCAACGTGAAAGAGTCAAACCCTGGCTCGAAATAACTAATCTCGTCACCACGCTGTATGATCTCGGTACGCGGGCCATCCATACGCAGTAATTGCGCTAGCGTTTTTTTATCCAGGATGGCATGGCGATAGCGAAGAGAATCGATCCCTTGCTTGTTAACGTTTATGTACGATAACTCATAATTGAGCGATTGGCTGGCAGCGCTCATGTCCTGCAACATTGCTATCGGCGCTGTTTCCGCCGCAGCAATTGTTGGCATGAACAGGCTGCCCGCCATTAAACAGACGGAGAACCAAAGTTGCTTCATTACTGCTGCTGCATTCCTAAGGACTGAGTTCCAGGGACCTGAATAGCGGCTTGTGTAGATGCTGAAGGCACCTGCGATACATCAGTTTGTGGCAAACGACGTTGCAATTCAAAATCTTGCAATTGCGTCATCATATTAACGCGGCGACGTTGCTCTTGAACTTGATGCTGCTGAGACGTTCCGAAAGAACCATCAGCAGGCACACCAAAGCTGACAGGTGATGCTTTACCCATCATCGGCAATGTATTAAAAGCCGGTGCTTCTGGCTGTAAGTTACCAGATGCCGGTTGGTTATACTGCTGAACGCCCACAATAACGGCAAGCGAAACACACGCAGCAACCCCAACTTGAGTAATCTGGCTAGCCCATGGGCGAACTTTTTGCCAGAAAGGCATTTTCTGCCAGACATGAGGTTGCGGCTGAGATTCAGGCACAGCAATAGGAACAAAACGAGCAGGCTCATTTTTGAGCGCCTCTGCGACACGGCTGGCGATATCCAGATGCAAGACTTCACCAACGTCCCCCCGCAGGGTATCACGGATTAAATGATAGCTCTGCCAGCTTTGCTGTAGCGCTTTATCTTTAGATAAAGAACCTATCAGCTCACTATCAAGAGTTTCTCCGTCCATCAGAGCGGAAAGCTTTTCTTTCTGCATGCCAAATACCCTTTGTTTGTCCGCTTATCGCTGAATCAGCGGCTGAACTTTATTATCGATAGCCTCTCTGGCACGGAAGATACGGGAACGAACAGTACCTACCGGACAGTCCATAATAACAGCTATCTCTTCATAGCTTAGACCATCTAACTCCCTGAGTGTAATCGCCATCCGGAGATCTTCAGGAAGTGACTCTATGGTTTTAAAAACTATCTGCCTCAATTCTTCTGACAACATTAAGTTCTCAGGGTTCGATATTTCTTTCAATGCACCTGCATTTTCGTAATTTTCAGCATCATTTGCATCCACATCACTGGATGGTGGACGCCGCCCCTGAGCGACTAAATAATTTTTCGCCGTATTAACAGCAATACGGTACAGCCAGGTATAAAAGGCACTGTCACCACGAAACGATTCCAGGGCGCGATAGGCCTTAATAAAAGATTCTTGAACTACATCAGGGACATCGCCCTGAGGCACGTATCGGGATACGAGGCTCGCAACCTTATGCTGGTATCGAATTACCAGTAAATTGAACGATTGCTGATCACCTTTCTGGACCCGTTCAACCAGCATCTGATCCGTTAACTGCTCGCTCATCCGAGGTGAACTCTCCCGAAATCTATCCCCACGCTAAAAGTAGTACTGCCAGCCATATCTTTATTTTCCTGAGCAAGCACACGCTTGGAGTTTATAAAAGTTGCAAAGTTCCATGTTGCCAGATTATTTGTCTGAATATTCTTTAGACATCTTATAGCCATAGCTTTTGCTCTGGCAGATAGGCTAACATGAATTTCACTCTTCTTCTGCACACATCATACGATATGCAATCATCATCTGAACACGTAAGCGATGTATTGATCATCGGGAGTGGCGCTGCCGGTTTGTCACTGGCATTGCGTCTCGCGCCACATTGTAAAGTCACCGTTCTGAGCAAAGGACCACTTAATGAAGGTGCCACTTTTTATGCTCAAGGAGGTATTGCTGCCGTTTTTGATGAAACTGACAGCATCAGTTCACATGTCGATGACACTCTGATTGCCGGGGCCGGGCTTTGCGACAAAGAAGCCGTCGAGTTTATCGCCAGCAACGCCCGCTCTTGTGTGCAATGGCTTATTGATCAAGGTGTTCTTTTTGATACCGAAACCAATGCCAGCGGCGAAGAACGTTATCACCTTACCCGAGAAGGTGGCCATAGCCATCGCCGTATACTACATACCGCGGATGCTACAGGTAAAGAAGTAGAGACCACCCTGGTGGGCAAAGCAAGGGCTCATCCGAACATTTTAGTTAAAGAGCGCTGCAATGCAGTCGATCTTATCACGTCTAATAAAATTGGTCTGCCGGGGACAAAACGTGTCGTTGGCGCTTATATCTGGAACCGTGAATTAGAGAAAGTTGAGACTTTTCGTGCCAAATCTGTCGTGTTAGCGACAGGCGGTGCCGCAAAAGTTTATCAATACACCACTAACCCGGACATATCCTCCGGTGATGGCATTGCCATGGCATGGCGTGCTGGTTGCCGGGTTGCTAATCTGGAATTTAACCAGTTCCATCCTACTTGCCTGTTCCATCCGCAAGCTCGCAACTTTTTACTGACCGAAGCCTTACGTGGCGAAGGTGCCTACCTAAAACGCCCAGATGGCAGCCGTTTCATGCTCGATTTTGATGCCCGAGGCGAACTCGCACCACGAGATATCGTCGCGCGCGCCATCGACCACGAAATGAAACGCCTTGGCGCGGATTGTATGTACCTCGATATCAGCCATAAACCCACCGATTTCGTGATGCAGCACTTCCCGATGATCTACGAAAAACTGCTGTCATTGGGTATAGACCTAACTAAAGAAGCCATTCCAATCGTTCCAGCCGCACATTATACCTGCGGCGGCGTGATGGTCGATCAACACGGTCGCACGGATCTGGACGGGTTATATGCAATTGGCGAAGTCAGCTATACCGGCTTACATGGCGCTAACCGCATGGCGTCTAACTCGTTGCTTGAATGCCTGGTCTATGGCTGGTCTGCGGCCGAAGATATTCTTTTGCGTTTACCGACGGCCAAGCTGGCTCCGCATTTGCCAGACTGGGACGAAAGCCGTGTTGATAACTCCGATGAACGTGTTGTCATCCAACATAACTGGCACGAATTACGCTTATTTATGTGGGATTACGTCGGCATTGTCCGTACGACCAAACGCTTAGAGCGGGCCTTACGCCGCATAACAACATTACAGCAGGAAATTGATGAATATTATGCCAATTTCCGTATCTCGAATAATCTGCTGGAATTGCGCAATCTGGTACAAGTTGCTGAGCTAATCGTGCGTTGCGCCATGGATCGCAAAGAGAGTCGCGGGTTGCATTACACCCTTGACTATCCAGAGCAACTTGAGAATCCAAAACCGACCATTCTCCATCCATAATACCATTCAGGGCGCACATATTTTTGTGAGTACCATATTTTGTGAACACCGTATTTTGTAAACACAAAGTATCGCGCCCTACTTCCTCTTTTCTCTCGTTTTAATAACCCGCTAGTAGTTTAAATAAAAATCGCTGATTAATGCGCAGAATTCCGGTGAATACACCCCTTCCGATTGACGTAAATCCAGTTGCTGGAATTCAGTCTCACCAGCCTGGCGTGATAGCGTTAGCAGCATGCGATGTAATGGCTTGCCGGGGCGATCTCTGATATCAACCTGACAACGAATAAACCAATTTTGTTGTACGGCAAGACGGGAAAGTTCTTCCCCCAAATCGTGGGGTAAAACCACACAAAAAACACCGTTCTCTGTGATAAGCTTCTCCGCGCAATTCAGTAAAGCATCGTGAGTTAAGGAGCCGGTGTAACGTGCAGTATCCCGAGCTTCATCGCGACAGGCGACCGCCGGAGCAAAATAAGGTGGGTTACTGACAATCAGGTCATACTGATGAAGATGGTTTTCAGCGAACTGGTGCACATCTTGCTGATAAATATGAGTACGATCCGCCCACGGCGATTGTGCTACATTGCTGCTTGCTTGCGCCGCCGCCCCTGGCTCTAGCTCTACACCATCAATCATGACCTCGGGTGTCGAACGCTGGGCAATCATCAAAGCAATAAGCCCGCTGCCGCAGCCAATATCCAGCACTTTGCGCGCTTTTTCTACCGGTGCCCAAGCACCAAGTAGGACACCATCTGTGCCCACTTTCATCGCGCAGCGATCATGTGCCACAAAGAATTGTTTAAAAGTAAAACCACCACCGCGTAACATCGGTTTTTTTTTCAATTGCTCGCCCACATTAGTCACCAGAATCTATAACCGGCGTAGCATAGGACAATATGATTGAAGGGAAAAGACATCATTACCGCTTAAACAGGTGAAGAATTCGGCTAACCCGTCTATAATCGGCGCCCCAAGTAGAGGAAGACCATGACTGTAACCAATTTTTCCGAACTCGATCTCGATGAACGCCTGATTGACGCATTGCGCGACAAAGGCTATGAGCGCCCGACTGCCATTCAAGCTGCGGCTATTCCGCCAGCTATGGATGGGCGCGATGTATTGGGTTCGGCACCAACAGGTACCGGCAAAACTGCCGCCTTTTTGCTGCCCGCCTTGCAGCATTTGCTGGATTTCCCACGCAAAAAATCTGGCCCACCACGGATTTTGATCCTGACGCCAACTCGTGAGTTAGCCATGCAAGTGGCAGATCAAGCCCGTGAGCTTGCCAAGCATACCCAACTGGATATCGCGACCATCACTGGTGGTGTCGCTTATATGAACCACGCGGAAGTCTTTAGTGAGAATCAGGATATTGTAGTGGCGACAACCGGCCGCTTACTGCAATACATCAAAGAAGAAAACTTTGACTGTCGGGCGGTAGAAACCCTGATTCTGGACGAAGCTGACCGTATGCTTGATATGGGCTTCGCACAGGATATTGAAACTATCTCGGCAGAAACCCGCTGGCGCAAACAGACCTTACTTTTCTCGGCCACGCTAGAAGGTGAAGCTATCCGTGAGTTTGCGGAGCGCATCCTGACTGAGCCGGTAGAGTTGGAAGCTGACCCATCACGCCGTGAACGTAAAAAAATTCAGCAATGGTATTACCGCGCAGACAATATTGAGCACAAAACTGCCTTGCTGGTGCATTTACTGAAGCAACCAGAAGTACAGAAATCCATTATTTTTGTGCGTACCCGTGAAAAGGTACATCAACTGGTCAGTTGGTTACGCGAAGCTGGAATTAATGCCTGGTTCCTTGAGGGTGAAATGGTTCAGGCCAAACGTACCGAAGCCGTGATTCGTTTAAGCGATGGTCGGGTTAACGTTCTGGTTGCAACGGATGTGGCTTCGCGCGGTCTGGATATCGACGATATCAGCCACGTGTTCAACTTTGATTTACCGCTGACTGCTGACGTCTATCTTCACCGTATCGGTCGTACTGGCCGCGCAGGGCGTAAAGGGGTTGCTATTTCTCTGGTTGAAGCGCATGACCATTTATTGCTGGGCAGAATAGGTCGTTATCTGAAAGAGCCATTAAAGCCACGAGTGATTGATGAGCTGCGACCAACCAGTAAAGCGCCGAGCGAGAAAAGCACAGGTAAACCGTCTAAAAAAGTTTTAGCGAAGCGTAAAGAGCTAAAAGAAGCCGGTAAAGAGAAAACGAAGGTTAAGGTTCGCCATCGTGATGCTAAGAATGTGGGTAAGCGCCGTAAGCCAAAGGACAAGCCCGATACCAAGAGTGCGAGTTAATTCTGCACCCTGACAAAAAAGCCGCTTATAAACAGCGGCTTTTTTATTTGTTATCAAACGGATTCAAACTACAGAACCTGATTTTACAGTGAAGTACTACTTTTGGGTATTTCAGCCTAAAACAAGCCGTTCAAACACTATTGCTGGTAAACCTCTGCAAGTTTTTTACCACGAAGCCAAATATTCAATTGCTGATATTTTTGCTGCATTTCAGCACTTTGGATGTTCAGCGGCGTCATCGCTAAATACTGTTGGAATGTCGCGCCCTGCTTATTACGGGCTTCAGGGTCAGCACCAGCTTTGAGCAAACGCAAAGCTAAATCCGGCGCATTACTTTTACCTGCTAAATGTAACGGCGTATCACCCACACGATCGGCAATATTCGGATCAACACCAGCGACCAACAACAGGATCACCTGGATCTCGCGCCCTGCCATGATAGCAGCCGCTAAAGGCGTTGCGAGTGTCACACTATTTCTGGCATCAGGCCGAATATTGTTTTTAAGCAAAATTTGCATGTAATGCGCATCTTGCACAGTGGCAGCTGTGTGCCAGGCGGTATCACCCTGCATTCCGGGCTGAAAAGGATCTGCATGTTCTTGCAACAATGCCGCCAAACTTTCAGGTTGTTGATTGAGGATAGCCCACTGCATAAGTGTCACGGCCTGCTCACCTTGCTGTTGTAGCAATGATTTAGTGGCTAACTGATGGATCTGCTTCACATTGCCATGAACAATCGCATCTGCAATTGGCATGACCAGCGGATCGGTAAACGCGATATTAATCTCTGTCATTGCCTGCCCCTCAAAACTGATTAATGGCATCAAAACACCGTAGATAGCGTAACGCAAATGGCGTTTCACTCTCATTGCCAGTGTTGATTCAGGCATACTGCCGCTCCCAAGGTTGTTGTTCATTCATGGAACTGAGCACTTTATCAATACCATGCGCCGCAAGGCTACGTTCGAGGTGTTTGTGTGGCAGCCAGTCATTTAGCCCCGCCAGTTTATCGCTATTAGCCAATGTGATCTTATGGCCAATTGCATCAGGAATGAGTGAGGTTGACTCCTGAGTATCCGTCAATAAGTCATGTTGCTCACTATAACGTCGTATGCCACCACCCTCCGCCGACTGCCGCGCCTGAGCAGGGTTCATGCCCAAACGATTTAATGTGTGGTCAGAAACACCGGCGGCATTAAATGTTACAGCAAAAGTCCCGCTAGCTAATGCAGCCGTGGCTGCCAGCCCACCGCCTAATGAATGGCCGGTAATGACCAGTGCATCACCAAATGCCATTTTAGCTGTTTTTCCCAGAGCAACAGCCTGATTATATTGAACATCCTCATAACCTGTTGCTTGCCGGATATTACTTAACCAATCCTGAATATCATTGGTACCCGCGAAAGAGAGGACATACTGTTGGTTATCACTGTAAATCCCAGCCTGAAACCCTGAAGCTGTATCAGATAGGCTCGCCGGGTCTATCCCAGCCGAAAGCAACGCGGCATCACCCAACCGTGTAAATCCGCCGACGCTTCCCGCAGCTGGAGCGTAAACATCTTTCGCGAGTAATGCTAATGAATAGTCCGCTTGCTGTGATCCTTGTCCACTTGATATAGGTACATTGTCGCTGGCAGCTAAAACACGTTCACTACGTGATATTCCAAGGCTGGCCAGCATGCTGTAATAAACATCATTACCTGCCTGAGTGGGAGTTAGGAGGGGGGGTTCTTTTTGATGCTGGTCCGGAGACCCAACAGGAGTAGCGTTCTCTTTCTTGACCTGCTCTATTGGTTGCGCCTGGTTCATCAACCCTGCTAATGGAACAGGTCGGGCTAAACTAACAGATATACTCATGCCAACTCCTTGTCGATAGGTAATCCCAATATTGAGTCAACCTCAATAACTTTATCTATCGACACATCGGATGAGTTCTTAAATGAAAATGGTAAGATTTATTTATATAAATTGAATATTGTGATCTCAGTCTAACTTCTCGATAAACAAATCACAGGAACAAAAAAGGGAGCCACAGAGGCTCCCTTCAGAATTTGAGACTTAATTATTATGACAAAAATTACAGGCTTTCAGTGAAAGTACGAGTAATCACATCACGTTGTTGTTCTGGTGTCAGTGAGTTGAAACGTACGGCGTAGCCAGATACACGAATCGTCAACTGAGGATATTTTTCTGGATGCTTGACTGCATCTTCCAGTGTTTCGCGGCGCAGAACGTTTACGTTCAAATGCTGACCACCTTCAACACGTACCGTTGGTTGTACTTCCAACGGAATTTCACGATATTCGATCTGGCCTAACTCACTTGCCGGAACAATTTGATCTTCTGCATAACCAGCTTTCGCGCAAACACAGCGTAGCTCAGCTTTTTCATCATCCAGCAGCCAGAAAGAGTTCAGCAAGGCTTCATTGTTAGCTTTAGTAATTTGAATACCAGTAATCATTTGGTGCCTCCGTAATACGGCTATAAATTCCAAGGGGGAGAAACTATCTTGGTTATTTGGTAAAACCATTGTTGTCTTATTGTTCTATATACCAGTCAGACCGCTGCAATTCTTTGACTTAAATCAATCTTTCGGCCACCACGGCAATCATGTCACTGGCAAATTTATGTTTTATATCAATTTTATCAATCTGGTCCAGAGCAATTATTTTTGTAAATTTTCAACATTTTTTACATGGAATGGTCAAAAAAACATCACTACGTCACAGACTTAGGTTTAGCGGTTTCACTCACAGGTTTGAACCGGTAAGCTAGAGCACATCAATATCTTACAGAAACCAAGGAGAGTGTTTATGTCCGCCTCCCTTACCTGGCACGATGTGATCGGCCAGGAAAAAGAACAACCTTACTTTAAAGATACGCTGGCCTATGTGGCAGCAGAGCGCAATGCTGGCAAAACCATTTATCCGGCACAACACGATGTATTTAATGCTTTTCGCCTGACCGAATTGGATCAGGTCAAAGTGGTTATTTTGGGCCAAGACCCTTACCACGGCCCTAATCAGGCTCATGGGTTATCATTTTCTGTCTTGCCAGGTGTCCCAGCACCGCCCTCTTTGGTCAATATCTACAAAGAGCTGGCTACCGATATTCCCGGCTTCCAACGCCCCAATCATGGCTTCTTACAAAGCTGGGCCGAGCAAGGTGTATTGCTGCTCAATACCGTACTGACTGTCGAAGCAGGTAACGCGCACTCACATGCCAACCTTGGCTGGGAAACCTTTACCGATAAAGTCATTGCAGCACTGAATGAACATCGTGATGGTGTGATTTTTATGTTGTGGGGAGCACATGCTCAGAAAAAGGGCCGTATCATTGATACCCAGCGCCACTTTATTTTAAAAGCCCCACATCCATCACCGCTCTCCGCACATCGCGGTTTTCTTGGTTGTAAGCACTTCTCACAAGCGAACCAACTCTTGCAGCAGCAGGGTCAGCAACCGATTGACTGGCAACCTAAATTGCCAACAGCTGAATAAAACGTCATTTACTGAAGAAAACAAACAAAAAAGGCACCCGCAAAGGTGCCTTTCCACATCAGGACACCTTAAGCTTTCGCTTTAGATACCGCGACCATCGCCGGACGTAACAAACGGCCATTCAGCGTATAGCCTTTTTGCATCACCATCATGACGTGATTTGGCTCGTGATCCGCTGATTCAAGCATCGTCATCGCCTGATGAACTTCAGGGTTAAACGGCACGTTAGTTTCACTGACAACTTGGATACCGTATTTACCGACAGCATCAAGCAATGATTTTAGGGTCAGTTCGACGCCTTCGATCATTGCTGTCAATTCAGCATTGGTTTTATCAGCTGTATCCAGCGCACGCTCCAGATTGTCAATCACAGGTAATAATTCAGCTGAAAATTTTTCTAACGCAAATTTATGCGCTTTTTCAACATCCTGTTCGGTACGACGACGGATATTCTCAACTTCAGCCTTGGCGCGTAGCAAGCTTTCGCGCTCACGCTGTACAGCTGCAGCCAACTGCGCTTCAAGCTCGGCAACACGCGGATCTACACCTTCACCCGTCTCTTGTGTCGCTTCCACTTGCTGCTCTGCTGCATTTTCCATTTCTTCCGAGACTTGCTCGTTTGGTGTTTTCTGTTCTTTACTACTCATGGATATCTCCGCGTTTTAGCATTAATCTCGCTACTTGGCTTATTATGGGGATCAAAACCGGGGATTCAAGGGAACCGGTCATAATGTGGGGTAAAAGACACCCCATTGAGGAAAATCACGGCAATGAATAATAAAAGATTCAATTGTATTGGTATTGTCGGTCACCCACGGCACCCGGCCGCACTTGCCACCCATGAAATGCTCTACCATTGGTTAAACGCCAGAGGTTATGACGTTATGGTGGAACAACAGATTGCTAAGGATCTCAATTTAACCGATGCCGTTACCGGTAGTTTGGCTGATATCGGCCAACAAGCCGATTTAGCCGTCGTGGTTGGCGGTGATGGCAATATGCTGGGTGCTGCTCGGGTATTGGCCCGCTATGATATCAAAGTGATCGGTGTCAACCGAGGCAATCTGGGCTTTTTGACCGATTTAGACCCCGATAATGCTCAACAACAGCTTTCCGATGTGCTGGAAGGCGAATATCTCAGCGAACAACGTTTCTTGCTGGAAGCGCAAGTCACACGAACAAATCAGCAAAGCCGCATCAGTACAGCAATCAATGAAGTGGTTTTGCATCCGGGTAAAGTTGCCCACATGATAGAATTCGAAGTGTATATTGATGATCGCTTCGCCTTCTCCCAGCGCTCTGATGGGTTAATTATCGCCACACCTACCGGTTCTACCGCTTATTCACTCTCTGCGGGTGGCCCTATATTAACACCAACACTGGATGCCATCGTTTTGGTTCCCATGTTCCCGCACACTCTGACTGCTCGCCCGCTGGTTATTAATAGTAGCAGTACCATCCGCCTTAAGTTTTCCCAAATCACCAGTGACCTGGAAATTAGTTGTGACAGTCAGATAGCACTGCCGATTCAGGAAGGGGAAGAGGTGTTAATTCGGCGCAGTGATTTCCACCTCAATCTTATTCACCCCAAGGACTACAGCTATTTCAATACGTTAAGTACAAAGTTGGGTTGGTCAAAAAAATTATTCTAAAAAGTGCATTAGGGACTTTACTGTATATAAAACCAGCCTATACTGTATTCAAATACAGATATGTGTTTATGTACAGGAGATTTACCATGCTGGCCCAATTAACCATCAGTAACTTTGCTATTGTGCGTGAGCTAGAAATTGATTTTCAACCTGGAATGACAGCAATTACTGGTGAGACGGGGGCGGGTAAATCCATCGCCATAGATGCATTGGGGTTATGCCTTGGCAGCCGTTCAGACGGTAGTATGGTGCGTTTGGGGGCAACCCGCGCTGATATTTGTGCTCGTTTCTCATTAGCAGACACCCCATCAGCCCGACAATGGTTGGAAGACAATCATCTGGATGACAGCAACGAGTGTTTGCTGCGGCGTGCTATTGGCTCCGATGGCCGCTCAAGAGGGTTTATTAATGGGACAGCCGTGCCATTGTCCCAATTACGGGAACTGGGGCAGCATTTAATTCAAATCCACGGCCAGCATGCCCATCAACTATTGCTAAGACCTGATCATCAAAAGCAATTGCTAGATGCTTACGCAAACCAATCTGTCCTGCTCACTGAAATGAAAGCAGCCTATCAAATCTGGCACCAAAGCTGCCGTGCTCTGGTGCTGCATCAGCAACAATCACTGGAACGTAATGCTCGTCATGAGCTATTGCAATATCAGTTAAAAGAACTGAACTCATTTGCCCCACAAGCTGGGGAATATGAACAAATTGATGTCGAATATAAGCGTCTGGCAAACAGTGGCCAGTTGTTATCACTCAGCCAACAAACCCTACAGTTACTGTCTGATGATGAGCAGAATAATATTCTCAGCCAACTCTACTCAGCCAAGCACCAACTCACAGAGCTGGCAGGAATGGATGAGCAATTTAATAATTTGCTGAATATGCTGGAAGAGGCCTCGATCCAAATCAGTGAAGCTAGTGATGAATTGCGTCACTATGCCGAACAATTTGATATGGATCCGAATCGTCTGTATGAACTGGAACAGCGGTTATCTCGTCAATTAAATCTGGCTCGCAAACACCATGTTACACCGGAAGAGTTACCACAATTTCATCAACAACTATTGGATGAGCAAGAACAGCTCTCACAACAAGAAAATGATCACGAGCAGCTCAGCCATGCTGTAAATACTCACTATCAGCATGCATTAGCTATCGCCAAGCGGTTACATGAAGAACGCCAACATTATTCTGACGAATTGGCAGCGCTGATCACCGAAAGCATGCGCGAACTGTCCATGCCACATGGCAAATTCACTATTGAAACGCTGTTTGAACCTGAGCACCTGAGTGCTGAAGGGGCTACCCGAGTCGAATTTTGTGTTACCACAAACCCCGGCCAACCACTACAGCCGCTGGCTAAAGTTGCCTCAGGTGGTGAGCTTTCTCGCATCGCATTGGCTATTCAAGTTATTACAGCGCGCAAAATGGACACGCCTGCACTTATCTTTGATGAAGTCGATGTAGGTATCAGTGGGCCAACAGCAGCCATAGTGGGTCGCCTGTTACGCCAATTGGGTGAATCCACTCAAGTTATGTGTGTCACTCACCTGCCGCAAGTAGCAGGCTGTGGTCATCAACATTTCTTTGTGAGTAAACAAACTGATGGCAATGAAACTGAAACTCATATGCATCGGTTAGATAAAAAAGCCCGTTTACAAGAATTGGCGCGCCTTCTGGGCGGTAGTGAAGTGACGAAAAACACCTTGGCAAATGCAAAAGAATTGCTCGCAGCATAGAAAAGATTAACTTTTTTCCTTTCCAGAGGTCATACAGGTGCCCTGTAAAGGTTTCCAACTGCTGCAAGGTCTATTATCATCGTCATCCTACGCCCTAAAGGAATGTGATTACTATGCGCTGTAAAATGCTGACTGCCGCCGCTGTGATGCTTGCAATGCTTACTGCGGGTTGTTCAACGCTGGAGAAGGTGGTCTACCGGCCTGATATTAATCAGGGTAACTATTTATCACCTAATGACGCGTCCAAAATTCATAAGGGTATGACCCAGCAACAAGTGGCATATACCTTAGGCACCCCAATGCTACAGGACCCGTTCGGCACTAAAACCTGGTTCTACGTATTCCGCCAGCAACCTGGTCACGAGAAAGTCACACAACAAACATTAACGTTGACCTTCGATAGCAGTGGTGTACTGACTGATATCAAAAATGATCCAACGTTATCAGGAAATTAATTTAACCGAAGATTGCAGAACACATTGAGGGAGCGAATGCTGATTAGGTTTTTAGGCTCAGAGTCTATTAATGCTTATGCAGCAACATGACAGTACTCATTCTTCTTCAACGCAGTCCAGGGCTACTACAAAAATAAGGCGCAAATTGTGCCTTATTTTTTTGCTTGTTCAGCGCGCTGCCGACGTAGCTCTTTAGGATCTGCAATTAATGGACGATATATCTCAACTCGATCCCCATCATTAAGCTTATCGCCAAGCTTCACCGGGCGACTATAAACCCCCACTTTATTCTTTGTGAGATCAATATCAGGGCGCAACTCAAGCAAACCTGAAGCTTTAATTGCCTCTTCAACTGTGCTTCCAGCCTCAAGAGAAACGGTACGCAAATATTGGCGTTCAGGTAAAGCATAAACTACCTCAACGCGAATATCAGACACTGTAAACCTCTTTCGCTCGCTGGGTGAACGCTTGCACCATATTACCGGCTAATTCTTTGAATATCTTACCAAAAGCTAACTCAATCAACTTATTAGTAAATTCAAAATCAAGGTGCAATTCAACCTTGCAAGCATCCGCACTTAGTGGGGTAAAATGCCATCCCCCCATTAATTTACGAAACGGCCCATCAACCAGTTGCATATCAATACTCTGGTTATCAGTGAGTGTATTGCGTGTCGTGAAAGTTTTGCTTATTCCGGCCTTAGCAACATCGACGGCAGCCGTCATTTCATTTTCAGTAGCGTCAAGTACCCGACTTCCAGTACAACCCGGTAAAAACTCTGGATAAGAGCGAACATCATTAACCAGTTGATACATCTGTTCTACGCTAAATGGCACCAACGCAGAGCGGCTAATTTGTGGCATAACATTTCCTGTGAGACATAAAACGCACTGATAATACCATTTATCCACCGCCAGACAAAAAATCTGCTAGTCATTCCTTGCAACAAATGAGACAAAATGCACAGGCATCCTGCGGGAAAGGATTTCATTCGCCTCCGCATACAGTATAATGATCAATACTATGACAAAGAAAAAAGCATACAAACCCGGTTCCGCAACCATTGCGCAAAACAAACGTGCCCGCCATGAGTACTTCATTGAAGAAGAGTTCGAGGCAGGCCTTTCATTGCAAGGTTGGGAAGTAAAATCTCTGCGTGCTGGCAAAGCCAACATTAGTGATAGCTACGTAACCTTTAGAAACGGTGAGGCATTCTTGTTCGGTGCCACCATTACACCGTTAAACGTGGCATCGACACATGTTGTCTGCGAGCCAATGCGTACCCGTAAACTGCTACTAAACAAACGCGAACTGGATTCGTTGATTGGTAAAGTTAATCGCGACGGATTTACTGTAGTTGCCCTTTCCGTATATTGGAAAAATGCTTGGGTTAAAGTTAAAATCGGTGTCGCCAAAGGTAAAAAAGACCACGATAAGCGCGATGACATCAAAGATCGTGAGTGGAAGTTAGACAAAGCGCGCATCATGAAGCACGCAAATCGTTAAGTGACTGGCTTAGCAGGACATAGTTCTGTTATACTAGCGAAGTTCTTTGGGGCTGATTCTGGATTCGACGGGATTCGCGAAACCCAAGGTGCATGCCGAGGTGCGGAGGCCTCGTAAAAAACCGCAAAAAAAATAATTGCAAACGACTCGCAATACGAATCTGCTGCTTTAGCAGCTTAATCAGCCTAAGAAACTGAAGATTCCCTCTCTCCCTAGCCTCCGCTCTTAGGACGGGGATCAAGAGAGGTCAAACCTAAAAGAGATCGCGTGGACACCTTGCCTGGGGTGAAAGCGTTAAACCCAATCAGGATAGTTTGTTAGTGGCGTGTCCGTCCGCAGCTAACCGGCGAATGTAATGACTGGACTAAGCATGTAGTGCCGACGGCGTAGTAATTTCGGACGGGGGTTCAAATCCCCCCAGCTCCACCAAATGTTAAACCGGTTATTACCAGATAAGTCCGGTGAAGTACGAAGAGCCCGCATCCCACCTAGGTTTGCGGGCTTTTTTGTGTCTGTAGTAGTCCAAGGATATCCGCCTGAAGCCAGAGACAATTGGTATACAAATTGGTATACGCTAAGATAGATACCAATGGACGTATACCAATTAAGGGAAGAACCATACATGGCAAGGACAACACGCCCCCTCACCCACACCGAAGTACAAAAAGCAAAAGCCACCGACAAAGATCTAACTCTCCATGATGGAGATGGCTTATTTTTGTTAGTCAAAACTACCGGCAAGAAAATCTGGCGTTTCCGCTATCAACTTCCCAACAGTAGTAAACGCACAATGGTAAGCCTCGGTGCGTACCCTGCACTCTCTTTGGCTGATGCCAGAGAGGTACGAACAGAGAAACTGGCAATGTTAGTGCGAGGGGTTGATCCGCAAGCAAGAGCTGATGAGGAAGCCGAAAAACTCCAGATAGCTGAAGAGAGTATTTTCGTAAACGTCGCCCGCAAATGGTTCGAGTTGAAAGAAAGCCACGTTAGTGCCGCCCATGCGAAAGATATTTGGCGTTCTATCGAAAAAGACATCTTACCCAGCATAGAGAATGTCCCCGTTCAAGAACTCAAAGCTCGCGCCCTGATTCAGGTATTAGAACCCATCAAAGCACGCGGAGCATTAGAAACAGTCCGGCGGTTGGTACAACGTATTAACGAGATAATGATCTATGCAGTCAATGTAGGTTTGATTGATGCCAATCCTGCATCGGGTATTGGCAATGCTTTTGAAAGGCCTAAAAAGCAGCATATGCCCACCATACGCCCCGAAGAATTGCCTAAACTTATGCGCACCATAGCCATGAGTAATCTCTCGATACCAACCCGCTGCTTGCTTGAATGGCAATTATTGACACTGATACGTCCTGCGGAGGCGTCAGCAACAGCCTGGTCAGAGATCGATATTGAGAATAAGCAGTGGTGTATACCGGCAGAACGTATGAAGGCAAAGCGCGATCATATCGTTCCGCTGTCAGATCAAGCACTAGAAATACTCGAAATCATGCGTCCAATCAGTGGCAATCGTCAGTATGTATTCCCTAGCCGTAATGACCCGCGTAAGCCAATGAATAGCCAGACAGCCAATGCCGCATTGAAGCGTATTGGTTATGGAGGGAAGCTCGTTGCTCACGGTTTACGTTCTATCGCCAGTACAGCCATGAATGAGGCTGGGTTTAATGCTGATGTGATTGAGGCTGCGCTAGCGCATAGTGATAAAAATGAAGTTAGACGCGCGTATAATCGTTCAACATATATTGAACACCGAAAAGAATTGATGATTTGGTGGGGAAAAAAGATTGCAGCTAAATAGGCTAATTTTTACTTATATTTTTTGGGGAGCTTGAATATGGATTTTATAGATGTGTTCGATTTTGCTGTAAATCTTTGGACACAAGATGGTGTGGAAAAATCAATTGAAAACTCATCACCAGATTGACCCTACCACCTATATCTGGCGCATATTTGGGGGTCACAAATTTTCCGAACCGAGCTGACCCCTATTTTGCCCCCCAGTGGTGATAGCTGGTAATGGACGTAAAAATACCAGAATGGAAAAGTGGCCCCCTACGGTGACTTGATTTTCATACTAATGGTGTGAAGGCCGGACTCGAAAAATAAACACAACTCTTTGTAAGATAAGTTTATTTTTAAACTTTAAAATGTGGTAGATCACGTTTTTGACCCCTTGAGAGTTTTGTGTCTTTTCAGCATTGGGATTTTTGAGGCCAACGAAAGGATCTGACGTGTTATATTTTACCTGGCTCGTTACCACCCTGCGGCTCAATAAGTACCACACCAAGTTGATCAGCCTCTTGTTCTATCACGTCCATCACCGTTTCTGACTCAAGCACCCTTTCAGATTCAATATCAACCCCAAGTTGCTCTGACCTTACCCTGTCGCCAAAAAGCATTACAGCAGTGTCACCATGCTGTTTAGAAGACCATTGTAAGCCCTGTGCAGCAGGATAAGCCTGATGTATTGCTACAGAGTATTCACGGGTGAACACATATTGATCCGCCGATGAATCCAAAATATCGGCCCTTTTCACGCCCATTTTTCGTAATGTCTTTGGATTGAGATCAACAAGATGCAAATCTTCACTGGGTTTCACTGCGGAATGCACCAATCCCTTTAACTTGCCTAAATCATATGGCGCACCGGCAGAATCGGGGGGCAGGTCATGAAAAATAGTTTCCATTACCGCAACATTGGTACTCACTCCACCGTATAGAGTGGATACACCATTATCCATCGGACTAAATCGTGCATTTCCTTTGCCTGGATTGAACTGAGTAGCGGTAAACTCCGCCGAATGTATCCGGTAGATAAGCTTCCCAGCAATCCAGGTGGTGAAGTTCACTTGTAAATCGGCCTTGGGTACAGGTACTTTTCTGACAACATTATCCTTGTCGTCTGAATCAGCCATGAGCCCCTCCCTCTGCTTCAGCCTGTGCTGCTAGCAAAACTTGCTTTGGCATAGTTGCCAGCACATCTTTTGGCTTTTTCCCACCTAACCAACTGTTTTCAGAACCAAACCAGATAGCCAACCCCCAAGGTGTTTTCTTTTCACCTAATAGAGATATCACTTGCTTAACCACTGGGATCGGGCGGAACCCTTCATCTAATGCGTATTCGGGGTATTTGTCTTTTCCATTAAGCTGAAGTGCAAAAATCCGGCCAGCAGACTTCCAGCGGTTCGGCCCTGCGCTGGGATTGGTATTTTTGAAACTCGCTTTTTCTGACAATTCACGCGCTGTCAGCCATACGGAATCTGCAAGTATCCTGGCATTAAGCTGTTCACGGCGCTGAGCGTTACGCGCTGCACGAGCCTGCTTATCTGCCCCATCAACAGCCTCGTTAACCGACTTAACAGCCGATGGGAGGCTTGCCGCTTTACTCTTTTTCGCTACCGGAGCAAGTTCAGGCATAGAGGCCAGCACTGCGTTCATTGCCGCACTCATCGCCACCTCTATTGTTTTATTAAAGTCTGAATGACGGCCTTTCACATTCCCCAAATCAATGACCAAATACTCAGAATCAGCATGCGTATTGAAGTTATGCAGCTCGTTCCCACTCAGGGTCTTAATTTCATAAGGAAATTCTTTACGCCGCACGGTGTTCACTCTACTCGGCATCACTCACCTCGTCGTGCAAATGGAGATATCGGTTATATCCATTATATACTGCGTGAGTGATTTGTCACCAGACTTGATTGGAATGTAGGTTCTTGGTTATAGATAGGTAGCTTATTTCACACAAGAAACACTATTCCTATTCCCCACAACTCTCTTGGCGTTCTGCGGCTCTCCCCTGGAAATTCCCTATTTATCAGGATTCTTGGCTAATGTTGTAGATGTCATCGAAATATAAAGTCCCTTTCTCGAATATCTTGTCATTTCTTTGCGCCATATCGTTTGTGATCGCATCACTTACAGGTATTATTTTGCAATACACATTCTAAAAATTGATTCTGCGACAGTGCATGCTGCATTGTCTGGCCAAAATAGTTCTACTTTGGGGCTCTCAAGATACATTTTGCAACCAAAGCAATATAGCGCCCCGCCCCTCTTCATTACCTTTCCTTATTACAGCTTCCAATAACTTGCAGCTATCTCATTCTTGCCGTAATTTCCCCCATGTAAACTCGCTGTCGATGACAGTCGCCAATGTTTCCAGTATCAGGATGATACCAATGACCTGAGAGAAACGCCTTCGGGTGGTCATAAAGCCAAAGTCATATGGAATGGAGTGTGGTCTGAGACTGACGCTTTCGAGCGACCACAACATGCTGCCTAAGCTTTAGAAAAACGTTATACCGTCACATCCGTCAACCCTTGAGAATGGGTGTCACCCATGTTGGTGATTAGGGCTTACTTCTACTAACGAAATGGCTAACAAAGAGCATTTCCTGACCAAGCGGTATTGCCTGTCGAGGATACTGTCATGTGTTATCAACCAAGCGAATAACTCGCCTCAGTAGAGCAACGGCCTTCTAAGCCGTAGCTCTATCAGTGGCAACGCTGTTATTTGCACACTTAACGCAAGATGCATCACGGCATCTAAAGACTCCTTATACCTCAATTTCTGGCGCGTATTACACGCCGCTGGCTGCGCTCTGCTATGCCGCAAGGCATCTGCTAGCGCTGGCTTTGCTGCGTGTGGCTCGTGGCGTCACTTTTACGTGTGAAAGTGACGCCATAGCACACCCCCGCCTCAGCCGTTGAGATAAGCGACTTCACCAACGCGTCATGCATCTGACACCGCTTCAACACGTCAGATTGACCACTTCTACCGGAGTTTGAACCGATACCGAGGCAGGCCCACAGCCTGAGGGGATGACCTGCAATAGCAGGAGGCTGCACCGAGTGCATCACCTATACCCCGCAATACCTCAACGGCTGCCCGCTCTGGCGCACAGGTATCGTTCAAGGCAGATAACCTGCCATTCCCCATGCGCCAGAGAAATGCAGCTCGTTGACATTGTTTGGGAGAAGTTCGCTATGAGTAAGTTAAGCCGTGAGATGAAAATACTGGCTAAGCAAGCTGGGGGGAGCCATAAAACCGTTCATGACCGTATTCGAATTATGGACAGATTTAGCCGACATTTACTGGCCCTTAATATTCAGGTGCGTGATGTTAAACACCTAAAAGCAAAGCATGTTGAAAGTTATATTGCTGACCGTGTTTCACAGGGGATCGCCAGTCGTTCTCTTCATAACGAAATGGCAGCATTGCGTACCGTTTTCCGATCCGCTGGCCGGGATAAAATCGTATTATCAGAACGCTTGACCAACAAAGCGTTGGGATTAGGGGGAGCCAGCCGCGCCGGCAGCAAATTCGCCATCCCTGAGAAGGTCTATCAAACCGCCCTGCGCACCGCCCAACAGCAGGACAAAGGATTCGCCTGCGCCCTGCAACTGGCCCGCTTGCTGGGGTTGCGTTCACAAGAGGCGGTGCAATGTGCCAACTCACTGAAAACATGGCAAAAGGAGCTTGAGCAGAACCACACTACATTAACCGTGGTGTTTGGCACCAAGGGAGGCCGCTCACGCGAAACCCGTATTTTGGATCGTGAAGCGGTGAAACTGGCCGTCAAAGAAGCACAACAGGTTGCAGAAACACGCGGCGGCAAACTCATTGATAAACCTGACCTGAAAACCGCCATGAATTTCTGGCGCTCCCATACCACCCGCCTGGGGCTAACCGGACACTACTCCCCCCACAGTCTGCGCTATGCCTGGGCGCAAGAGGCCATCAGTTATTACCTCGCCGCTGGGTTTACCCGCATTGAAGCCAGAGCATTAACCTCAATGGATCTGGGTCATGGTGATGGCCGTGGCCGCTATGTTGAACGCGTTTATACCCGCAAGGAGGCGTAACTATGTCTGATATTAATTTGATCCGCTTACCTGAAGTGATTGAGAAAATACGACTGAAGAAATCATCAATTTATCATTTGATTAGCCTCAACCAATTCCCCCGCCCAATAAAGTTAGGGCCACGTTCAGTTGCCTGGGTTGAAAGTGAAGTCGACGAATGGGTCATTATCAGACTCAACCAACGCGAGGAGGGTCGCGACTAATGATTTTTTATTTTTTTCTGGCGGGCGCTTTGCAGTATAATCTCGGTGCTGCGGCAAAATCCGTAGCCGGAATTGGCGTTCCGAACCCTTTGACGGTATCCAAATACATACACAGAATGTACTTGGATAATGTTCGTGCACACCTGTTGTCTATGGTAGTCCGGGCAAGGCTTTCGAAAGGAAGGCCGGGATCCGTTAGGGCCGGTACGCCAACCTTGTTCGGGCTACCACCCAATGGGCTTGGCGTCTCTGGGGGTAGCTTAATAAATACCCTAACGGAGGCGGCCCAATGGCTACTACCCTTCACTGTCTGTACCCGCAATACGTTCGTACCCATCCGGGGGTGCGCTATGCTTGACTCTCCCCCACTCACGCTTGAAGAAATTGTCGACCACTGTCGTGCACTGGTACGGGCAATGCTCGAAATTACCGACCTGACAACCAAAGAACTGCTGCTGTTTATTCTGGCTGAACGGCTGGATTTGCTACAACTGATGCTGGATGAAGCACCGCATGCAGAGGAGGCTAACCATGAGTAGGTTTGTTTCCAACATCGTGCGTGCATCACAACACCACTGGGGCAGCATACTGTCGTCGTTAGCCATCCCGATACCCGGCATCAACAAACATGGCCCTTGCCCGGTCTGCGGAGGTAAAGACCGTTTCCGTTTTGATGATAAAAAAGGGCGAGGAACGTGGTTCTGCAACTATTGCGGCCATGGCGATGGTCTGGATCTGGTCACTCTGGTACGACAATGTGATTTGATTCAGGCCGCCAGAGAAATCTCCCGCTTAACAGACTTAACCCCAACACCGCCCGCCAAAGAAAGAACTGAACCACTCCCTCACACCGATATCATACAAAGAGTCACCGCCCTGCTGGCAACCTGTACACAGGGAACCAGTGATTACCTGTTGCATAAGGGCTTGGCACATCAGGGATTTTTAATGCCCACCAATAGCGCTAAAAATATTGGCGGAGTGCATTTTAATGTGGGCAGCATGGTGCTGCCATTGGTGGATTTGAGCGACAAAACTACCGGTGCGCTGTTAATCAACCCTAGGGGAGAAAAACGCTTACTGCCCGGCTCGCGGATTAAATCATCATTTATCCCCATCACCCATCATGCCCTGTCACAAACAATCATCATTACTGAAGGTTTTGCCACCGGTCTGGTCATATCACGATTTGTTGCCGCCACGGTGGTGGCCGCTATCTCGGCCATTAATCTGACCCATGTTGCCGTGGCATTGCGTGAACGTTATCCCGATGCGCAGATTATTCTCGCGGCGGATAACGACGTAACAGACTCTGACCACAATCCCGGCAAGCAACTGGCGGAACTCGCCGCACTCGCAGTCAATGGGCTGGTGACCCTGCCCCCCAGCGGCGATAAGGCTGACTGGGATGATTATCGCCAACAGGTCGGAACGGACACCGCCCGTATCGAGTTTTTCCGCCAACTCTACAATCCCAAGGAATGGATATGAAAATGCCGCTCACTTTGATTGACAATGAACCGGTGCAATTTGCTACCAACCTGCCATTGCGCAAAGGTTCCGACGGTTATAACACCCCGCAGGATTACAATATCAAGGGCCATTTGCCGAGCAATACGCTGGCCAGTATTTATGGCCCCAGCGGCTCATATAAATCCTTTCTGGCTGTCTCATGGGCCTGCCATATCGCCACCGGTAAGCCGTGGGCCTCGCGGCGTGTGACGCAAGGCTCGGTGGTCTATATCGTTGGCGAAGGCGGCATTGGCGTACCACGCCGTATCCGTGCATGGGAAATGGAGTTTAACGGTGGCACACCGATTGAATCGCTATACCGCATTGACTGCCCGGTCTTTCCCGCCAGCCCGGAGAGCGTCGAGCAGGTAATTAAAGCCGCTCAGGACGTCACCGCACAAACCGGCTCACCGGTGCGCCTGATTGTGCTGGATACGCTGGCTCGCTGCTTTGGTGGCTCCGACGAGAACGCCGCCAAAGATATGGGTGCGTTTATTCAGGGTTGCGATTTTATCAAGGCAGAAACCGGCGCGACGGTGCTGGTTATCCATCATTCCGGCAAAGATTTGGATAAAGGTGCACGCGGCTCCAGCGCCTTTCGTGCGGCGTTAGATGTCGAATTCAATGTCCGTCGTGAGGGCGAAGGCGGCGCACTGGTGCTGAGTTGCACCAAAATGAAGGATTCAGAAGAACCCACCACACGGGCCTATGACCTCTCGCCGCTCAATCTGTATATCGATAACGATGGCGAAGAAGTTAACTCATTGGTGCTGTGTGATCAGGGGCGTGAAGTCAGCGATGAAAACTCACCCTATGAGGCCGAACTGGCAGGTATTCAGCGCCTGACGGCCAATCATATCGCGCTGTGGCAGTCTATCCGCTCCCGTACCACCAGTGGCGAGGCCTGTACAAAATCACTGGTGAGGGATGATATGCGCGGTATGGGTTTTGATGTTGCGAAGAAATTTACCCGCTGGCTCGACAAGCTGGAAATTGATGGGTTGATTCATATTGACGGGGAGAATATCTGCCCCAATTCATTAAGCAATACAGCAAGAAACTAACCGGGGGATAAAGTGGGAACCAAGTGGGGGAACATCGAATTTTTAACCAATTTAGCCTCGAATCCCCCACTTCCCACTTACCTATACACACTAAATGGGGGAAAGAGAGCAAACCCGCGCCATGACTGGGCTGAGAGCACCGAGCCAAAACCCAGGTGGGGGAACAAGTGGGAGTCAGTTAAGTGGGGGAAATGTGGGGGAAGGATTTAGGCTTGGTGCTGGTTTTATCACAGGTACATAACGACGTTTTGGCTATTGGCCTTACCTTGACTAACCAACTAATGGTTAATAACAATATAAATTAGTTACTAACCTTCTATAAGGATCCCAAAAGATGATAATAACTCGGTAAACTTCCGATACTAAATACATCCCACAATACAAATTAAAATATTATATAGTTTAATAAACTAATAATTTAACCAGAAGTTAAATGCATGCAAGTTTTTTAATATAACAGTCCTAACAGTGAAATCATCACTTAAATAAATATATTGCAAGATAATATACCTTAGAAACAATTAGCTAAACCGCTATTTATATTTTTTAGCAGTAGGGTAAAATAATTCTACAACTCAGTATGATGAGGTGCAAAGATATGCCAACTTTTAAGCCTGGTACTATTCTTCCAACCCCAGAGGAAGACAAAGAGATCAGAAAAGCCGTTGCTACCGATCCTGACGCGAAGCTGCTTGAAGATCCAAACATCAAGCTTGTTTCTTTTAGTGAGCTGAAGAAAAAGAAAAAAATGGGACGCCCCACAAAGGCAGATCCTAAAATCGATATACGCATGCGCTCTGATATCGTTGAAAAAAACAAATATATACACAATATTATGATGTGAATTAGTCACTTTACAGTAAACACTCGCGCCAAATTATTTCTGCACAAAGGACACCTCAAAATGTCCTTTGTAAAGAGATAACTCCACGATGCTACAAGCTACCCTACCAACATGGTTGAATAGAGTGCCACCAGAGCAAAATTTGAGTGGCATGGTAGATCACCGTACCACTGAAGATATGAGAGCCAATTGGACAGACAAAGCCAATATTGCAGACAAGTACAGCTGTTATTACAACTCATCCTGTTTATTGGCCGTCACGAGCGCTTAGCGAAGGCTGTTCCAGTTCAGTCAGCGTGTTCACCCGCCTTCTCCAGTAGTGAAATAAGACCATGAATAAACCGAATCTCAACCCAGCAATAAAACTGATCTAGTAACACCATTGATATGCTGTAACCCTCAGTATTATAAATTGTAAGCCACAGGAATAAGCTCCAGCCCCTCTTGTTAAACCAAGCGAAATCTAATCTGATAGTCGCCTTTGTGCTGTGAGTTCAACCGATGGATGCAACACATTGGTTAAAACGCTCTGCGGGTGATTCATAGTCTAGCGTTTTTCTTG
>NZ_JAUJTZ010000007.1:0-270791 GCF_030433455.1 Yersinia sp. 22-579 | reverse complement strand
GCGTCCGTAGCTCAGTTGGTTAGAGCACCACCTTGACATGGTGGGGGTCGATGGTTCGAGTCCATTCGGACGCACCACTCTCGCATTATCCAGAAATTGTAAATTGCTAGTTTTTCAATGCGTTCTTAGCTCAGTTGGTTAGAGCACCACCTTGACATGGTGGGGGTCGATGGTTCGAGTCCATTAGAACGCACCACTCTCTTATTTCCGATTCCCCCCTGCGCTAATCAATCTGACTCAATCTCCTTCAATCCATTGATGTTGTTTTCAACAATTATTCCCCCTTTATTTTGTTAAAATTGTTAAAAAACTTTTTTGTTGCGCAACAAACCAAGTGTTATTCTCAAGGTTTGCGCGACTAATGACCCATTTTTATAAAAATCGGCAATGAGTTTCTGTTTTCTATTTCATTTCCCGCGACTTACCGCTTATAATACGAACCGTCGTTTCAGTTGAATGGTTTCAGCATCTTGATCTGCCGATACGCTAAAAAAATACAACTCACATTTACGCCATCGTATACCGATCATGCGTTTAGCCTCGTGCTAAAGTTTTCCGCTCAATTTCCGCAACTGTCATCTATTCTTAGTAATGTTTTGCTTCTTGGTCACGTTTCGCTACACCAGACACTAATCAAATTCCACTCCGTTGCTGTATTTAACGGAATATTCGCTTTTAATCCATCACAACTTGTAGAAAAAATCCGTCATGAAAAAGACTAAAATTGTTTGTACTATCGGTCCAAAAACCGAATCCGAAGAAATGCTGACGAACCTGCTGAAAGCTGGCATGAACGTTATGCGCTTAAACTTCTCCCACGGTGACTATGAAGAACATGGTCAACGTATCAAGAATATCCGTGCTGTCATGGCAAAAACTGGCTTGAAAGCCGGTATCTTGTTGGACACCAAAGGCCCAGAAATTCGCACCATGAAACTGGAAGGCGGCAAAGATGCTGCTCTGGTTGCAGGTCAGACTTTCACTTTCACCACTGATCAAAGCGTTATTGGTAACAACAACATTGTTGCTGTGACCTACCCTGGCTTTGCTGCTGATCTGAAAATTGGCAACACGGTGCTGGTTGACGATGGTTTGATCGGCATGGAAGTCACCGAAGTCACTGAAAGCACTGTGGTATGTAAAGTGCTGAACAATGGTGATTTAGGTGAAAACAAAGGCGTTAACTTGCCAGGTGTTTCTATCCAACTGCCAGCACTGGCTGAGAAAGATAAAGCTGACCTGATCTTTGGTTGTGAGCAAGGCGTGGACTTCGTTGCGGCATCCTTTATCCGTAAACGTTCAGACGTGCTGGAAATCCGCGAACACTTGAAAGCCCACGGTGGTGAGCATATTCAGATCATCTCCAAAATTGAAAACCAGGAAGGTCTGAATAACTTCGACGAAATCCTGGAAGCATCCGACGGTATCATGGTTGCTCGTGGTGACCTGGGTGTTGAGATCCCGGTTGAAGAAGTTATCTTCGCGCAGAAGATGATGATTGAGAAATGTAACCGCGCACGTAAAGTTGTTATTACTGCAACTCAGATGCTCGATTCCATGATCAAAAACCCACGCCCTACCCGTGCAGAAGCAGGCGACGTGGCTAACGCCATTCTGGACGGTACAGATGCCGTGATGCTGTCTGGTGAAAGTGCTAAGGGTAAGTACCCATTAGAGTCTGTTACCATCATGGCGACCATCTGTGAGCGTACAGACCGTATCATGCCTAGCCGCATCGAAACGCTGAACGACAATCGCAAAATGCGTATCACTGAAGCCGTTTGCCGTGGTGCAGTAGAAACCGCAGAAAAACTGGAAGCAAAAGTGATCGTGGTAGCAACTGGCGGTGGTAAATCTGCCAAGTCAGTACGTAAGTACTTCCCAACAGCAACCATTTTGGCACTGACCACCAATGAAGTGACCGCTCGTCAGTTAATCCTGACCAAAGGCGTGATAACTCAACTGGTCAACGAGATTGCTTCAACAGATGACTTCTACCGTATCGGTAAAGAAGCCGCTTTGGCTAGCGGTCTGGCACAGAAAGGCGACGTTGTCGTGATGGTTTCTGGTGCGTTAGTGCCTAGTGGCACCACCAATACCTCTTCCGTGCACGTTTTATAATCTTAACGCACGACTAAACGCTAATTAAAAACGCCGCTTTCAATAGCGGCGTTTTTCTTTTTAAGCACCGCTAAATAAACTTTCCGAAAAATCCATTTTATCTTAGGCACCCCAAACCCTTTTTCCTGAGTAGGACTTATCCGAAAGAATCCGGCTGTTTTACCTCGTTTTTTTAACTTTTTTTTAAAACAAGATGCTTCTTTGAGCGAACGATCAAAATAAACCCCTCTAATACTAAAAATTTATTCTCTTTCGAAAAAACTTTGTGTAATACTTGTAACGCTACATGGAGATTAACTTAATCTAGAGGGTGTTAATAATGAATCGTACTAAACTTGTACTGGGCGCGGTAATTCTGGCTTCTACTATGCTGGCTGGTTGTTCAAGCAATGCTAAAATCGATCAACTGTCTTCTGACGTTCAGACTCTGAACGCTAAAGTTGACCAACTGAGCAACGACGTGAACGCAATCCGTTCTGACGTTCAAGCAGCTAAAGACGATGCAGCACGTGCTAACCAACGTCTTGACAACCAAGCTCACGCTTACAAGAAGTAATATTACTTCCTGAATGAAAAATGGCGCACATTGTGCGCCATTTTTTTGCCTCGCAGAAACTCGCCTCTGACGGTAACTCTCCCTGTTATACCCTTCCCTGACCATCTACTTCATCATCAACTTGTTCATTCACCATGCCGATACACCAAAAAATTAGCCACGGCAAAATGGTAACTGCCGTGGCTAAGATTACGTTAAGTCTTAGATGTGTTAAGACCTGGATGTGTTAAGGCTTAGTTCGCAGCTGAGTAAACCGGGCCTGGCTGAACCAACTTAGGAATTTCTTGTTCAGTGGGTTGCTGACCTTCGCTCTGCGGTTGTGCCTGTTGCTCGCTCTGAGGGGCTACAGCAGCCGGAGCTTGTACAGGGGCAGTCTCACCTACAGTCACGATAACCGGCATGCCAGCACGGCGTACAATCGCTTCCTGAACCACTTGTGCATCAGTCTGGCTGTCATTGATAAATTTCTGCAGACTGCTACTGATAGCGATTGGCATCGTTTGCGGATCATCACTGTCTACACGAGACAACGGCTGATGGACTTCCACATAACGCTTACCATCTGGTTCAACGGAATATTTAACCGGTTCGTTGATGATCTGAACGCGGGTGCCTTTTGGGACGGCTTTGAACAGCGCTTCAATATCATCTGGACGTAAACGAATACAGCCGGAGCTGACACGCATACCGATACCGAAGTTAGCGTTGGTTCCGTGGATCAGGTATTCACCACCACCGGCAGCCAAACGCATGGCAAACAGACCCATTGGGTTTTCTGGGCCCGCTGGAACGACTGCTGGCAAAGTCACACCTTCAGCTGCGTAGTGCTTACGGATGTTGGCCGTTGGTGTCCAGGTTGGGTTCGGGATCTTCTGGCTGACAGAAGTTGTCATCGTTGGAGTATTACGCCCCAACTGGCCGATACCGATTGGGTATACAATGACTTTGTTCTGGCCTTTAGGGTAATAATAAAGACGCAGTTCGGCCAGGTTGATGACGATACCTTCACGTGGGGTATCAGGCAGCAACATCTGAGTCGGGATAGTTAACACTGAACCGGGTAACGGCAAATACGGGTCAGCGTCTGGGTTTGCTTCCAGCATTCCCAACAAACCGATTTTATAATCGGCAGCAATAGCCTCCAGTGGACGACCATCATTTGGAACAGTATAGGTAGTATTTTCACCAATCAGACGACTATTGGCTGGCGGCAGAGGATACTCGGTCGCATTGGCAGCGGTAATACTTCCCGCCAGACAAGTTGCGAATAACATACCAATCAAAGTTAATGCACGTTTCATGCTTAGTTCCTACATCACTTCTTAAAATTCGATTCGGCTATCTACGTTAATTTTAGCAGCCAATAATAAGGCCACCATATAGTAACAGTCATTATTATAAAGGCAATTTATATCTCTAGAAATCAAGGTGTTACAATGTAATTTATTATGCTTTTTCCAACCTGGAGGGCGATTTAAGCTGCTGAAATTTCACCATTTTAAGACTGTGACCCATGACGCAAAAATGCTCAGTCGCGGGAGAATAAAGCACAAAATGTTGACGTGAATCAGCCCGCTTTTAGTACCGCTGCTTTAGCACGAATGCCGCGGATCATGGCTTCAAGGCCTTGGGAACGCGAAGGAGTTAGATGCTGACTAAGAGCTAAATCGGCAAAGAATGGCCGAACATCAAGATCGATTATCTGTTGCGGGGTCAAACCCTGATACAGAATAAACACGACTGCGACCAGGCCTTTGACGATAGCGGCATCGCTATCACCGGCAAATACCACTTTGCCTTCAGTCGAGGTGCTCATGGCAATCCACACCTGACTTTGGCAGCCCGAAATAAGGTTCTCAGGCTGGCGCTGCTGTTCAGTTAACGGCGGTAGCTGTGCGCCCAACTCAATGACATACAGGTACTTTTCTTCCCAATTCAAACAACGGGAAAAGTTACGAATCAATTTATCTTTATCTGGCAAACCAGCCATAACATGCCTCTTACAGTAAAAATAAAAGCCGACTATTTATCATGATAATCGGCTTTCGGGGACTCTGTCGCGAGCTGTTTGCGTTAACCCAGTAATTTTTCGATGCGCAGTAATCCAGCCACCAAGCGATCCACTTCCTCGCGGGTATTATACAGTGCCAGTGACGCGCGACACATACTCGGGACTTGGTAGAACGCCATCAACGGCATGGCACAATGGTGCCCGGTACGAATAGCAATACCGTATTGATCCAGGAAGCTGCCCACATCATAGGCATGATGTAGCCCCAGATTAAACGCTATCACTCCTGCCCGTTTGGTCGGGCCATAAAGTGTCAGACTTTTAATCTGGCTCAATTGCTCCAATGCATACTGCATTAGCGATTGTTCATATTGATGGATCTGCTCCAAGCCCAAGCCATTCACATAACTGATTGCTGCACCCAGCCCCATAATCCCGGCTGTATTGGGCGAACCCGCTTCAAAACGCCACGGCGCATCAGCAAAGGTCGTGCCTTGTGTCAAGCTGACGGTTTTAATCATCGCACCGCCCCCTTCCCAAGGCGGCATCTGCTGTAGCAATTCACGCTTGCCATACAAGATACCAATGCCCGATGGCCCATACAGTTTGTGACCGGAGAAAACATAGAAATCACAGCCCAGATCCTGCACATCGACAGCTTGATGCATAATGGCTTGAGCGCCATCCACCAGCACCACTAAGCCCGCCGCTTTGGCTTGTGCCACGATCTCTTTAATCGGGTTCACTGTTCCCAGCACATTGGACACCTGGGTTATCGCCAACAGCTTGGTGGTGTTATCCATCAGCCCTGCCAACGCAGCAGGTTCCAATTCTCCGGTTTCTGTCAGTGGCCAGACACGAATTTCGATACCAATCTCTTTTGCCAGCATCTGCCACGGTACAATATTGGCGTGATGCTCCATTTCGGTAATGATAATGCTATCACCGGCTTTGAGAGCATGGCGGCCATAGCTGTTAGCCACCAGATTAATGGCTTCGGTGGTGCCTTTGACAAAAACAATCTCTTCGGCAGAGGCTGCGTTAATAAAGTCAGCAACCTGGCTGCGCACCGCTTCCATCTGCGCAGTTGCTTCGGCACTCAAGGTATGGATGCCGCGATGAACCGCCGCATAGCCCTCACGATAGAAGTTAAGCTCTCTATCAATCACTATTTGTGGTTTCTGCGCACTGGCAGCACTGTCCAGATACGCCAACGGCTGACCGTTAACTTCACGGCTAAGCAGTGGAAAATCGGCTCTGATCTGTTCGATACTGATCTGCCCGATACTGGCTGGTCCAATAGAGAAACTCATAGCGACTCCCCAGCCAGCCGCTGTGCAATGCGCGCCAGCACCACTTTACGGATGGATTCGTGATGAATGGCTTCGGTCAATTCGGCGGCAAAAGCAAAAATAATCATTTGCTGTGCATCTGCCTGATTGATACCGCGTGATTGCAGATAAAACAGCTGTTCTGCATCAATACGCCCAACGGTAGCCCCGTGGCTACACTTCACATCATCAGCGTAAATTTCCAACTGCGGTTTGGTATCAACTTCAGCCAACTTACTGAGCAACAAGTTATTGTTGGTCATTTGTCCGTCAGTTTTTAAGGCGTGCTGAGCCACTTTAATCATGCCATTAAAGACCGCTTTACCCCGTTCGCGCACTATGGTTTTGTGCAGTTGACGGCTTTCACAATAGCCCTTGTTATGTTCCAGATAAGTGCGGGTATCACAGATTTCGCGCCCAACTGGCAGCAGCAGGCTATTAATGGACAAAGTTGCACCCTCGCCATTTAACTGGGCGCTGGTGTTGTGGCGAGTCAGCCCCGCCCCGAGCAAGAAACTGTAACTCTTGGCCCGTGCATCACGGCTTAACACTAAATCGTTATGGGCAAAGTGATAGCTTTGCGGTGTTTCAAATGCCAGTTTACAATGACTCAACTCAGCATTATCACCCACTGAAATAGTCAGCCTCGCGCCAGTAAAATGCGGCTGTTCATTGAGGCTAACAAAATGCTCAATGACCTCAGCCTGTGCACTCGCCTCAATCGTCAGATGATGGCGATAATGGCTGGTATTCACCACCTCAGAACCCTTACCTGAGCTGATATGCAGCAGATAAAGCGGTTTGTCGCTGTGTTTCCCAGCGGGTAATCGAATGTGCAGACGTTGCTGAGCCAGACTCTCTGTTAGATGCAAAAAAACTTCCGACCGAATAGCCGCAGGAAATGGGGTATTTTCTGTCGCAGGTGTTAGTTGATACGGGCCACAATCGCGGTCGCTCAACTCAGGGGCATATAGCCCATCAATGAAAACCACACGATGCGCACCTTTGATCAATGAGAGATCATCGCACTGAGTCGCCGTGACTTCCGCTGCGGGGGCAAAACTGAAGTTGTGCGCCAGTAAGCGCTCCAGTGGTGTGTATTTCCAGTCTTCATGCTTGATGCTGGGAAAGCCCAGTTGCAGCACTTGTTGCCAATGTGCAGTTGCCTCGGCACTCTGACCACTTTGGTGCTGTTTAAGCGTTTGATTCTGTTTAAACAATTGACCAAAATGTAGTAACGCATCAGCGCGCTGTTTTTCAAGCATACGTTGCTGTTCCAGCAGATTACTGTTGGTCGGTAAGCCAGCCATAGCCTTGCTCCTCCAACTGTTTCACCAGCGTGAAATCACCAGATTTAATGATTCGCCCCTGATACAACACATGCACAAAGTCAGGTTTGACGTAATCGAGGATGCGCTGATAGTGAGTCACAATAATAAAGGCGCGATCTTGATTGCGTAGTGAGTTCACCCCGTTGGCGACAATTTTCAGTGCATCAATATCCAAACCAGAATCGGTTTCATCCAGAATGCATAACGAAGGCTCCAGTGCTGCCATCTGCAGGATATCGTTGCGCTTCTTCTCACCACCCGAGAAACCCACATTCACTGAACGGGTCAGTAAGTCTGCTGGCATTTTGAGTAACTCAATTTTCTCTTCGATAAAATCAGCGAAATCAAAACGATCCAGCGGTTCCTGTTGGCGATATTTACGTACCGCATTGACGGCAGTTTGTAGGAAGAAATGGTTGCTGACGCCCGGGATTTCTACTGGGTATTGGAAAGCCAGAAATACGCCCTCGCCCGCCCGAGCTTCAGGGTCAAGTTCCAGCAAGTCTTTACCCTTGAATGTCACACTACCCGCAGTGACTTCATATTCTTCCCGTCCGGCCAGCGCCGCAGACAAGGTACTTTTCCCTGAACCATTTGGCCCCATGATGGCATGCACTTCGCCAGGCTTGATCTCCAAATCCAAACCTTTGAGGATCTCATTACCTTCAACACTGACTTTTAAATTCTTAATGCTTAACATAAGTTTCCTTGGTGCGCAGGCGCGCAAAACTCTGCAAATGCTTATTCAACTGAGACTCAACCAACACTGTGTTCCAGGCTGATGGCTAACAATTTCTGCGCTTCCACGGCGAATTCCAGTGGCAACTCGGAGAACACATCCTTACAGAAGCCGTTAACAATCATTGAGATGGCATCATCTTCGCTGATACCACGTTGCAAGCAATAAAACAGTTGGTCATCACCAATTTTTGAGGTTGTCGCCTCGTGCTCTAGCTGTGCGGTGTTATTACGCACTTCCACATAAGGGAAGGTATGTGCGCCGGAATCCGGGCCAATCAGCATCGAGTCGCATTGCGTGAAGTTACGGGCGTTATCCGCACCGGGCAAAATTTTAACCAGCCCACGATAGGTATTTTGGCTGTGCCCCGCAGAGATCCCTTTGGCAATAATGGTTGATTTGGTGTTTTTGCCAATATGGATCATCTTGGTGCCGGTATCGGCTTGCTGATGGCCGTTGGTTAATGCGACCGAGAAGAACTCGCCGATAGAGTTATCGCCCTGCAAAATGACACTCGGGTATTTCCAGGTAATGGCCGAGCCGGTTTCAGATTGGGTCCATGACATTTTGGAGCCCTCACCTTCACACAGCGCCCGTTTGGTCACAAAGTTGAGAATACCGCCGGTACTGTCAGCCCCCGCAAACCAGTTCTGAACTGTCGAGTATTTCACTTCTGCATTTTTGTGCAAAATGACCTCAACCACCGCGGCATGCAACTGATAGCTATCACGAACCGGCGCAGAGCACCCTTCGATATAACTCACATAGCTGTCTTCATCGGCAATCAGGATAGTGCGCTCAAACTGACCGGTTTTGGCGGCATTGATACGAAAATAAGTGGATAACTCCATTGGGCAGCGCACCCCTTTTGGCACATAGACAAAAGTGCCGTCAGAAGCGACTGCCGCATTCAGCGCGGCAAAAAAGTTATCTTTGGCAGGAACCACTGATCCCAAATACTTACGTACTAAATCGGGGTATTCCTGAATGGCTTCACCGAATGAGCAGAAAATAATACCTTGTTCGGCCAATTTACCGCGATAGGTGGTCGCCACAGAAACCGAGTCAAAAATGGCATCAACCGCCACTTCAGCCCCTTCCCGCACTGGCACCCCAAGCTGGGCAAAGGCAGATTCAACCTCAGCGGTGAGGTACTCATTCATGGTGTGCGCAGCTGAATCTTCAGCTGATGATTGCTGTAGTGCGCCGGATTGCGAACCGCAATTATCATCACAGCTACCGCAAGATGGCGCTGAGTAATAGCTGTAATCCTGGTAATCCAGACTTTTATAATGCGCTTTCAGCCAATGCGGTTCTTCCATTTCTAACCAACTGCGATAAGCCCCGAGGCGAAATTCCAGCATCCATTCCGGTTCATTACGCTTGGCAGAAATGGCGCGAATCACATCTTCATTGATGCCCTTCGCCAGCTCATCAGTCGCAAGTTGGGTAAAAAAGCCTTCTTTGTAGCGACCATCGCTGACCCAAGCCTGCACATCATCTGGAACTTCTACATTGCTTCGTGTCATTTCGTTTACATCGCTCAAACGCCAAAGCTCTCGCCACACCCGCAGGCGTGCTGAGCTTTAGGATTATTAAATTTAAAAATCTGATTTAGCCCTTCGCGGACATAATCCACCACGGTGCCATCAATAAACGGCATTGCTTTTAGCGGTACGTAAAGTCTGGCACTACCATGCTCGAAAACCAAAGCATCACTGGCTGGCTCCTTAGCCATATCCATCACGTAAGCAAAACCGGCACAGCCGGATTGCTTGACCCCCAGCTGCAACCCTTTTATTTCAGGATCCTGTTGCATGAGCCGTGTAATTTGCGCCGCGGCGCTGTCGGTGATCGTAACGCCTTGCCAAACATTATCATCAAGCGAAAATGTCCCGACGGATTCCTGTTGCATATGCCCCACCTTCTATTTCTTAATAATTAGCTGGCTGATTATGGGTAAATCAACACAGATTGTTCACAATGGTAGTGATAATAATTATCACTTCAACCGTTTGTTTTGCAGGGATATTAAGAAAAGTGCCGTTTAGACCTCAAATGAGGCGGCAACGAAAGAAGCATGCTGCGATGGCCGGAGAAGTCTGGGTAAACAAACACACTTTTATCGCCATGAAATAAAACAATAATTACGACAGCGATGCCTGAATCCCTTGCTATATCAGAGGTTAATTGCGGTTAATCTCTGTATTTTTAAACATTCATAAAAAATACCTATTTCTCCATTAACTTTAGCTGAAAACCCCCTCAGGGGGAACCTATCAGAGAGATTCGCCGCATTTATCGGATAAACAAAGTTGTCAGAAGATCGGTACAAGGAAGATGCGGTAATGAATGATATTGCTCAAGGCCTACAATTGGCCCTGAGCAATAGATATACTTATATTTAGGTTGGTTATTTTGCTGGGGATAATACCGCAGTGGTCAAACGAGAGGTGCAACACAGTCGGTTTTGTTCATCAAAAATCTCAATCTGCCAAACCTGATGGCTGCGACCAACATGAATAGCACGACAACAGCCGCGCACTGTCCCAGACCGGACCGCTCTTAGATGATTAGCATTGATTTCCAACCCCACGACTTGTTGCCCTTCCGTGGTACATAAATACCCCGCCATCGACCCCAGTGATTCCGCCAACACCACTGACGCCCCGCCATGCAGCAGACCAAAGGGTTGAGTTGTCCGATTATCTACCGGCATCGTAGCTTCCAGTTCGTCATCGGATAATCGAGTAAATTCTATGCCCAGATGCCCGACCATGCAGCCTTGGCTCTGTTGATTTAGCTGTTCCAGTGTTGCCGTGCGTTTCCAAAGCATCCTTTTTCCCTTCCTACTTGAGGTTGCAGAAATGTTAATAGCTGGCAAAGCTTAAACCAATTCAAGTAACGCTTGCAATGGATGTCGTATACTGTTGCCTTCAATACGCTTAACCTGACTGCGGCAAGAATAACCGGTCGCTAAACAACGTTTTGCTGGCAGCTTTTGCAATGCCTGTTGCCAGGATAATGCATAAATACCTAACGAGTTATCGAGGTTCTTCGCTTCATGACCGTAAGTTCCAGCCATGCCACAACAACCGACACTGACGTTTTCCAGCCTGGCTCCATAACGGGAGAATATCGCAGCCCAATGCTGACTACTGGCGGGCAGTGCGGTAGTTTCGGTGCAATGGCCAAACAGATACCAGGATTCACCGGTCATTGGTTGCCCTTGCTGTTCAGCCAATGCCTCATGTAACCACTCATGCACCAGTTGCACACTAAAGTCACCACGGGCATTCCCCAGAATCTCTTTATATTCATCGCGATAACAGAGCACCAGGGCCGGGTCAACCCCGACCATGGGTATCCCCAATACAGCAATGCGGTTCAGAAAATCAGCGGTTTTCCGTGCCGTTTTAGCAAAACGTTGCAGGAACCCTTTGATATGCTGTGCTTTACCATTCGGCGAGAATGGCAGCAACACCGGATTGAAACCGAGCTTCTCCACCAGCCGGACAAAATCGGCGACAACCTGAGCATCGTAGTAACTGGTGAAAGGATCTTGCACTATCAAAACATGCTGACGGCGCTCTGAATCCGGCAACTTCTCCAACTGTTCCAGTGTCATGGTGCTGGCATAGTGACCGGACAATGACTGCTTCAACGTTGGGCTGGAAAGTAACGGAAGATCCACCATGCCGATGCTTTTGCGGCTTAACGCGCCAACCCAAGGTTGCTTGAGGAAGAAGTTAAACACTTTAGGCGCTTTCGCCATCAACGGGGCATAGTCTTCTACACCAGCGACCACATAATCACGCAGTGGCCGATGATAGCGAGTGTGATACAACTGTAGGAAACGGGAGCGGAAACCCGGCACATCAATCTTTATCGGGCATTGCGTCGAGCAAGCTTTACACGCCAGGCAACCGGACATCGCTTCTTTCACTTCATGCGAGAAATCATAATCTCCCTGACTGGCATGCCAGGTATTACGCGTCTTTTCAATCAGCCCGCGCAAACTGGGGCGCTGAGTCGCCAGCCCATTTTCCAGTGCCACCGGGTCAACCCCTTGTTCGGATAACAGCCGTAGCCATTCCCGTACCAAAGTGGCCCGCCCTTTTGGCGAATGAATTCGGTCACCGGTTATTTTCATCGACGGGCACATGGGGCTGCGAGCATCAAAGTTAAAACATAATCCGTTGCCATTGCACTCCATTGCGCCACGGAATGAAGTTCTGACGGAGAGCGGGATACGTCTGTCCAAAGTGCCGCGTTTGTCAGAAGTATCGACTGTCATCATCGGGGCATCACTCCCCAATGGAGAGCAAATTTTACCGGGATTCAGTCGATTATCGGGGTCAAATACAGATTTTATCTGGCGCAACTCATGATAAAGCACCTCACCGAAGAACTCGGGGCTATATTCTGCGCGAAAGCCTTTACCGTGCTCTCCCCACAATAAGCCGCCATAGCGCGCCGTCAGTTGCACCACTTGATCGGAGATCTGCTTCATCAGCATTTCTTGTTGCGGATCGCACATATCCAGCGCCGGACGAACATGCAACACACCGGCATCCACATGGCCAAACATGCCATAGGTCAGATTATGGCTATCGAGCAACTGGCGGAACTCCACAATATAATCAGCCAAATGGTGTGGCGGCACACAAGTATCTTCCGCAAAGGGGATAGGTTTGGCCTGCCCTTTACTGTTACCCAGCAAACCAACCGCTTTTTTGCGCATGCCATAAATGCGCTCAATTCCGGCTAAATCACTGCAAATCTGATAACCAATCACCCCGCCTTCGTGGGCCGCCATCAAATCATCCAAACGTTGGCAAAGTGATTCCATTTGGCCGTCAATCAGCGCTTTATCATCACCGGCGAACTCGACAATATTCAGCCCCAGCATCTCTTTATCCGGAACATCAGTAATGAGTTCTTTGACCGAGTGCCAGACAATATCCTCTTTCGCCAGATTGAGGACTTTTGAGTCCACAGTTTCCACTGACAGCGCTTTGGCTTCCACCATAAAAGGCGCGTTGCGCAGTGCCGAATCAAAAGAGTCATACTTCACATTCACCAAACGGCGAACTTTTGGCAGTGGTGTAATGTCCAGTGTGGCTTCGGTAATAAAGGCTAGCGTCCCTTCAGCTCCAGTTAAAATACGTGTCAGATCAAATGTTTGTAGGTCGTCACTGAACACATGGCGCAAATCATAACCCGTCAGGAAGCGGTTTAATTTGGGGAATTTTTCCAGAATCAACGCCCGTTGATCCCGACAACGGTTAAGCACGGTATGGTAAATACGCCCGGTGACGGAATCTTCCTGCGCAATCGTTTCCGCCAGTGGCGTCGGCATCGCGCGAGTATCCAGCATCTCGCCACCCAGCAAAATAGCGCGCAACCCCAGAACATGGTCGGAGGTTTTGCCATAGACCAATGAACCCTGACCGGAGGCATCAGTATTAATCATGCCGCCCAATGTAGCGCGATTACTGGTGGATAATTCCGGCGAGAAGAAATAGCCAAATGGACGTAAGTATTGATTAAGTTGATCTTTAATCACTCCCGCTTCAACCCGCACCCAGCCTTGCTCTACATTGATATCCAGAATGCGGTTCATATGGCGCGACATATCCACCACAATACCGGTATTCAATGCCTGACCATTGGTTCCGGTTCCGCCACCACGTGGCGTGAAGACCAACGATTTAAAATTTTCCTGCCCGGCCAGACGACCAATCAGTACGACATCCGCCGTCGAGCGCGGAAAGATAACCGCATCAGGCAGCAGTTGATAAATACTGTTGTCCGTCGCCATGGTTAGGCGATCTGCATAATTGGTCGCGGTATCGCCGGTGAATCCGTTTTGCTTCAAAGCATCCAAAAAATCCAGCACCAACTGAATAACACCTGGCGCTTGAGAAATCTGTGGGATCATTAGTGTGACCCTATCTATATGTGGGTTTGTTTTAAGGACTATTCCACTGAAAGACTATCCGTTACCAATCACCTTTGTCGAACGATTTATACCAATTCAGAACGATGGGAAAGAGATGGCTGCCGACCAAGGTTAAATACAGTAATAAACTATTAAGTATCAAAATTTTATATTGCGCAAATAATAATCAAACCACCATCAGAACGTGCTGTTACATCACTTTTAGTGCAATCGGATTTATATTATCCCGAGGACATCGCCTTTTTTTGATAAAAATACAGCAGTAAAACTCAAGTGTATCTGTTAAAAACCGCTGAAATACACCATGATTACAGCTGATCCTGAATAAGATTGGTGCAAATATCTCATTAGTGCATTTTCTAATGAGTACAAATAAAACAGTGCGATGGCCACCTTGCCATGATTTGTGAAGTGAGAACCCACTGATGAATTACCCGCAGCTACGTCGTTTCGATTTACCCAAACTGATGTTTGGGGTGATATTCATTATGATAATGATTATTGCCAGTTTTTGGGTGGTACAGCCGTTTATTATGGGATTTGCCTGGGCTGGCATGGTGGTAATTGCTACCTGGCCTTTGTTGATCAGGCTACAAAAGATCTTATGGGGCAAGCGCTGGTTGGCCGCGATTATTATGACCATTCTGCTGGTTTTACTGTTCGTTATTCCCATTGCTCTGCTGGTCAGCAGCCTGGTTGAGAATAGCGGCCCGCTTATCCAGTGGGCATCCAGCCCATCCAATTTAAAAATGCCGGATGTCACCTGGCTAAAATCAATCCCCATGGTGGGTAACAAACTCTATAGCGGCTGGCATTCGCTAATTGCCGGTGGCGGTAATGTGCTAATCGCCAAAATTCAGCCGTATGTCGGTGCTGCCGCAACCTGGTTGGTCGCACAAGCCGCTCATATCGGCTACTTCTTGATTCATTTAGCGCTGATGGTGCTATTTAGCATTTTGCTCTACTTCCACGGCGAGCAAGTAGGTTTGGGTATTCGCCATTTTGCGGTGCGAGCTGCCGATAAACGTGGTGATGCAGTGGTTGTACTGGCAGCAAAAGCCATTCGAGCAGTGGCGTTGGGAGTGGTCGTTACCGCACTGGTGCAAGCCGTGTTAGGTGGAATCGGCCTCGCTATTGCCGGAATTCAATACGCGACATTGTTTACCGTCTTAATGTTTATTTGTTGTGTCGCGCAACTCGGGCCATTGCTAATTCTGATACCTGCGGTCATCTGGCTGTACTGGACGGGTGATTCAACCTGGGGCACGATATTGCTGGTATGGAGTTGTATCGTCGGAACAATGGATAACGTGTTGCGACCTTACCTGATCCGTATGGAAGCGGATATGCCGATGATATTAATTCTGTCCGGCGTTATTGGTGGCTTGCTGTCATTCGGTATGATTGGTTTGTTTATCGGCCCAGTGGTGTTGGCTATCTCCTATCGATTGACCTCCGCTTGGGTCAATGAAGCACCGGAACCCGAAGAGAGCATTACCGAAGTCGCCAAACATTTAGAAGAGCTTTGAAACATAATAGGGGTTATGCTGCTTAACCCCTATTATCTAGCAATATCCGCTACTGGAAATAAATAATAGCCTTTTTAATATTCACATTTATATTCGAAACAACCGTTCGTATTAGTGATTAAATAAAGTCGTTATTAATAACAAGGTGAAATCACTTTTATTGTAAATATATATTCAATCAATCTTATTCAGATGATTCTTAATGACTAACTCACGGAATTTACTTATTATTATCGTGTAGTGCTTTCCCCAAGATATTTAAATAAATTATCTCATAATGACTTATTTAAATATCTGTAATCGAATACACGTATTGCTGTGTGTAGTCTTTGCCTGTCACCTAAGACGGGCTTTTTTTTTATTATATTCTGTGTAATTAGAATAGTGTCTGTATTAGCTACGTCCATTCCCTTGAATCACTTGAGTGATGGGGATGACTACCTGAAAGGATAAAAAAATCCGCAACCGAAGCTGCGGATAATAAATATATTGGCAAAAGTACTATCTATCGCACTATCGCAAAGTACTATCTATCACCAAAGCACTATCTATCAGTGTTTGGTATGTTCAGCCAGACTTAACCAGGTTTGCACCACGGTATCCGGATTAAGAGACAAACTGTCAATCCCTTGATCCATCAGCCATAACGCAAAATCTTCATGATCTGAAGGACCCTGCCCGCAAATCCCGACATATTTCCCCTGACGTTTAGCGGCCTGAATAGCCATTGATAGCAATGCCTTAACGGCTTCATTACGCTCATCAAACAACTCAGATACCACACCAGAATCCCTGTCTAACCCTAATGTTAATTGGGTCATATCATTGGAACCGATGGAGAAACCGTCGAAATGCTCAAGGAATTGATCGGCTAATAAAGCATTCGATGGGATTTCACACATCATAATGATTTTCAGGCCATTTTCGCCACGTTTAAGCCCTTGGCGGGCCAGCTCAGCGACCACTGCCTCAGCCTGAGCGACAGTGCGCACGAAAGGCACCATTACTTCAACGTTTGTCAAATCCATCTCATTGCGGACACGCTTAACCGCCTCACACTCCAATGCGAAGCAGTCACGGAAGCTGTCTGCGACATAACGCCCTGCACCACGGAAGCCCAGCATCGGGTTCTCTTCATGCGGTTCATAAGCTTCTCCGCCGACCAAATTGGCATATTCATTAGATTTAAAATCTGACAAGCGCACGATCACTCGTTTTGGCCAAAATGCCGCGCCGAGAGTCGAAATCCCTTCGGTTAAACGGCCGACATAAAACTCAACTGGATCGTCATAACCATTCATTAACGCCTTGATCTCGGTTTGAATTGCCGGCGGTTGAGTATCAAACTCCAGCAGTGCTTTAGGATGCACACCAATCATCCGGTTGATGATAAATTCTAACCGCGCCAGCCCAACACCTTCATTCGGCAAGCGGGCAAAATCAAAAGCCCGATCCGGATTGCCGACATTCATCATGATTTTCAAAGGCAAATCAGGCAATTCTGTCACCTGAGAGCTTTGAATAGAGAAGTCGAGCAACTCATGGTAAACATAGCCGGTATCCCCTTCAGCACAGGAAACCGTCACATTTTGCCCTTCTTTCAGAATATCAGTGGCATTACCGCACCCTACTACCGCTGGAATACCTAACTCACGCGCAATAATGGCGGCATGACAGGTTCGCCCGCCACGGTTAGTGACGATGGCCGATGCCTTTTTCATGATAGGTTCCCAATCAGGATCAGTCATGTCTGTTACCAGCACATCACCAGCCTGAATTCTATCCATCTCGCTGATATCATGAATAACCTTAACTGGCCCGGCACCGATACGATGCCCGATAGCACGACCTTCCACCAGCACATTACTCTGATTATTAAGCTGATAGCGCTCCATAACCTGCTCGTTGGAACGCACAGTTTCCGGACGCGCCTGCACGATAAACAGCTGGCCGGTATGGCCGTCTTTTGCCCATTCGATATCCATCGGACGGCCATAGTGCTCTTCAATCAATAAAGCCTGATGGGCCAGAGCTTCAACTTCGTCATCACTGAGAGCGAAACGATTGCGTTGCGCCTCTGGCACATCTTCAATGCGGACTTGTTTACCGTGGTCTTGGTTTTCGGCATAGACCATACGAATTTTTTTCGATCCCATATTGCGACGTACAATCGCAGGTTTTCCCTTACGCAGCGTAGGCTTATGTACATAAAATTCGTCCGGGTTTACCGCCCCCTGCACCACCATTTCACCCAAACCATGGGCCGCGGTGATAAAGACTACTTGATCAAAACCCGATTCGGTATCAATGGTAAACATAACACCCGATGAGGCAAGATCTGAGCGCACCATGCGCTGCACCCCCGCAGACAGTGCGACGCCGCGATGGTCGTATCCCTGATGTACGCGATAAGAAATGGCCCGGTCATTAAACAGTGAAGCGAAGACATGCTTGATAGCAATCATCACCGCATCAATGCCTTGAACATTGAGGAAGGTTTCCTGCTGTCCGGCAAAAGAAGCATCTGGCATATCTTCGGCTGTAGCTGAAGAGCGCACGGCAAATGACGTTTGTGGATCATCAGCTAGCTGCTGATAGGCATCGTGAATTGATTGTTCGAACTCAGGATGGAATGGCGTTTCAATCACCCATTGACGAATCTGTGCGCCGGCTTTAGCTAACGCCGCAATATCATCAACATTGGTTTGATCCAACAATTGATAGATGCGGTTGTTAACGCCGCTTTGCTCCAGAAAGTCGTTAAACGCCTGAGCGGTGGTGGCAAAACCATTGGGCACCGAAACACCCAGTTCAGAAAGATGGGTTATCATTTCACCCAGGGAGGCATTTTTGCCGCCAACCCTTTCAACATCGTGCATGCCAAGCTGGTTGTACCAAAGCACATTACACAGATTTAGGCCATTGTTGGACATCGAAACAATCCTTTTTACATTGTCATTAATTACGGACGATCAGTAGGGTACATCTGCCCAAAATCATTGGCGTTGCAGGTGAGTTGGCTGCGGCGTCAATGACGAAGGAGACATTTCAGACTAGCACAATCATCCATAGCCCATAGACAGGTGAATCGATCAACCCAACAAGAAAAATGTTTTTCAGGCTATTCTGACAGCAAACCCTTTACCGATAAGCCGAATAAGGCACACTGATGGGGTTAATCAGTGGTATAAATCGGCCCAAAATGACTCAGGAGTCAGCGTGGAAAGAAGTGTATTTTATATTTCGGATGGGACGGCCATCACTGCCGAAGTGCTCGGCCATGCCGTTTTATCGCAATTTCCAGTTAAAGCGACGACTTTCACGCTGCCCTTTGTTGAAAGTGCGGCGCGTGCTCAAGAAGTGTGTGAAAAAATTAATGAAATATACCGCGAAACCGGTGTCAGGCCGTTGGTTTTCTATTCGATAATCAGCCCTGAAGTTCGGGAACTCATTCAGCATAGCGAAGGGTTCTGTCAGGATATCGTGCAAGCGCTGGTGGCCCCACTTCAAGGTGAACTGGGCGTATCCCCACAACCGGTACTCAATCGCACCCACGGTTTAACCGAGAGTAACCTGGGAAAATACGATGCACGTATTGCTGCTATCGATTATGCATTAGCGCATGATGACGGTATTTCTCTGCGTAACCTTGACCAGGCTCAGGTGATTTTATTAGGCGTTTCCCGCTGCGGCAAAACCCCCACCAGCCTGTATCTGGCCATGCAATTTGGTATTCGTGCGGCCAATTATCCTTTTATCGCCGATGACATGGATAATTTACAGCTCCCTGCGGCGCTGAAGCCCTTTCAGCATAAGTTGTTTGGCTTAACGATTAATCCTGAGCGACTGGCAGCTATTCGAGAAGAACGCCGTGAAAACAGCCGCTACGCCTCACTGCGCCAATGCCGCATGGAAGTCGGCGAAGTAGAAGCCTTGTTTCGTAAGAATCAGATTCGCTATCTGAATTCTACCAACTACTCCGTTGAAGAGATTTCAACCAAAATTCTCGATATTTTAGGCATGAGTCGGCGGATGTTCTGATTATCCCTTTCGTCCTTGAGTTGCAGGAGGTTTGCTTGCTACCTACCTGCGACTCCAATTACTTTGGGTACAAGCATTCATTCTGGTGATAATTTAAGGCTTATTTCATCAAAATTTCTATGAATCATGACGTGGACAGTTGAATTCAGCTATTTTTGGTTTATTGTGATCGCCATCACTTCCCGGTATTCCTGCCGCAGAGAAGAACAGATTTAGAGAATTTTCATGCACAAAACTGATGAACTGCGGACCGCGCGCATCGATAGCTTGGTTACGCCACAACAATTGGCGGAAAAGTTACCGATTTCCGAGGCTGTTGCTGATAACGTGACGGCGTCACGTAAACGAATTGAAAAAATACTCACCGGTGAAGATTCGCGCCTGCTGGTTGTCGTCGGCCCTTGTTCGATTCACGATCTGGATGCAGCAATCGATTATGCAAAGCGATTGAATGTATTACGGATTCGCTACCAAGACCGACTTGAAATCGTCATGCGCACCTATTTCGAAAAGCCGAGAACCGTGGTGGGCTGGAAAGGGTTGATTTCAGATCCCGCGCTTGATGGCTCATGTCAGGTCAATTTAGGCATTGAAATGGCGCGCCGCTTGCTATTGGCCGTTAATGAGTTGGGCCTGCCTACTGCCACCGAATTCCTTGATATGGTGACCGGCCAATATATTGCCGACCTGATTAGTTGGGGCGCGATTGGCGCGCGGACGACTGAAAGCCAAATCCATCGTGAAATGGCCTCAGCCCTCTCCTGCCCGGTTGGTTTCAAAAATGGCACCGACGGTAATACCCGCATAGCTATTGATGCGATCCGCGCGGCACAAGCCAGCCATATGTTTTTATCACCGGATAAAACCGGCCAAATGACGATTTATCAGACCAGTGGCAATCCACATGGGCATATTATTATGCGCGGCGGAAAGACGCCAAATTACGGTGCATCTGATATTGCCGCTGCTTGTGATAGCTTGCGTGAATTTGATTTACCTGAACATCTGGTGGTGGATTTCAGCCACGGCAATTGCCAGAAGATGCATCGCCGCCAATTAGAAGTTGCCGCAGATATCGGTCAGCAAATTCGCGCGGGATCCACCGCTATCGTCGGTGTGATGGCAGAAAGTTTCCTGGTTGAAGGCACACAGAAAATTGTTGCGGGTCAGCCGCTAACCTACGGGCAATCCATTACCGACCCTTGCCTGAATTGGGCCGACACCGAACAGTTACTCAGTTTACTGGCCGATGCTGTCAGTAGCCGGTTCAACTAGCATTAACTCGATTCAAAATCAGTGATGGAATGACATTTAGCTAAGGCTCCATTCCATCACTGAGCTAAATTTATCAAGCCACACCCATTCGCACCCCCTCGCCTTATTTCTGCCTAAATCATTCAGCATACAAATTACTAATGAAAAGCAAGACATTGGAATAACAACTAATTAAGTCCAGGGTTGAAATCAAGGGCGCATGGGGATGATAATCATTATCAACTTGCTCATAATATCAACTCAAAGAAAGTATCTTATGCATAAAGCGACATCCATAACGCAAAACGCAACCGACCAAACCGTTTCCTCTTTGCCACTTTCATGTATTAACAGCCAACAATTACTTGGACAACATGAAGTTGTCGCCATCAATCACCAAGGTCAGCTTTATTACTTACGCCAGACCAAAGCAGGAAAACTGATACTGACGAAATAACCTTCAGTCAGCCCCCTTGCTGAACACCATTGCCCCGACGCCAGCCACCTAATTATCTATACTCAGGCAGCCAGCAATCCATTGATTATATTAAACAATATATGGAGAGCTGCTTATGCCTCGTTTTTTTCGTTTATCTTCATGCAGTTTGGCTATTACTTTAGTGCTGTCGTCAGCAGCAATAGCCGACCCTGCAGCCAAAAGCCACTCTGACACGCTGAAAGTAATAGGTTCACGTTCAGCTATCGACAGTTTTAAACATCCCGGTGTGGTCACTGTTATTGATGCTTCGATGCCACAAAAGCAAACCGCCACCACCGCTGGCGAAATGCTACAAAACGTGCCAGGGGTCACGGTTACCGGGGCGGGTCGTACCAATGGACAGAACGTCAATATCAGAGGTTATGATCAATATGGCGTACTGATACTCATTGATGGCATCCGTCAGGGAATCAAAGGAGCGCATTTTAATGGCACCTTCCTTGACCCCGCGTTAATAAAAAAAGTCAGTGTTATTCGCAGCCCATCGACCTCGCTATTTGGTAGCGGAGCCTTGGGGGGCGCGATTGCCTACCAGACCGTTGATGCTGCTGATTTACTGGCAAAAGATCAAAATTTTGGATTTCGTATCAGTGGCTTCGGTGCTAGCGGTTATCACAGCACCGGCTTGGGGATGTCGGTGTTTGGCCGCACAGAGAATCTGGATGGCATTTTTGCGTTCAGTAAACGAAAGGTTGGCAATATTTATCACGGCAATGGCTCTGAGGCACCGAACGATGAAGCTATCAACAACCTGATTCTGAAGACCACCACCTACCTTTCTGACAGCCAATCGTTGACCACCGCCCTGCGCTATTATAATAACCGCGCTTTGGAACCCCGGATGGCCAATCAGAGTGCGCCGAATCCAAACATGAATATCAACCCGATGATGAATCGTTCCACCATTCAACGCGATGCTGAACTGACCTATCGCCTGCAACCACAACAACTTGACTGGCTGGATGCCACTGCTCAGCTTTACTACACCGAAATTAATGTCAGCGATGATGTGCGCCATGAAGGTTATGGCAGCCGCAAACAAGCCACCCGTGGGATAACGCAGCCGACTCTTTACCCACAGCCCGGTGGCTCATCAATTAACTTACGGTGTTGAAAGCTATCAGCAACAGCAAATTCCCAAAGGGGTTATCCGCAGCTTCCCGCCCGCTGAAATCAACTTTGCCTCCGGTTGGCTGCAAAATGAGCTGACCTTACGTGACCTTCCCGTCACCTTGCTGGCCGGTACCCGTTTCAACCGCTATAAAAACAGCCGTGAGAATTTTGCCGATAAAGAGGTTAAAAATTGGTCATCACGTGGCGCGGTTACCGTCAATCCCACTGATTGGTTGATGTTATTTGGTGCCTACAGTCAGGCATTCCGCACCCCGACACTGGCGGAGCTTTATAACAATTCAAATCACTTTATGTTCAACTATTGGAAACCCAATCCCAACTTAAAACCAGAAAGTAACGTCACCCGCGAAGCGGGTTTTGGCTTACAGTTTGATGGCCTGTTGGCAGACAGCGATTCAATGAAATTGAAAGCCAGTTATTTTCATATTGATGCTAAAGACCGCATTGTCAGTGAAGTCGATTTCTGGACATCTAAGTATATCAATATCCCGCGCAGTAAAAGTTGGGGCTGGGATGCCTCACTGGATTACCAAAACAATTGGTTTGACTGGGGTCTGGCCTATAACCGCACCCGTGGCATCAACCTTGATACCCGCCAGTTTATCAGCAGCATCAACCCAGACACCGTCACCAGCAGGTTGAATATCCCTATTGCTAACAGTGGATTGAGCACTGGCTGGATAGTCACCATGGCAGAAAATACTAAATTCATGAAAGATAACGATGCCCAAAATTCATCACGCAAACCCAATAAACCGCAAGCTGGTTATGCCGTGCATGATTTTTATCTCAGCTATCGCGGGCAAGGTAGATTCAAAAGCGTCACCACCACCGCGGTACTGGGTAACGCCTTTAATAAAGCCTATTACTCACCACAAGCAATCCCACAAGACGGACGTAATGCCAAGTTACTGATCAGCTATCAGTGGTGATATTTCATCTGCCTGATGGTGGCGATAGGTTAAAAAATAACCATAATTAAATGGCTCTATGGAACCCTGCCATGGCACACCCGCTATGGCACTAGATGATAAAGGAATAAATGGAAATGACACTGTCTCAGCAATACCTCAATACGAAGCAAGTTCATCAGGAACTCTCCTCCAGAGATTTAGCACAAAGACTGAATATCAGTGAGGCAGAATTGGCGTATGTCCGTGTGGGGGAAGATGCCGAGCGGTTGGATATCAGTGCCACTACGTTGCTTACCGAGTTGGAAACTGTTGGCGTCACTTGCTCGGTGACCTCCAACCCACATGCAGTACACCAGCAGATGGGCGAATATCGAAACTTACGGCTACATGGTCATCTGGGATTGCTCCTCAACCCGCGCGCACTGGATTTAAGACTGTTTTTCCGCCACTGGAACACTGTCTTCAGTTTGCGCGAAACCACCGCGCAGGGTGAACAACTCAGCATTCAATGTTTTGATTTCCAAGGCAATGCCATTCATCAAATCTATTGCACAACAGAGACAAATCAGGCTGCCTGGCAGGCATTGATCGCAAAATATCGCATGACCGATAATCCCCGGTTGGAATTAAAACATATTGATGAGCAACCCAACGCAGGATCAGCTATCGACGGCTCCATCATTGATACTGAATGGCGCAAAATGAATGATATTCATCAATTTTTTATGTTACTGAAACGCCATAACATTAGCCGACAACAAGCCTTTCGTGCGGTTGGCGATGATCTGGCGTATCAAGTCGATAATCAAGCTGTAATACACATACTTAAGGCGGCACAAGCGGGTCTGAATGAAATTATGCTGTTCGTCGGTAACAGTGGATGCATGCAGATATTCACCGGTGCTATTGATAAATTCTCAGCCCCGGAAGAGGAGCAATTGGCGGGTGGTCAGTGGGTTAACGTAAGCAATCCTCGATTTGATTTACAGCTAAACCAACAGGCTATTGCAGAGAGTTGGGTGACACGTAAACCGACCAAAGATGGCTTTGTCTCAAGTCTGGAGTTGCTCGATGAGCATGGGAAGCATATCTTGCAAATCTTTGGTCAACGCAGCGAAGGCCAGCCGGAGCAAACTCAATGGCATCAACAACTGGCTGAATTGACCCCAATAGGCGTGCCGCATGAATAAATGGCGCGCGACACTTAGATTTATCATTTCACTGTCATTTGTTATTTCAATGAATTGTATTGCCACACCACGTATTGTGACCATTGGCGGCGATGTCTCTGAAATCACTTATGCACTCGGAGCCGGTGACCTTATCGTGGGCCGGGATAGCACCAGCCTGACTCCTGATGCATTGAAAGCGCTTCCCGATGTGGGTTATATGCGGCTGCTCAATGCTGAAGGTATTCTTGCTTTAAAACCCACCTTGATTTTGAGCAGTGAGCGCGCCGGGCCATCAAGGGTACTGAAACAAGTGATGGAGTATGGCGTCAAGCTTATCTATGTCCCCGCCGATAAATCGCCGCAAGGCGTGATAGATAAGATACGCTTGATTGCCACCACCGTCAGTCAAGAAGAGAAAGGCCAGCAGTTGATACAACATTATCAACAACAGTTGGATACTGTGGTATCAAGCCCGCTACCGGTGAAAGCATTGTTTGTCATGATTCATGCCGGAATTCCCCCGTTGGCGGCGGGTTTAGATACCGCAGCCGATAGCATGTTCAAGGCATCGGGGCTTAAAAATGCCATTAAGGAATTCAGCGGTTATCGCCCACTGTCACAAGAAGGGATTATCGACAGTGCCCCTGATTTACTCATCGTGACTACACATGGTGTGGCATCACTCAAGGGGGTAGAGAATGTCTGGCGGTTGCCGGGGCTGGCTCTCACCCCCGCGGGGAAACAAAAACGGCTGCTGGTGCTTGATGATATTGCCTTGCTGGGGTTTGGTTTACAGACCCCGGATGTTCTTAAGCAACTGCGTGCGGCGGCTGAATCAAACTGATGTGAAGCTGCTCTGAACAGTGATGGCGGCGGGGCACAATCCCCGCCCTCATACTGATTAACTGGAGCAGGAAATTTCCAGATGTTTCCCCCAGTCCGGTGGCAATGCTGCTAAGTCATTGAATTCAGGTTGTTCAGCAAAAGGCTGTTGCAAAGCCTGATGTAAACGCTGTAAGGGCTGAATATCATCTTTTTCTGCATGGTCGATGGCAAGCTGCGCCAAATAATTGCGTAATATATATTTAGGATTCACCGCTCTCATGGCTTGCTGACGCTGTGCATCATCAATTTGCTCTTGCTGCAAACGTGCCCGATAACGGCTATACCAACTGTCGAAAGCGGCTCTGTCGATAAAGTCATCTCGCAACGGCGATAACGCGGAATGTGTTTCCACTTCACTTAACAAGCGGAAGGTACGGGTATAATCGCGCCCTTCTTTGATCATCAAACTTAATAACCCGGTCAATAAGTCATTATCCTGACTATCACTCTCGGAAAATCCTAATTTAGCGCGCATGTGCTGACCGTAAGCCGCCATTAATTCTGGCTCATAAGCTTCCAGCGCCTGTTGTAATTGCGCCGTTGAGAGCAAACCGGATAGGGCTTGCCCCAGCCGGTGCAAATTCCATAGCGCAACCGCTGGCTGATTATCGAAAGCATAACGCCCCTGATGATCGGAGTGGTTACAGATATAATCGGGTACATAATCATCAAGAAAGCCGAATGGGCCATAATCCATGGTAATGCCAAGTATCGACATATTGTCGGTATTCATCACACCATGAGCAAAACCGATGGTTTGCCAATGCGCCATTAGCCGCGCCGTGCGCTTAACCACATCAGTAAACCATAGCAAGTAACATTCCTCTTGCCCGACCCACTGCGGCCAGTGCCGTGCGATAACATAATCAGCGAGTTGTTTGACTTGGGCTGGTTGTTGCCGGTAGTAAAAATGCTCGAAATGACCAAAACGCACATGACTTTCAGCTACGCGCAGTAGCATAGCCCCTTTCTCCGCTTGTTCGCGATAAACCGGATGGTCGCTGGTCACTATGGTCAACGCACGGCTGGTAGGAACCCCTAAATGGTGCAGAGCTTCAGAGGCCAAAAATTCGCGCACCACGGAGCGCAATACCGCCCGCCCATCCCCCATACGGGAATAAGGCGTTAAACCTGCACCTTTCAAATGCCAGTCCATATGGCGGCCATCACTGAGTTTTTGTTCCCCGAGTAAAATGCCACGCCCATCGCCAAGTTGCCCAGCCCACTGACCAAACTGGTGCCCGCTATACACTTGTGCCAAAGGTTCCATACCCGGTAGCAACATTTCACCTGCCCATACTGCGGTTTTCGGGCCACTGAACCAACTGGTATCAAGTTCTAGTTCCCTGGCAAGCGGCTCACTATGATAGAGCAGACGTGCCCCTTTTAACGATGTTGGCTGCAAATGAGTATAAAAACCACTCAATTGCTGCCCATAGCTGTTACTAAATTGCGGTGAGTGATCATTCATACCCATTAGCGCATGACCTCCGCTAGCCAATGCCTAACTTGCAACAATTCGGTTTGTGATTCAGGAAAATCATCGCTTAATTGCAAACAAACCGCATCAATAGCAGCAGGACGATATTCCACATCTTGTAATCGTTCGGCCAGCGCCTCCAGCGGGGCTGGGTTCAAGCTGTCGGTAAATATTTGGCAGCGGTCAATGGCACCGTGCAAAACATCAAAATGTAGTTCAATTCCGCCCCAGACAAAGCGGGTATCGACAAGATGACTAAACGCGGGTGCCTGACCAAAGTTCCACTCCCAGCTGCTTTGTTTAGCGAATTGTTCGGCGAAACCGGGCAGGTCTGGCAATGCTTGTGGCGAGATGATTTCTGCGGAAATTCTTTCATCGTAATAATTGAAAAATGCTTGCTCAATAGCGGCACAAATTTTTTCGTGGTTAATTCCCGGTAACAGTTCAACCAGGTTAGTCACACGCGACCGTACTGACGTGATGCCTTTGGCTTGCAATTTTTTCGGGTCAGGATTGAGGTAATCAGCAAGACGATTGAGGTCAGCATTGAGCAATAACGTCCCATGATGAAAACCACGATCTTTGGTTTCTTTATAAGCGGAACCGGAAACTTTGCGCTCACCATCATCTTTAATCACCACCAAGTCATTGCGACCCGATGCTGTCGCCTGAATACCAAGCGATGCCAAAGCATCCAGAATAATTTGAGTCGATATCGTTTTATCATATTCAGGTTTACCGGCCATAAAGGTGAAACAGGTATTGCCTAGATCATGGAATACTGCCCCGCCGCCACTACTACGCCGAGCCAACTTCACTCCATCTTGCTCCATACGCCGAGTATTACACTCTTTCCATGGGTTTTGAGCACGGCCTAACACCACGGTATCGGCATTGCGCCACAAAAAGAGAACCCGTTGATCTGGTGACATTTGGCGGAAAATGCACTCTTCTACCGCCAGATTGAACCAGGGATCGTAAGAATCAGAAATGAGTAACCGAAGGGATGACATAAACGCGGCTCCGAACCAAATTAAGCAGCCACTAAGATAACATAACCCACGCAGATATTTTTAGGTTCGGCCTATCGATTCAATTTTCTGTTCACATACGGCGTGCTTGCCAATACACCCGTTTCCAGTAAACATTCTCCAGCGATGAGCGAATGACCCCCTTGCTCGTTGAAGCATGAATAAACTCATCATTAGTATCGTAAATACCAACGTGCAACCCATTCTGGCCACTGCCGGTTTTGAAGAATACGAGATCACCCGGCATGAGTTCATCGCGGGAAACTTTTGTCCCTAAGGTGGTTTGCGCGACAGTGGTACGGGGTAATTGCATATCAAAACGATCGCGGAATGTGCGATATACAAAACCAGAACAATCAACACCACGTTGATCTAGCCCACCATTCCGATAGGGTGTGCCTTCCCATTGGCGCAGTTGTTCATTCAGTTTGGCAACCACTACAATAGAATCAGACAAGTGACCACTTGGTGTCGGGGCATGGCTACTACAGCCGGCGAGGATCATGCTGACCAGAAAGATCCAGAAACGTATCCGCATCGATAATTCACCAAAGGTAAGCCTTAGCCAATTTATCAGACAATAGCCATTAGCTAATGAACGACATCAGTATGGCTAATTTAGCTATCGAGTGGGGAAAAGACAAGTTATATGAATGAGATAATGGATTTGATTCAGGCGAATGATGACTATTAATCGCTCAGCAAGTGGAGGGCTTGTTGTGCCTGGATGCTCTCTGATGGGTTATGCCGCGACAAGCCCAACGGCGCCATTCCTTCATTTGGCTTTACCAGTAGCCAGGCTAATCCCTTTCTATTGGTTTTGTATTAATCAGCCATATTCCCAACAGAATAAAGCCCGCACCTAAGGTTTTCAGTAAAGTTGCAGATTCACTGAACCACGGCAAAGATACTGCGCCCAAATAGACCAAAGCATAGCTGAGACTCAATAGTGGATAAGCACGATTAAGTGGCAAATATCTTAGTGCAAAAAACCAGCACAACATTGATAACGCATATCCCGCCAATCCACAAATCACCGCAATAAATTGTGGCAGATGATTGAAAACGAATTGCCCATTAATATCAGCCAATGACATTAATGGCGTATTCATCATGCCCCACTTGAGTATTAATTGGGCAACGGTCACCAGCACTACACTTCCGATTCCCCACCAGTACCCTTTCATAGATGCCAACTAATCAAAAGAATGCCAAACATAATGGAAGCAATCCCTAACCAATGGCGAGAAGTGGCTTTCTCACCGTAAAAAAATTGGGCAGCTAAGGTGACCAGCACAAAATTAAAGCTGAGGATCGGATAAGCGACACTCAGAGGTAAATGTTGCAGTAAACGTAACCACAGCAACATCCCCAAACCGAGTAACACCACGGCGCTAGCAAGCCAGCGCAATGTTGGAGCTAGCCGATAGTGTGGTGGCAAAGCCCAAGATTGCACAGCTTGCTTCTGGCACAACTGCCCAGCACAAGTCAATAAACTGACTATTATCAATAACAAATAGCTTGTCATGGTGTTTTCTTGTACCACAAAAGCGCCAGGCGATTCATCAGACTAACCTTATCCGCTGCTGACAGACTATCCGGTATTTTTTCATTACGAGATAATTGAATCACCAGCGAGACATCGCCTTTCTGCCTCGCATGAACTAGCCAGTCGCTAAAATCTTGTGCACTTATATAGTGATCTCCACTGTCGGCATAATTCAGCCCATAAGATAACTCACCCTTCTCGCTGAACATCAAAATATCGCTACGTTTCAGCTCCCACGCCAATCCAGCGGCGACACCGACACTGTCTGTCGCCACATAACGGCTGCTACTAAGTTCATTAAAATTATTTTGGATGAAATTTTGTGGCTGTTTGGAGTCAATAACCTGCTGTGGAATAAGATAGCCAACAAGCAATATAAACAGTAATGGGCAAGCCGCAGCCCAGCGCCAATGACGAGCGTTATTTCGCATTGTTGCAAAACCGACTATACCCCACCCAGCAAAAGCAATTACCGCAAGAATAACTTTTTGATGTTCTTGTGGCCCATAAGCAACCAGATGCCCTACCCACCCCATACCAATAACCAAAATAGCCAACGCGCAGATAAACCCAAAAATAAGGTTTATCGCACCATTAACTTTTAATGCACGCATATGCATTTTATTGGCACAATCGGTGGCATAGGCCGCCATCAATAAAGATAACGGTGCCATACAAGGTAGAATATATGTCGGAAGCTTCCCTTTGGCGACACTGAAAAATATCAGCGGCATTAGCACCCAACTGAGTAAAAAGAATAACTCCGGCCTGGCAACCCGTTCGCGCCATCCTTTAAGGAGTGCCCCTGGTAATAACCCCAACCACGGCAAGACACCAAGGCATAAAATAGGTAAGTAATACCAAATAGGGGCTTTATGTTGAGCGTCTTTCTCTGCAAATCGCTGAATATGTTCAACCCAGAAAAAGTAATGCCAAAAGTCAGGCTCGCGTTGAGCAATCGCTAATGCCCAAGGCAAACTCAATATCACGGCCCCTACAATAGCTATTGGGCCAAAAACAATGAGATCTTTTACCCTTTTTTGCTGAATAACAATCGGCAATACTGAAATAACCGGTACAGCTAAGGCCAAAAAGCCCTTGGTCATAAAACCCATACCGCAAGCTAAACCGAGGAGAAGATAGGCTGCTATTTTTTGTTTTGTCGTTTCTGCTCGTAGCGTGAGATAAAAACAGACCATTGAAGCAGTCAGCCACAATGAAATCATCGGATCCAGTACGGCATAAGAACCAATACTAAATACCAACAGCATAGAGAGATAAATTAATGCCGCTAAAAATGAGGTGGAGCGATTACGCCATAATAGAGTTGCCAGCCAATAAACTAATACTGCACTCAGTGCAGTACTGAATATTGAACCGAATCTTACGGCGAAATTAGTATCACCAAAAATCCACTGACTAATATTATTGAACCAATATCCCGCGATGGGTTTTTCAAAATATCGAATTCCCAGCAAATGCGGCACTACCCAGTCACCGCGCTGTAACATTTCCCGGCTGATCTCAGCGTATCGTGTTTCATCTGGTTGCCATAATAAACGGCTATTGATGGGTAATAGGTAAACCAGTGCAAAAAACAGTGCCAGCAGCGCAGCGCCACTTCCTTTTAACAGCTTCATTACGCATCCTCTAACGCAGACTGACACCCTAACCATCCCTCTCGACCAGGGAAGGTAGCTCGAACCACTTTCCCGACAGGCAGTGAATCCAGATTCTTGGGCAGCAGCGAACCAAGAGCACAAAATTGAATACCGCGCTCTTTCGCCATAACTAATAATTGCTCGAACATTAATGCCTGTGACATCCCCTCAACCTCGGCATGAATAGTGTAAACCGGCACACCATTGTCGTGCGAAATGGCACTTATGATGAAGTTATTAAAATCTTCGGTCCGAACTTCTCTACCAACAACTTCGTCGTAAGTGGGTAAAGTGACAGGGATTTGTACACTTCCAAAGCTACCATCAGGTAATAATGGGCGAAAAGGATGAGTACCACGACAATCACTGTTATAGCTGAAAGAGAATAACTGTTTAACCGCCAGAACGCGTTCATCAGCTCGCCAACCAGCCGCCGCAGAACAGGTCACCGGCTGCTGAATGCTATGTTGTAATGCATCAATGCCCAATTGCACCTGCTCGGTTAATTGCTGTTCTGACCACGTTGCCACTTTAGCTTGCCAGCCTTGATGATCCCAAGCGTGTAAGCCCACTTCATGACCCGCTTGTAATGCTGCTTTCATCAGTGGCCCAAAGTCTTTGGCGATTTGCTTACCCGGCCACGCAGTGCCTGCCAGCAAAATATCCCAACCATAAAGTGAGGCAGCATTAGAACGCAGCATTTTCCACAAAAAACGAGGACGGAAAAGACGCCATAAATGGCGCCCCATATTGTCCGGCCCAACACTGAAAAAAAAGCTGGCACTAATATCATGTTTTTCCAGAACAGCAAGCAATGATGGCACACCTTCCTTGGTTCCTCGGTAGGTATCTACATCAATCCTTAGGCCAACTTGCTTCATACGTAATGCTCATCCTTCGAGGTTTTATTTTGCTCAATAACATTTTGTTCAAGTACGACGCCACGTAGGAAGAAGTCCAATGTTTCCATGACGGTTTGCTCTAAAGCAATTTCTGGCTGCCAATGTAAAATACGGCGCGCATTGCGGATACTCGGTGTACGGTATTCCACATCCTGATAACCTTTTCCATAATATGCGCTACTTTCAATATCCTTAAAGCCAGCGAACGGCGGGAAATTATGGCGTAACTCATGCTTTTCAAAACATCTTAATAGCATTTCAGCTAACTCACGAATACTGGCTTCATTCGTTGGGTTACCGATATTAATTATTTGCCCATCACAAGCGCCATCACGGTTTTCAATAATACGGAACAGTGCTTCGATGCCATCATGAATATCGGTAAAGCAGCGCTTTTGCTCCCCACCATCGACAAGCTTAATTGGCGAGCCTTCGACCAGATTTAAAATGAGCTGTGTAATGGCGCGGGAACTCCCAATACGAGCAGCATCAAGGTTATCCAACCGTGGCCCCATCCAATTGAATGGACGGAACAATGTAAATTTCAGATTTTCTTTCGCGCCATAAGCCCAAATAACACGGTCTAACAATTGTTTGGAGACCGAGTAAATCCAACGCTGTTTATTGATTGGCCCAACAATAAGCCGCGAACTATCCTCATCGAATTCTTTATCATCACACATGCCATATACTTCTGACGTCGACGGGAAAACAATACGCTTATTGTATTTAACACAATCACGAACAATTTTTAGGTTTTCCTCAAAATCTAATTCGAAAACTCGCAGTGGATTTCGGGTATATTCAATTGGGGTCGCAATAGCAACTAAAGGTAAGATAACATCACATTTTTTAATGTGGTATTCAATCCATTCGGAATGAATACTGATGTCCCCCTCCACAAAATGGAAATTTGGATTGTCGAGAAAACGGCAGATGGCATCAGAACCAATATCTAAACCATAAACTTCATAGCGATTATCGCGTAACAAACGCTCAGTTAAATGGTTCCCAATGAAGCCATTTACGCCCAAGATTAATACGCGTGTTCGTCTTTTCAATTTTTTACTTGGTTTATTGCCTAGACGGATACCAGTGACAATTCCCATTTCTTGTGCCAGGCGGCTCCCTTGAACATATAGCCCCTCCTCGCCTTGCCCTGTTATAATTTCCAGCGCACCGTCTCCACATGCAACAACCAGTGGAGATGTTGACAACACAGTACCGGCTAACTTGCTATGGACAACATCGAGTGGCCGTGAGCGCCAAATAATCAATTTACGTTGTCCAAGATAGCTGAATGCACCGGGATAAGGCTCTGTTACAGCGCGCACCAGATTATTGATTGCTGATGCTGATTTCTGCCAATCAATTGCACCATCATCTGCCGTACGACGACCAAAATAGCTCGCTTCAGATTCTTTTTGTGGCACCAGTGGCAATGAAGCATTTTTCATTTTTGGCAACAAATCACGCAGCAATTCATTGGCAGCATCACGCATTTTTGCATGCAGAGTTAATGCCGTATCACTCTCGCTAATCATGACTTTATGCTGCCCGACAATCGGGCCTGCATCCGCTTTTTTCACCATCTGATGCAGGGTTACCCCCGTCTCTGTCTCGCCATTCACCAAAGCCCAGTTGATCGGTGCCCGGCCGCGATATTTCGGTAATAAGGACCCATGTAAATTGAATCCTCCACGCGGAGCCGACGACAAAATGTCATCACAAAGCATATTGCGATAATAGAAAGAGAAAATGATATCTGACTGTAATTGCTGAATACGCTCAATCCACAACGGGTGGTTAACATCTTCTGGCGCAAATACAGGTAAATCTAAATCCGCAGCCACTCTGGCTACAGAAGAGAAAAAGCGATTCTCATTGGGTGAGTCAGTATGGGTAAATACTGCCTGAATATCGTAACCTGCTTCAACAAGAGCTTTCAGGCCGACACAGCCAATATCGTGATAGGCAAAGACAATCGCTTTCATTTTTCTACTTCCTGATTATTTTCGGTCTGCTCAGCGCCGACCACTTTCTGTATGAAATAACGTGGGCGTGCGCGCACATCGTTATAAATACGACCGATATATTCACCGAGTAGCCCCATACCAACAAACTGAGCACCAATGAACATAAACAACACGGCAAATAGCGTAAAGACGCCGCCACCTGCCCATTCAGGGCCAAATACTAAGCGTAAAACCACTAACAACACGGCAAGAGTGAAACCAGAGAGTGCAATGACACTGCCAACCAGGCTTAATAAACGTAATGGCGTTGTTGTTAGGCAAGTAATCAAGTCATACATCAGATTGATGAGCTTCATCAGGCTGTATTTTGAATCACCAAATTCACGTTCTGCGTGATGAACGGTAATTTCAGTCGTACGACGGGCAAATGTATTTGCCAGGATAGGAATAAAGGTACTGCGTTCGTGGCAATGTAACATTGCTTCAACAATATGGCGGCGATAGGCCCGTAACATACAGCCGTAATCGCCCATTGATTTCCCTGTAGCGCGTTGAATCATCATGTTGATCATGCGGGAAGCTGTTTTACGGAACACTGAATCTTGACGATGCGCACGCACAGTACCTACCACGTCATAGCCCTCTTCAGCGACACTCACCAGTCGAGGGATCTCCTCCGGTGGATTTTGTAAGTCAGCATCAAGTGTAATGATCAAATCGCCACTGACCTGATTGAATCCGGCCATAATGGCTGAATGCTGGCCATAATTACGATTAAGTAAAACGGCAATGATATGGCTCTCCGGTTCATTCGCCGCCGCTGTTAAAAGTTCAGCTGAATTATCACTACTACCATCATCAACAAGAATAATTTCATAGGGTTGAGTCAGTAATTTACAGGCAGCCGACGTTCTCTCTATTAATATCGGCAAGCTTTCTTGCTCGTTATAAACAGGGATAACGATTGAGACTTTTTTGATTTTTTCACTTTCAGACACGGTGCGGCCCTATAATAGTTGCCAATGCAGCCACTACCCGATCAACATCGCTGTCCAGCATGTCGGGGAAAAGAGGTAATGTGCATAATCTGGCGGAATTCCACTCAGTATTGGGTAAATGTAGAGATGGGTAGCGTTCGCGATAATACTTTTGGGTATGCGCTGCGCGAAAATGCAGGCCACTGCCTATGCCTACTTCTTTCAATCGTGCCATCAGTGAATCGCGGTCAATACCACAACGTTCCTTATCAACCCGCACCATAAAAAGATGCCAGGCGTGTTGATGGGCATAATCAGGAACAAACAGCGGCTGCAAGGGCGAATCGACTAATGCTTGATGATAACGAGCGGCCAGGGCCTGACGCCGAGCGTTAATTTCAGGTAAACGCTGGAGCTGAACAACAGCAATAGCGGCGTGAATATCCGATAAGTTGTATTTATACCCCGGCTCGACAACTTCAGCCTGTGGACTGCGTCCTTGAATTTGGCGATCAAAAGCATCAACTCCCAGACCATGAAACTTGAGTCGACGCACTCTGGCCGCCAGTTCATCATCATCGGTCGCAATTAAGCCACCTTCAGCGCAGGTGATGTTCTTGATAGCATGGAAAGAGAAAATGGCTGTACCTTTCTCGCCAACCCATTGATCTCCGTAACGTGTACCAACAGCATGGGCCGCATCTTCAATCAATGGAATTTTGTGTTGTTGAGCAATCTGACGCAAGGCATCAAGATCGCAAGGTGCTCCAGCATAATGCACAGGAATAATGGCTTTGGTTTTGGATGTGATTGCTGCTTCGATATCCGCGGTATTCACCATTAATGTATCGCGGTCGATATCCACCATGACAGGTTCAGCGCCGAGCAACACAATCATATTAATGGTTGAAACCCACGTCTGAGACGGTGTAATCACCTCATCACCAGGGCCAATCCCTAACGCCATTAAAGTAATATGCATACCTGCCGTAGCAGAACAGACGGCGACTGCATGCTTGCAGCCAAATGCTGCACAAAAATCAGTCTCCAACTGCTGATTCTGAGGGCCTGTGGTGATCCAACCGGAGCCTAGTACATTCACTACCGCATTAATTTCGTCCGAACCAATAGCTGGACGAGAAAAAGGCAAAAAATTCTGCATTGAAAAATCCCTAGGTACTTGGCTCTTTGGGAAACTATATTCCCTTGTAAGTTAACGGAAACTAAACGCCACTCAGATAAACTCACTCTTGGCTGAATATGAAGCTTAGTTTACTAACCTTAAATAAACCTTAAGATAGGATTTTTTTGCAATAAAATTAGTTGTGACTGCTTTAAGCTAAAGCTATGCTTTTACCAATATAATCAATTAAATAAAAAACCTCTTAACACAGCAAAGGCCATAATTAATTGTCTTTATCAGTGCTGTAAATATAAGTATAGAAACTATAGATAAATAGATGTGGTCAGAAGGGAAATTATGGATAAATGACAAATGTTACTGTTAAAAGTCTTTTGTAATAATCCAATTCTGTCGATTAAAATTGTGTATTTGAAAATCAACCTCAAATATCTCGGAGAGTATATTGGCTCTCATCACTTTATCGGTACTCCCTTGAGCAAGCACATTCCCACCCGCCATTAACCACACCTGGTCAGCTTGTTGCAAGGTGTGGTTAAGGTCATGAGCACTGATGATTGCACTGCGGCCAGCAGAGCAAAACTCACGCAATAAACTATCCAATGCCACTTTTTGTGCGACATCAAGACCAGTGTATGGCTCATCGAGTAGCAGCAATTTACTGTCAGGATTAATATCTGGCCAAACTTGCAAAAAAACAGCGGCCAAACGAACTCGTTGCCACTCACCACCGGAAAGTTGTGACAACATGCGGGGTAGCTTATCAGTTAAGCGTAATCTCTCACAGAGATAGCCAATGGTAGTGGCAATGGCGTCCAAGGAAGCCCCTGCGGGTTGATAAAGCGAAAGGTATTGGAAAACCGGCATCATGGTCAGAGCCGATTGTTGTTGACATAAATAGGCCCGCAGACGTGCTAAATCAGGCCCCGAATAGAGGGATAATGCCTTCCCCGCAAGTGAGATGTCCCCACCAGAGGGCAATAGACCCGCCAGAGAGGCCAATAAGGTGCTTTTCCCCGCTCCATTCGGGCCGATTAAGTGTGTTTGCAATCCAGCTGCGACCTGTGTAGAAAAAGGGGCAAGACGGTTATCTACACTGACATTGCTGAGTTGCAATAACATCAAAATAAATCTTTCATCCGTAAATTAGTGAGCAGCCAATGCGCGTGTAATAGCATTGACCAAAATCGGGTCTTCTGGCGTCATATCGGGTGCAAATCTTTCAAGAACCGTACCATCTCGGCCAATCAAGAATTTTTCAAAGTTCCACAGAATGTCGCCGGCCTGTTTTGGCTCACGACCTTTACTTGCTAAGCGCTGATAGAACTCACTACCTTCAGGTTTTACTGCCGCAGGTTTGGCCGCGATTAGATGTTGGTATAAAGGGTGCCGTTGTGGGCCATTGACTTCTATTTTACTGAACATCGGGAAATCGACACCAAAAGTTCCACGACAAAATGCCTGAATTTCCGCATCGCTGCCAGGCTCCTGCCCCGCAAACTCATTGCTTGGAAAGCCCAATACTTCAAAACCCTGTTGCTGATATGTTTTGTATAGATTCTCCAAACCTTCATACTGCTTGGTTAAACCACATTGGGAAGCCACATTGACCACCAGCAAAACCGATCCTTTATACTTTTCCAGGTTAACGGATTGGCTTTCAATCGTTTTTACTGGGATGGAATAAATTGAATGACTCATCAGGGGTACCCTTATTTCAGCAATGATAAACAGATGAACCTACAGGAACATAAGTCAGTGTAACGCAAATCACTTTACACTTTTAACACGTGTCAGCAACCAGATAAATAGGGGCGCGCCTAAGGTGGCAGTCACCACACCTATAGGCAATTCTGCAGAGAATAAGGCAATACGCGCGACAATATCAGCTAATAACAATATCCCCCCTCCGGCTAATGCGCATCCTGCCAATAACCGGCGCTGATCGGTTAACCCCGTCAGTCGTAAAATATGCGGGATAACCAGCCCAATGAAGCTTATTACCCCGGCCAGCGCAACACTAACCCCCACTAATAGACCAATAGCAAGTACCAATAAGTTTCGCCATAGGTGGAGTGAAACACCTAATTGCTGAGCTTGTTGCTCACCTAGTGACATAAAATTAAGTACATGCCCTTGGCAACAGAGCCAAAGGACGATAGGTAGCAGTGACAGCACCAGCCCCTGATGTCGCCAGTCAATACCACTAAACCCGCCCATCATCCAATACATTAATTGGCGTAGGTCGAGGCTGGTACTGAAATAAACAGCCCAAGTCATAATTGCGCTACAAACTATACCTAAAGCCACCCCAACCAGTAATAAACGGGCATTGGTTAATAAGCGTCGACGGGCGAATCCCAGCAAAAGCATCGTCATCAATAACGCTCCTACGATTGCACAAGCACTTAAAAACCAAATGGGGAGCAATCCATGCCCGAGTAACACGGCCATCACTAGTGCAACGCCCGCGCCATTTGCTACGCCGAGCAAACCTGGTTCGGCTAATGGATTTTCAAACAACGCCTGCATGACAGCCCCAGATACGGCAAGGCTTGCCCCTACCATCAATACCGCCAATGCTCGAGGTAAGCGCAGCTGCCAAACAAAAAGTCGCCCAGTTTCACTGAACCATTGAGTGGGCCAAAGCCAAATATCACCGGCACATAGACTGATAAACAACGCCAACAATAATATGACAACCAATCCTTTGAGATAACGGTTATCACGTTGTTGCTGCCGCTGTTGCAATGCGGTAAATAAGTGACTGGTTTGCATGACATCCTCGGCCAGGGTCTCAGGATTTACCTGAAGATATCTGATGTTCGTTGTTAGCCACAGATAGTAGGGTGTTAGGAGGACAAGGGGAAGTTTTGTATGAAAAATATGATTTTTAACGCTAGCGTTATCCACTGACTATCGTGACAACGCAAGCGTTATTGATTATTTATTACCCACGGTAACCATTATTTTTCGGTGGGTAGATCTGCTGACCGCCATGACCACCATTATTATTTTGGCCACCTTGATTATTTTGACCTCCGGGTTTGCCACTGCTACCCGGACCATTATTATTTCCTTGTTGGCCATGTCCGTTATTTTCATTATGTTGTGGCTGATTACCATGAGGGCCACCGTCATTATGCCCCTGCTCTCGGAATGGATTATGACCGTCTTGAGCTGGTGGATGCTGCCAACGACCGCCATCCCAATAATAACCACGCTCATTGCGATCGCCAATATGAGCACCACGGTGCTCATGCCACCATTGTGGTGGACGCCAGTCGTAGCCATCCCAGTAATAGCCACGCTTATCTTGATCACCTAAATGTAAACTGACGCCGGGTACATTGATGTCAAGAGACACATCTGCCTGCACGATCTGCGGCATTAATGACAAGACGCCCAGTAATAGCAGAGTTTTTTTCATATCAATCCGAATATATTATTTAACAGTTGCTAAATTTATATCAGTGAAAACAGCACCCATCTATCAGATATTTTCCCATTTTCCATTTCATTGCATATTGTTTACGCAATTCATACAATGCCTTACCCATATATTTTCCTACTATTACTAACACCTCTTAACATACAACTGACAGTTACTCATTTCATATTGCACTATAATTTCCCCTCTTGTTTTAACTCTATAATAAGAGTGTGAGATTAATATAATGAGACGTACCACATTGATTCTGAGTGTACTGTTATTAAGCTCTGTATTATCGGCTTGTTGCATCGTTCCACCGCCTGGTGGTGGCCACAAGGATGGTGGTCCTCACATGCATTACAACAACTACTCACAGTTCTAAACCCTATTAGTCCAATAAATGTAAATCAACTTTCAATAAGAAAAATCCAAGCTTTATCATTGGAAGTTGATTATTTACCCAAGACCTTCTTAAATAAATTTCCATAAGCAATTCGCTCAATATTTTATCCTATTTCAATTAATAGTGGTCATGATTATTTTGACTGGCCCAGCTATATGGCGACATTCCCCCTCTTAAAACACCTGATGTCCCTCTTCAGGCGTTTTTGATGCTCAACGGTTTTCAATCAGCCTGCCGCGTGTGTGTTTTTATTTCACTCAAGACCTCTTCTAATGGATTGCTAGCCTATTAATCATTACAATCAGTTAAGTGTTAAAACCACTGAGCTGAAGTTAGCATATTAAAAACGAAATGAAATCAGTACGACTTGTGAGTCCAGCCTTGCTGAAACCTCTCAGTAAGTTCACGGTACTGATTATGATTATCTTTGAAATTTAGAAGGATTACACATTATGTCAAACATGGTTTTTTGCCGCGGGTGTGGTAAGGAAATACATGAATCAGCAAAAGCTTGCCCAAGTTGCGGCGCAACTCAAAAAGTCACTGGTGAGAGAAATCGTGTGGTTGCGGCTCTTCTGGCGTTTTTTCTTGGTGGATTTGGCGCGCACAAATTTTATCTAGGTAAGATTGGACAGGGATTCTTATATCTCATTTTTTGCTGGACATTCATTCCATCAATTATCGCCTTCATTGAATTTATTATTTATCTTTGCAATTCAGATGAAGAATTTGCCCGAAAATACGGTTAACAGAAAGTGGGTAATGAGATCGGGCACCCTCCTCAATGTGAGGTTTTATTTCTTATCTGGATCAATGACATTCATTATTAGTACATAGCAAAAAAGCAACAAAAGCTTAAGCTGCGGGCAGTAGTGAACAAGAACACAATAAAACCATTTTAATTCAACGTGTTACAGATAAGAAAAAGGCCGCTTGCGCGGCCTTTTGTTTCGGAAAGAATTCACTCTTTTGGAGTGGCACTCTCTACCCGGCTTTTTAGCTTTTGTCCTGGACGGAAAGTCACCACACGGCGCGCCGTAATAGGAATGTCCTCACCCGTCTTCGGATTACGGCCCGGACGTTGGTTCTTGTCTCGCAGATCAAAATTGCCAAAGCCAGACAGTTTGACCTGTTCGCCATTCTCAAGAGCACGACGAACCTCTTCAAAGAATAACTCAACTAGATCTTTTGCATCTCTTTTGCTAAGCCCAAGCTTTTCAAATAGATGTTCTGACATTTCAGCTTTAGTAAGCGCCATAGGTTCAATCCCTCAAGGATGCTTGGAATCGCTGTTTTAACGCCTCTACACATCTTGCGACGGTCGCGGCGATCTCCTCTTCTTCCAGTGTACGGGCGGTATCCTGCAACACCAGACTAATAGCCAGACTCTTATAACCTTCTGCTACGCCCTTGCCACGGTACACATCAAACAAGTTTACGCCAACTACCTGATTTGCGCCAACTTTCTTACACTCCGCCAAAATATCTTCTGCGGGAACGTTTTCAGCCACCACAACAGCAATATCACGACGGTTTGCCGGGAAGCGCGAAATTTCGCTCGCTTGAGGCACGGCGCGGTCTGCAAGCTTGTTCCACTGCACTTCAAACACCACAGTGCGACCATTTAGGTCCAGCTTACGTTCCAGTTCCGGATGAACTACACCAATGAAACCAATGTGTTCGCCTGATAAATAAATTGCAGCACTCTGTCCAGGATGCAGTGCAGGATGAGCTTCTGCACGGAACTGAACATCAGATAATTTACCGGTAAGTTCCAGAATTGCTTCTAAATCGCCCTTCAAATCATAGAAGTCGATTGGCTGGCGCGCCAGATCCCAATGTTCATCATAACGGTGACCAGTAATGACCGCAGCCAGCATGACATCCTGTCTAACGCCTAAATCTGCTTTACTATCAGGCACAAAGCGCAAGCCACTTTCAAATAAACGTAAGCGAGATTGTTGGCGATTCTGGTTATAAACCACTGCCGACAGTAAACCCGTCAATAATGACAACCGCATGGCAGACATCTCAACAGAGATTGGGCTTGGCAGGATGAGTGCGTCTTGTTGTGGATGCAGCAATGCCTGTACTTTAGGGTCAACAAAACTGTAAGTAATTGCTTCTTGATAACCGCGATCGACTAAAGCCGTTTTAACGCGCTTGAGTGACAAGTTTGCTTCGCGGTGTTTGGTCATCACCAAATCGGCCTTAACAGGCACGTTTGGAATATTGTCATAGCCGTAAATACGCGCAACTTCTTCTACTAAATCCTCTTCGATTTTTATATCGAAACGCCAGCTTGGTGCAACAGCGACCCAATCAGAATTTTGCTCTGTGACCTGGCAACCGAGACGGCGTAGAATGTTGCTAACCTCATCAGAAGGCACAGAATGACCAATCAGACGGTCCAGTTTCTCACGACGCAATGTGATTGTGGCGCGTTTTGGTAGATTCTCCGCAGAAGTGACATCAATAACTGGGCCGGCTTCACCGCCGCAGATATCAAGCAACAGGCGCGTCGCACGTTCAATCGCTTTATATTGCAGTTCAGGATCAACCCCTCGCTCGTAGCGATGGGAGGCATCGGTGTGCAAACCATAACGACGTGCGCGGCCAGTAATTGACAGTGGGTTGAAGAAAGCAGATTCCAACAGCACGTTACGTGTTTCTTCATTAACCCCTGAATGCTCGCCGCCAAAAATACCCGCCATCGCCAACGGCTTTTGCTGATCAGCAATAACCAGAGTATCTGCACTCAATTTAACTTTCGTGCCATCTAGCAGGGTGAGATCTTCGCCTTCAGTCGCCTGGCGAACAATAATCCCGCCGTCTATGCGGTCTAAGTCAAACGCATGCATCGGTTGACCCAACTCCAATAAGACGAAGTTAGTAATATCGACAACGGGATCGATGGAACGAATACCGCAACGGCGCAGTTTCTCACGCATCCACAATGGGGTGGCGGCCTTAACATTAATCCCCTTCACCACGCGGCCCAGATAACGCGAACAAGCTTGTGGGGCATCAACGCGAATCGGAAGACTGTCCTTGAGAGACGATGCTACCGGGTTGATTTCTGGCTCAGTGAGTGGCAGCTTATTTAACACTGCCACATCACGTGCGACACCGATAATACCCAGGCAATCAGCACGGTTTGGTGTGACACTGATTTCGATGGTTTTGTCGTCTAACTTCAGATAATTACGCAGGTTAGCACCAATCGGCGCATCAGCGGGCAGTTCAATAATACCGTCGTGGTTTTCGGAAATACCCAGTTCGGAGAAAGAGCACAACATGCCCTCAGATGGCTCGCCACGTAATTTAGCCGCTTTAATCTTAAAATCACCCGGCAATACAGCGCCCACAGTTGCAACCGCAACTTTCAAGCCCTGACGGCAGTTTGGCGCACCACAAACGATATCTAACAGGCGATCACCGCCAACGTTGACTTTTGTCACACGTAATTTATCGGCATTTGGATGCTGGCCGCACTCCACCACTTCGCCCACCAACACACCATTAAACTCACCGGCTACCGCTTCTACGCCATCAACTTCCAAACCGGCCATGGTAATTTGATGGGCTAAATCATCACTGCTAATGGCTGGGTTTACCCATTCGCGTAACCAAAGTTCACTGAATTTCATGAGATATTCCCGCCTTACTTAAACTGTTTGAGGAAACGCAGATCGTTTTCGAAGAATGCACGCAGATCGGTGACACCGTAACGCAGCATAGTTAAACGCTCCATTCCCATACCGAATGCAAAACCTGAATAAACCTCAGGATCAATGCCTACGTTGCTCAATACATTTGGGTGCACCATACCGCAACCCAGCACTTCCAACCACTTACCATTCTTGCCCATCACATCAACTTCAGCAGACGGCTCGGTAAACGGGAAATAAGACGGGCGGAAGCGGATTTGCAGATCTTCTTCGAAGAAATTACGCAGGAAATCGTGCAAGGTCCCTTTCAAATTGGTAAAGCTGATATCTTTGTCAACAATCAGCCCTTCCATTTGATGGAACATCGGTGTGTGGGTTTGGTCGTAATCATTACGATAAACGCGCCCCGGCACGATAATTCGAATGGGTGGCTGCTGGGTTTTCATGGTGCGAATCTGCACACCTGATGTCTGGGTACGCAACAGTCGGGTGGCATCAAACCAGAACGTATCATGGTCAGCACGAGCGGGGTGATGAGCCGGAATATTCAATGCATCGAAGTTATGGTAGTCATCTTCGATTTCTGGACCGGATTCTACTGAAAAACCCAATTCGCCGAAGAAAGTTTCAATGCGATCAATAGTACGAGTGACCGGATGCAACCCACCATTTTCCATGCGACGCCCCGGTAAAGAGACATCAATGGTTTCGGCTGCCAATCGGGCATTCAGAACATCTGATTCCAGCTTTTCCTTGCGAGCATTAAGTGCTTCCTGGACTTCTTGTTTGGCCTGATTAATGACAGCGCCTGCTGCCGGGCGTTCTTCAGCTGGCAGTTCACGCAGCGATGTCATTTGAAGGGTCAAATGGCCTTTTTTGCCTAGATATTCGACGCGCACCAAATCCAACGCGGCAACATCCTGGGCATCTTCTACGGCTGCTTTAGCTTTGGCAACCAGCTCTGCGAGATGTGGCATTGTTTTCTCTTCCTCTGGCCGATATGGCCCGCTTATAGTTATATCCGTCATACTTCAAGCCGCATGTGCGTTGGCTGCTTTCGTTCACCCCAGTCACTTACTTGAGTAAGCTCCAGGGGATTCGCTCAATTGCCGCCTTCCCGCAACTCGAATTATTTAGGATACCTGTAATTAGTTAAAATCCGATAAATAAAATAAATTTTTCATACAAAATCAATAAGGTACCACATCCGCGACACCCTTACTCTAGTCATCATAAATGCTGTAAAGCAAAAACAAAAAAGCCTCCACGATGGGAGGCTTAGGCGCTATTTTTCGTTTCTATTCTTACGCGCAAGCCTCCTGAAATCAGGCGCTAAAGTAAAAAAAGAAGCGAAAAGTAACTGCATGCATCATAACGATGACCTTTCTACTAATAAACTAAAGATTAAAAGAGGGAGACAAGCTCCCTCTTCAATTCTGACTTACGCCAGAGCTGCTTTCGCTTTTTCGACCAGTGCAGAGAATGCCACTTTGTCAAATACTGCGATGTCAGCCAAGATCTTACGGTCAATTTCAATAGAAGCCTTTTTCAGACCATTAATGAATTTGCTGTAAGACATATCATTCTGACGAGCTGCTGCGTTGATACGTGCAATCCACAATTGGCGGAATTGACGCTTCCGTTGACGGCGGTCACGGTAGGCGTATTGGCCTGCCTTGATCACTGCCTGGAAAGCAACACGATAAACGCGCGAACGGGCACCATAGTAACCTTTCGCTTGCTTTAAGATTTTTTTGTGACGTGCACGAGCTACCACACCACGTTTTACGCGAGCCATTTACTTCTCCTATCGTCTTAATTCAAACCAAAATTACTTATGCGTATGGCAGACATGCTACGACCAAACCTAGATCGTTCTTAGATACCATGCCTTTTGGACGTAAATGACGTTTACGCTTAGTAGCTTTTTTGGTCAAAATATGACGCAGGTTGGCATGCTTACGCTTAAAACCACCGGCACCGGTTTTTTTGAAGCGCTTAGCGGCGCCGCGTACTGTCTTAATTTTTGGCATTGAATATATCCACTTCGCATTGTTAATTACAACGAGCTAGCTAGGCGAATAGACCTTCTACTTTGCAAGCAAAGAGAGGCCTATTACTTGAATGCCTTACTGTCTCTTCTTAGGTGCGAGCACCATGATCATCTGACGACCTTCGATACGAGTCGGGAAAGACTCCACTACAGCCAAATCAGAATCCTCAGTCAGATCTTTTTTGACACGGTTAAGAACTTCCATGCCGATCTGTTGGTGCGCCATCTCACGTCCACGGAATCGCAGAGTGATTTTGGCTTTATCGCCATCTTCCAGAAAGCGAATCAGGTTGCGTAGTTTGACCTGATAGTCGCCATCATCGGTACCAGGACGGAATTTGATTTCCTTGACCTGAATGACTTTTTGCTTCTTCTTCTGTTCTTTTGTCGACTTGCTCTTCTCATAGAGGAATTTGCCGTAATCCATAATTCGGCAAACCGGCGGTTCGGCATTCGGACTGATTTCTACTAAATCAACACCAGCTTCCTCAGCTTTTTCAAGAGCTTCATTCAGACTGACAATGCCAATCTGCTCACCATCGACGCCTGTTAAGCGAACTTCTGTGGCGCGAATCTCTTTGTTGATGCGATTAGGACGCGCCGGTTGAACTCGTTTTCCGCCTTTAATACTTTATTCCTCCAGTTGATGAAGACTACGGCTGCGAATTTCTGCTAGCAGCTGGTCTACGACCACGTTGACATCCAAGCTTCCTAAGTCTTTACCGCGGCGGGTACGAACGGCAATCTTGCCTGATTCGACCTCTTTATCGCCACAGACCAACATATATGGAACCCGACGCAACGTATGTTCACGAATTTTAAAGCCAATCTTCTCATTTCTCAAGTCCGCTTTTGCCCTAATTCCTGCATCTTGCAGTTTTTTGGTCACTTGTTGGACATAATCAGACTGACTATCGGTGATATTCATCACCACGACTTGTACCGGAGCTAACCAAGTTGGGAAGAACCCTGCATATTCTTCGGTGAGAATACCGATGAAGCGCTCCATTGACCCCAAAATAGCCCGGTGAATCATTACTGGCACCTGGCGATCGTTGTTTTCGCCGATGTAAGACGCACTTAAGCGGCCCGGTAATGAGAAATCGAGCTGTACGGTACCACACTGCCACGCACGATCCAAACAATCATGCAAGGTAAATTCAATTTTCGGACCGTAGAAGGCACCTTCACCCGGCTGATAATCAAATGGAATGCCATTTTCAGTCAGCGCAGCGGCTAAATCGTCTTCAGCACGAGTCCATAGATCATCACTACCGATACGTTTTTCAGGACGAGTGGACAGCTTAACCACAATCTTCTCGAAGCCAAAGGTGCTGTACATATCGTACACCATCTTGATGCAGCTGTTCACTTCATCGCGAACCTGCTCTTCAGTACAGAAGATATGCGCATCATCCTGAGTAAAGCCACGCACGCGCATTAAGCCGTGCAGCGCGCCTGATGGCTCATTACGATGGCAGCTACCGAACTCAGCCATACGCAGTGGCAGGTCACGGTATGACTTCAACCCCTGGTTGAAGATCTGTACATGCCCTGGGCAGTTCATTGGCTTGATGCAGTACTCGCGGTTTTCCGACGACGTGGTAAACATATGCTCAGCATAGTTTTCCCAATGCCCGGTTTTTTCCCACAGTACACGGTCCATCATGAATGGCCCTTTAACTTCTTGATACTGGTACTCTTTGAGCTTCATGCGCACAAAAGTTTCCAGCTCACGGAAGATAGTCCAGCCATCATTATGCCAGAACACCATACCGGGCGCTTCTTCCTGCATGTGGTAAAGGTCCAGTTGCTTACCAATCTTACGATGGTCGCGTTTGGCCGCTTCTTCCAGACGTTGCAGATAAGCATTCAGTTGCTTCTTATCACTCCAAGCCGTGCCGTAAATACGTTGCAGCATTTTATTTTTGCTGTCGCCACGCCAATAAGCCCCAGATGTTTTCTGCAATTTAAAGTGATGGCAGAAACGCATATTAGGCACGTGTGGGCCACGGCACATATCAACGTATTCTTCATGGTGATATAAACCAGGATGATCGTCGCGGCTGATATTCTCATCAAGAATAGCCACTTTATAATCTTCACCACGAGCAGCAAAGGTGTCACGGGCTTCTTGCCAACTGACCTTTTTCTTGATGACGTCATAATCTTTATCGGCAAGCTCATGCATCCGCTTTTCCAGCAGATCCAGATCTTCCTGCGTCAGAGTGCGGTCGATATCAACATCGTAATAGAAACCGTTGTCAATAACTGGGCCAATCGCCATTTTGGTGTCTGGCCAAAGTTGCTTGATAGCGTGTCCCAATAAATGAGCACAAGAATGGCGCAGAATCTCCAGACCTTCAGCATCTTTCGCGGTGATGATAGCCAATTGCGCATCAGATTCGATAAGATCACTGGCATCAACCAGTTCGCCATTGACTCGGCCAGCAATACAGGCTTTTGCCAGACCGGGGCCGATGTCTAAAGCAACATCAAGGACAGAAACGGCGTGATCATATTGGCGCTGACTGCCGTCAGGAAGGGTAATAACAGGCATTCTAATTCCTTATCTACAGTGGTGACCCACACGACAGATCACATGCAAGACGTAATTATTGTTTAACTTCAAAAAGTTGCGACATCAATTTAACCCACGTTTGTTATATTGGTACGCAACTGTGTACACAGTTTACTTTGTGACCCAGATCATGTCATAAAGTGGAGTCATATTATCATCACTTAAAGCAATGACAATAATACCTGGCGAATAATCTATTAATGCTGCAACCAAACAGTGATAATGATCGTCGACAAAGTTATCATACTTAAACTGCTCTACGATCAGCATAATATCAACACCGTATAACTGAGGGTCAACTATTGCAGCGACAACCTGTTACATCCTCCAGAATTTTGTCGATTGGTTATGATCCTGAAAATCGCATGCTGGAGATACAGTTCCGTGAACAAGGGATTTATCAGTATCTAGGTGTCCCGGAGCGTGTTCATCAGAATTTTATGTCTGTGGTTTCGAAAGGTCGTTTTTTTGATGGCGTAATAAAAGGCAAATTTTTGTGCCGGAAAATTGGCTAGATAGAAAATAATCAAATAAAAACATATCATTGCACCACGCTGAAACGGTTGCTTCTATGACTAGCATTGGTAAAGAAGTCTACCGTTTCAGGAAGTTAATCGCTCATCCCCGAAAATTCTTATGCCATAAAATGGCGCCATAAATAAGAAATTGGCACGACAAACAATAATGCCGGTAGAAAATTCACCACTGCAAATATTTTAATTTGCGCAATTCGTAATCCTACTGCGATCATAATAATCCCACCACAGGCAGAAAAATCGGCAAAGGCGATATCATCCATATAGGGCATAATTAGTTTTGCCAGGAAAACCAATGCGATTTGAATGAGCAATTGAGGAATGGCAATTGCCACCAGTGCAATACCTAGTGAAATGGAAAATATCAGCGCAGTGAAAAAGTCCATCAGAGCTTTGACGAATAGCAGCTGAAAATCGCCGGTAATACCTTCCGTTAGAGAACCCACAACTCCCAATCCACTGGCACAAAACAAGACAATCATGGCGCTAAAACTTTGCGCAAACTCCTGGGGTGGCAAGGTACTGCGAGAAGGAATGATACGTTCTAACAACATGCGAGTTTTATTGGCCCCCCACTTAACCCCCTGTTCCAGTGATAGTAATTCCCCCACCGCCGTCCCAATAATCAATGCCAAAATGACAGCAGGCATAAAGTGCACTTTTACCACCATCACAATACCAATAGATATGGATGCCAGGGCAAAGGTTGCCGGTAATCCCTCTTGTAACCGTTTGGGGATATGGCGGGCGAGTAAGACGCCGACGATACCACCCAGGATTATCCCCGCACTGTTAATAAACGGGCCAACCATAGCATGCTCCCAATCGCTAAAATGCGTTCTGATGAGTTAAAATGTGTCTGTTTTAGAATTAGGTATTTCCGGTAATAACTAAAGACAAACGATTGAATCGCCTGAGCAATTTTTTGAAATGTTACGTTTGGCGAAGGGAACCGATTTTATCACACATACAGCAGGCGTCCGTTGTGTAAAGGTGTTTATTCTCACCAACAATGATTTACATTATGATCTATTGCTTTTGAGTAGTACTGGGTGTATTGCTATTTCTACAGGAAGTGCCCATAATAAATTTCCGTTTCCGTGTAGCAATGGTTACTGGAACGCCGCCCCGATTGTTTACGCAATCGGGGCGTTTTATTTTTAGCACCTAGCGCCTCAATACCGAAAACAACACTCTTTCGCAGTAAACTCCTATTACATCATACAGCTACGGATTATCACCTCTAAATACTGAACAATAAAATAGATTCCATCCGTTTTTCTTCCGTATTTTGTTGCCTATGATTTGCTCACTGGTCGCTAAGAGGGAGAAATAGGATGAAACAGATTGATGACGTTCTGTCAGGTCTCGAACTTTACTTTCGCCAAACTGATCAACAGTGCACAGAGAAGACACCTTGGTTTACACGTTGGTTATATATTCCAGTAGAGGAAAGGATGCAGATATTGGATGACTTGCTGATGCCATATCCCGCCACCGTGCAAAAAAAGAAATAAGCTGTGTATTGGGGGATTTAAGAACAGGAAACAAAGCAGATAATGGCCGAGATACACTCACTATCATGAGTGTGTTTTGGCCAGATCTATCGCAGCTTGAATTGCCGAACGCGCTTGTGGACTATTTTTCCAACAGGTAGACCCCACCATAGCTGCAGCACTGCTAACAATTTCATTCATATCGGCCTGGCCCAATTGAGCCAGCGAAGTAAAACCAAGTTGTTCCAGTCGCGTAACAACTGTCGGCCCTACCCCCTTGACGGCCAACAGCGCGCTACGTTCATTATCAGTAAAACCCATGCCAGCCTCCGGTTGATATCAGTAGACAGTCCAAAAAAGACGCATTATTTAAAGTAAAACCATGCAGTCGTAATCAACCCATCATTGACTTCAAAAACAGCCATGCTCTCTATAGGTTCATCACTTAACCCATGAATTCTTTCCAAATCGAACACCTTGTTACCCAGCACACTGCGTGAAATCAATTCAGCTCTTAAAGCCGGAATATTAAAACGCTGGGTTCGATAGAAGTCGGTCAGTTGCTGTTTCCCCACCAAAGAGGGTGTGGTAGACGGCATTCGATATGCAATAAAAGAATCACTAAAATTTGCTACAAATGCAGTTAAATCATGTTGATTGTAAGCATAAAATTGTTTTTCTACCGGCAATAGCGGATTTGACATAAATCACTCAAATGAATTTAAATTCATAAAAAATGAAAATAAATTCATTTTATCGTATTGTCAAACAAAACCCTCAGATGACCGCGATCAAAGCCGCTTCCGGGCCGCATTTTCCGCACTGAAAAACCACAGCTCTGGCAAACGGTGAGGATAAAAGCGAATTTCGTAAGTATCCTTGAGTGGCGCCAAACGCCAGCGCGGGCGGGCTTCACGTTTAGGTTTTAAAAAGCGTAAACGGCCTCTGGCTCGTGCGGCTTGGGTATCTAACACCCAGGCAACAGAAGCCGATAATGGCTGACGAATAAATTCATCTTCGACGCTGATATCACAAATGCACAAATCCCTATTCCTTGCAAAAATTGATACTGGCATGATTATTCTGAATCTGCGGCATTGAGCCAACTGTTGCCCGCCAGAGATTTGATCTGCATCACAAACCCTCTTTGTCGCCCATCAGTTGTAGTACCCGTGTCGTGGTATTAACACCAATAACTTGGCGAAACAAAAGCGATATAGCCTTTTACCTAATGTATCGCGTAGAGTGGCAAGGTAAGTAATAATGACGTATGCGGGTATATGTGCCCGATATACGGCTAATTACCTGATATGTTGTATTTTCATCGGGTAGGTTTGATGTCATTTTCGGAGCAAGATTGATGCAGAGTATTCTCGAATTATTTAAAGCCATTGGCCTGGGCTTAGTGCTCCTATTGCCATTGGCAAACCCATTAACGACAGTGGCTCTATTACTTGGCTTATCCGGCAATATGACCAGCGAAGAGCGGAATCATCAGTCGAAGATGGCGTCAATCTACGTCTTCTTTATTATGACGATTGCATTTTACGCCGGTCAGGTGGTGATGAATACCTTTGGTATTTCTATTCCAGGCTTGCGTATCGCCGGCGGTCTGATTGTGGCATTTATTGGTTTCCGTATGCTTTTCCCACAGCAATCAGCGGAAGACACTCAGTTAGAAGCAAAATCACAGGACTTAAAGCAGCGTAAATCAATCAATATTGCCTTTGTACCTTTAGCCATGCCCAGTACTGCCGGGCCAGGTACCATCGCCATGATAATCAGTTCCGCCGCCTCGATAAAAGGTCATGACATGTTCAGCCCATGGGTTGTCACTGTGGCTCCAGTACTGATTTTCCTCAGCGTTTCGCTGATCTTATGGGGTTCATTGCTCAGTTCAGGCGCAATTATGCGTTGGGTCGGGAAGAGTGGTATTGAGGCAATTTCACGGCTGATGGGTTTCTTGTTGGTGTGCATGGGCGTGCAATTTATTATTAATGGCGTACTGGATATTATTGCCAATTACCACCCGGTTGTTGCCTAGTGCGATAACAGCTTAAAGGAAACGCTAGCCGATGTTGATACTGATACTGATACGACATCGGTTAGCGTTTTAATATTACTCTGACATCGCCCGGTAAGCGGTATCGACTTTCCACAAATAACGTGGCGCTTGTGCGGCCGGATGTTTCTTCTGTATATGCTGATAAAATTCGTTCGGGCTAAGACTATTTATTTTATTCACTGCCAGGCGTTTATCTGAAGAAAACGTCCGCAGCATCGCCCCCGCACCATTGGCATAAGAAACGATAGTTGCATAGCGCAATGTTTGCGGATCACTAATTCCCGCTAACTGCTGATTCTGCAAAATATTGATATAAGCCGTCCCAATATCAATATTCTTCACCGGATCTTTTAATTCACCAGAACTTGGTTGACCATTGCGCCCTTTCATACGGTACGCATCACGACCCGCAGTAGAGGCTTTAATTTGCATCAGCCCTACGGCATTTGAAGTGCTCACTACATCAGGATTATAACCAGACTCCACTTGGATAATGGCTTTAATCAAAGTTTCATCGACACCATAATGGCTGGCTGCTTGTTTAATTACATCGCTATACGCAACTGTACTTGAACCTGCGCTGCTTTTCGGTGCATTAAGGAAACCACCTTCAGGTGCTTTTTTCAGCCACCCGTTATTTGCTTGCGGTGGAGGGGTTTGTTTCGCACACCCCGCCAGCAATAAAATTGCCATTAGGCAACCGACTTTTGGATTCACAGTATTCCCCGTGCTGATAAGCCGTTTGGTAGCATATACAAGTTGTCACCTCGTCCAAATAGATTTTTTGGCCTAGTTTGACCATTATCAACATAATGATCAGGCTATATTCGGTAACTATCGGTAAGTTTTAGTTTATTGTATGGCAAGGCTTGACTTCATCGCAAATGATATTGATAATCATTTTCATTTAAAGAAAGGGAACATCGCCATGTTTATTAAGCAAAAAATACCCTACCTGCACTCCATTAGCGGCTTTACACCTCGTTTTTTACATAACATAACCTTGTTTACAGTCGTTGCAATTTTATTGCTGTTGAACACTTCTGCATGGGCAGAAAATCAGCCAAACGATTCAGATAAAAAATTCAAAATTGTGACAACATTCACAATTATTCAGGATATCGCGCAAAATGTCGCCGGTGATGCTGCCATTGTTGAATCAATCACTAAACCCGGTGCTGAAATTCATGACTATCAGCCGACCCCGCGCGACATCGTGAAAGCACAGTCAGCAGACCTGATTTTATGGAATGGCATGAATCTGGAGCGCTGGTTTGAGCGTTTCTTTGAGAATATTAAAGATGTTCCTTCGGCGGTGGTAACTGATGGCATCACGCCACTCCCCATTCGTGAAGGGCCTTATAAAGGCATCCCTAACCCTCATGCCTGGATGTCACCGTCAAACGCATTGATCTATATTGAAAATATTCGCAAAGCACTGGTCGAGCACGATCCTGCTCATGCCGAGACTTACAATCGCAATGCCAAAGCCTACGCAGAAAAAATTGCGGCGTTAGATGCCCCGCTGCGCGAGCGTTTATCCCGAATTCCACAAGAACAGCGCTGGCTAGTCACCAGTGAGGGCGCTTTTAGCTATCTGGCCAAAGATTATGGCTTCAAAGAGGTTTATTTATGGCCAATCAATGCTGAAGAGCAAGGCTCACCGCAGCAGGTGCGTCGTGTCATTGATACCATGCGCGCCAATAAAATCCCGGTAATATTTAGTGAAAGCACTATTTCTGATAAACCCGCCAGGCAGGTCAGCAAAGAAACCGGTGCGCAATACGGTGGGGTGTTATATGTTGATTCTTTATCGAATGAGAAAGGACCCGTTCCTACTTATATCGATTTGATTAACACCACAGTACAAACTATCGCGAAAGGATTTGGTCAATGAACACTGCTGTTTTTGTCCGCCCGGAGTTGATAGTAGATAAAGTCACTGTCACCTATAACAATGGGCATACTGCCATTTACGACGCCAGTTTCTCACTAATGGGTGGGACTATCTGCGCACTGGTCGGCGTCAACGGGAGCGGTAAATCTACCCTGTTTAAAAGCATTATGGGGCAAGTGAAGCCCAGTGTGGGCAAAGTAGAGCTGAGCAATAAGCCGATTAGTCATGCATTAAAGCAAAATACTATTGCCTACGTTCCGCAGACGGAAGATGTAGACTGGAATTTTCCGGTATTAGTTGAAGACGTCGTCATGATGGGCCGCTACGGGAAAATGAATTTCTTGCGCATTCCGAGTCGCGAAGATAAAGCCATTGTCGATAAGGCCATTGAGCGGGTCGGATTAACTGCATTGCGTTCACGCCAGATAGGTGAACTGTCTGGCGGGCAGAAAAAACGCGTGTTTCTGGCGCGAGCACTGGCCCAGCAAGGTACTGTATTACTGCTAGATGAGCCGTTCACCGGTGTAGATGTCAAAACGGAAAATGCCATCATAGATTTGTTGCGAGCATTGCGTGATGAAGGTCACCTGATTTTGGTTTCGACCCACAACCTCGGCAGCGTGCCAGAGTTTTGTGATCATGTGATTCTGATTAATCAAACGGTACTGGCCGCAGGCCCAACAGAAACTACCTTTACTCAAAAGAACCTGGAAATGACCTTTGGTGGCGTACTGCGCCATATCAACCTGTCGGGGAACACGCTGCACGACGATAATGACCCACGCACCGTGACTGTCATCACCGATGACGAGCGGCCAGCGGTATTTTATGGCCATACCAAAAATGATCCACCGGCACAAAGCCAGTCGAAGGAGAGCAATCCCTGATGCTGGAAATCTTACTGCAACCCTTTAACTACAATTACATGGTCAAGGCCATTTGGGTCAGCGCGATTGTTGGTGCCGTCTGCGCTTTCTTATCCGCTTATTTGATGCTGAAAGGCTGGTCGCTGATGGGGGATGCGCTCTCTCACTCCGTGGTACCCGGCGTCGCTGGCGCGTATGCTCTCGGCCTGCCCTATGCAGCAGGGGCATTCTTTACCGGTATGCTCGCCGCATTGGCAATGACCTTAGTGCGCCACATCACTCGCCTGCGTGAAGATGCCATTATCGGTTTTATCTTTTCCACTTTCTTTGCCGTTGGGCTGCTCATTGTTTCGCTCAATCCCACCTCGGTCAATGTGCAGTCGATCATTTTTGGCAATATTTTGGGCATCGCCGATGAAGATGTGCTGCAAGTCGAAATCATTATTTTGATCTCTTTTGTGATTTTGTGTCTGATTTGGAAAGATTTACTGGCGGTGTTTTTCGATGAAAGTCATGCCATGTCAATTGGCTTGTCACCACTGCGCTTAAAGATTTTATTTTTCACCTTATTAAGTGCTTGTACAGTGGCGGCGTTGCAAACTGTCGGGGCGATTTTGGTGATTGCTATGGTCGTGACACCAGGTGCCACCGCCTACTTGCTGACAGACCGTTTCAGCCGTTTGCTGGTGATAGCGATTGCTATCGGCGCATTTACCAGCGCCTTTGGTGCCTATCTCAGTTTCTATCTTGATGGCGCAACCGGTGGAGTTATCGTCACCTTACAAACCGTGGTGTTCCTACTGGCCTTTTTCTTCGCCCCCAAACACGGTTTACTGGCGACGCGCTATCAATCGCGTCAGAAGCGCCGCCACCCTGCGGCCTCTCACCCGGAGGATAATGCATGAACACATTCTTCAGTCTGGTGAGCGAACCTTTCGCCTATCCTTTTATGCAACGGGCGATAATCGCCGCGATTATCACCGGTGTGGTGTGCGCGGTGTTATCTTGCTACCTGGTATTAAAAGGTTGGTCATTAATGGGAGATGCCATCTCTCACGCCGTGTTACCGGGCATAGTGTTGGCCTTTTGGCTCGGTATCCCATTGGTTATCGGTGCTTTTGTCTCGGGGATCTTTTGTGCGGTCGCCACGGGCTACTTAAAAGAAAACAGTCGGGTTAAAGAAGATACCGTGATGGGGATTGTCTTCTCTGGCATGTTCGCTTTCGGCCTGGTGCTATTTTCTCGCATGGATACCGATCAGCACCTGAGCCATATTTTGTTCGGTAATATGCTGGGTATTTCGCTAGCAGAACTGAAGCAAACCCTGTGGATCGCCGGCTTCACACTGTTAGTTGTGCTATTAAAACGTAAAGACTTCATGCTGTACTGTTTTGATCCAAACCATGCCCGCGTCATTGGGCTACCGGTTAAGTTATTGCACTATGGTTTACTCTGTTTGCTGGCATTAACTATCGTGGCTTCATTACAAGCGGTGGGGGTTATTTTAGTTATCGCCATGTTGATAGCCCCCGGCATTATCGCCTTTATGGTTTGTCGCAGTTTTGATCAAATGTTAGTTGTGGCGACTGTCGTTTCGGTGGTCGCGTGCGTATTAGGCACTTTAATAAGCTTCCATATTGATGGCGCGACAGGGCCCTGTATTGTCATTATTCAGGCACTGTTCTTTGTTATTGCGCTTATTTACAACCTCATCAAACCGACCAAAGGCCATCCAATAGCCTTAAAGGCCAAAGATGAGAGCGTTGAAAACGCGCCAAAAGGTAACCTGCTATAATAAATTGAGCTTTACGCTATATCCTAAATAATTGGCTCAATCCGCCTGTTATTTGATCCGACATGGGTATCCTCTGTGCATAGGCCCTTGTTCTATGCACTATAAAAAAGCTAACCTAATATTCTGTATTCAGGGCATTGGATTACAGGTAAGCAGCAAGCGAACGACTCTTCCATCACTCAAGATGAAGGGCAAATACCCAAAATAATTCAAGTTACAGGAAGGCGGCAACTGAGTGAGTCCCCAAGAGGTGACATAAGTCAGTGACTGGGGTAAGCGAAGGCAGCCAACGCACATGTAGCTTGAAGTATGCCGGGTATAACTGGCAGCTGATAGGGGGTACGTCATGTGGCAAGCAGTGAATCGTCTGTTAAGTGAATATCTTGGGCCGGCTGAAATTCGGGAAAGAACCGAACTTCCCGGTGGAGATATTCATCAAGCCTGGCGCCTCAGTTATGGCGAAACTGAGGTTTTTGTCAAATGTGATACCCGTGAAATGCTGCCGATATTTACCGCCGAGGCAGACCAACTCTCTTTATTGTCGCGCAGTAAAACGGTTCGGGTGCCAGAAGTTTATGGTGTCGGCAGTGATCGTGAATACAGTTTCTTGCTACTCGAATATCTTCCGCTTAAACCATTAGATGCTCACAGTGCCTATTGTTTGGGGCAACAATTAGCCCATTTACATCAATGGAGTGAACAACTTCAATTTGGGCTGGATTTTGATAATGATTTAGCCACCACGCCACAACCTAATAGTTGGCAACGCCGCTGGGCGCAATTTTTCGCGGAACAGCGTATCGGCTGGCAATTACAATTGGCCGCCGAGAAAGGCATGTTATTTGGCGATATTGATCATATAACCCAACTAGTGCAAGAGCGTTTACAGAGCCACCAGCCGCAGCCTTCGTTATTACATGGTGATTTATGGCCAGCGAACTGTGCCGCCAGCATCAATGGCCCGGTTATTTTTGATCCCGCCTGCTATTGGGGTGACCGCGAGTGTGACCTTGCCATGTTGCCGCTCTACCCTACACTTCCGGCACAGATTTATGATGGTTATCAGAGTATCTGGCCGCTTCCTACCAGCTTTATTGAACGCCAGCCTATTTATCAACTTTATTACCTGCTGAACCGCAGTAACTTATTCGGTGGCCAACATTGGATTAATGCGCAGAAAGCTGTAGAGCAACTGCTGCATCCCGAAAAATTTTAGTCTGCCCGTTGTCCGTCAATAGCACCCTGTGAATTGAATACTCAACTCACAGGGTGCTTTTTTATGCCAGCAACATTTGCAATAAATTACTTTTTCTAAAAAAGTATGAACCAAACCACATATTAGATGCATTTCTTCCGTCTAATAATGACCGTAAACCCTGTTCTTTTTTGCCAGCGACAATTCCCGTTAAAAAGCGCTTACTTAAATAAAATCAAGAGCCTTCATTAAGGAAATACAACTCTCCTTAATAGGGACTCTATTGCCAATAATTGGGAGCCATACAATGGGTGATATCCGCGAATGGGAAAACCTTGCTAATAAAGAACTCAACCGGCGAGGAAAAAAAGTCGAAGACCTGGTCACTAACACAGCAGAAGGTATTGCGGTCAAACCGCTGTATACCGCCAGTGACCTTGATGGGTTAGAAGTCACTGGCTCCCTGCCCGGCATGGCACCTTATGTCAGAGGGCCAAGGGCCACAATGTATGCAGCACAACCCTGGACCATTCGCCAATATGCTGGTTTTTCAACCGCTAAAGAGTCAAATGCCTTTTATCGCAGAAATCTGGCCGCGGGGCAAAAAGGGCTTTCAGTTGCCTTTGACCTGGCCACCCACCGTGGTTACGACTCCGACAATCCACGCGTTTCTGGTGATGTCGGGAAAGCAGGAGTGGCAATTGATAGCGTCGAGGATATGAAAGTCTTATTCGACCAAATCCCACTGGATAAAATGTCGGTCTCAATGACCATGAATGGCGCAGTGCTGCCCATTATGGCGTTTTACATTGTCGCCGCTGAAGAACAAGGTGTGGCTCCGGCACTACTCACCGGTACTATTCAAAACGATATTCTGAAAGAGTATTTGTGCCGCAATACCTATATTTATCCGCCCAAACCCTCCATGCGCATTATTTCAGACATCATTGCGTGGAGTTCACAAAATATGCCGCGCTTTAACACCATTAGTATCAGTGGCTACCACATGGGGGAAGCCGGGGCTAACTGTGTACAGCAAGTGGCCTTTACTATCGCCGATGGTATTGAATACATCAAAGCCGCGCTGAAAGCCGGTTTAAATATCGATGACTTTGCCCCACGCCTCTCCTTCTTCTTCGGCATTGGCATGGATTTGTTTATGAATATCGCCATGTTGCGGGCTGCGCGCTACCTCTGGAGTGAAGCGGTAAGCCAATTTGGTGCCACTGATCCTAAATCTTTGGCGCTACGCACCCATTGTCAGACATCAGGCTGGAGTCTGACCGAGCAAGATCCTTATAACAATATCATTCGCACCACCATTGAAGCGCTGGGAGCCACCCTCGGCGGCACCCAATCCTTGCATACCAACGCTTTTGATGAAGCCCTCGGCTTACCCACTGATTTTTCAGCACGTATTGCGCGTAACACGCAAATTATCATTCAAGAAGAGTCAGAAATTTGCCGCACCATTGACCCATTAGCAGGCTCATATTTTGTCGAGTCACTGACCGATCAAATGGTCAAACAAGCACGCAAAATCATTCAACAAATTGATGATGTGGGCGGAATGGCCAAAGCGATTGAGGTCGGGCTGCCAAAACGCATGATTGAAGAAGCCTCCGCGGGTGAACAATCACTTATTGATCAAGGCAAGCGCGTTATTGTCGGGGTGAATAAATACAAGCTAGAACAAGAAGCAGAAACGCCCGTGTTGGAAATCGACAACATCAAAGTGCGCAATGAACAAATTGCCCAGTTGAAAGATATCCGCGCCCGTCGTGACAATGCGGCAGTGCAACAGGCATTAGCACAATTGCGCCATGCCGCTGGGCATAATGAAAACCTGTTGGAAGCGGCAGTTCAGGCGGCACGATTACGGGCAACGTTAGGGGAGATTTCAGATGCCATGGAAACCGAGTTTGACCGGTATCTGGTGCCAAGCGAATGCGTGACCGGGGTGATTGCCCACAGCTATCATCAAAATGAAAACGACGCACAAGAGTTTGATCAAATCCTCGCACAAACTCAGCACTTCCTTGAACAAAATGGTCGGCACCCAAGAATTCTGATTGCCAAGATGGGTCAAGATGGCCACGACCGTGGCGCGAAAGTGATTGCCAGTGCTTATTCTGATCTTGGCTTTGATGTCGATCTTAGCCCCATGTTCTCCACACCGGAAGAAATCGCCCGACTGGCTGTTGAAAATGATGTCCATGTCATTGGTGCGTCATCACTGGCTGCTGGCCATAAAACCTTGATTCCTGAATTGGTCGAGGCATTACGCCAATATAACCGCCAAGATATCTGCGTGGTAGCGGGCGGTGTCATTCCTCCACAAGACTACGCCTTCTTACGTGAGCGCGGTGTTGCCGCTATTTATGGGCCGGGCACCCCGATGTTAGCCAGCGTGCGCGATGTCTTGCAACTGATCAGTGTCTGTCATGATTAATGCCAACAATCTGGATGATTACATCCAACGTTTACGCCGAGGGGAGCGGGCTGCACTGGCGCAAGCCATGACACTGGCAGAAAGCACCCTGCCCCAACATCAAGAATTAAGTGCCCGGTTACTGGACAGCATTATGCCCTATACCGGGCAAGCCAAACGACTTGGCGTCACCGGTACTCCGGGTGCGGGTAAAAGCACTTTTCTTGAAGCGCTGGGAGAGGAGTTGTTGGCACAAGGCCACAAAGTGGCGGTGATAGCCGTCGATCCCAGCAGCCCGGTCAGCGGCGGCAGCATTTTAGGGGACAAAACCCGCATGCTGAATTTATCGCGCGCTGAGCATGCGTTTGTCCGCCCCGTCCCGTCCAGGGGGCATCTTGGCGGTATCAGTCAGAGTACCCGCGAACTGATTTTACTTTGTGAAGCAGCAGGTTATGACATCGTTATTGTTGAAACCGTCGGGGTTGGGCAATCAGAAACTGAAGTCGCCGCAATGGTGGACTGCTTTCTCTCACTGCAAATTGCCGGAGGGGGGGATGATCTGCAAGGTATCAAGAAAGGCATTATGGAAATGGCTGATTTTATCGTCATCAATAAAGATGATGGCGAGAATCATATCAATGTCGATATTGCCCGCCACATGTATCACAGCGCACTGAATATCATCCGCCGCAAATACCCGGCATGGCAACCCCGTGTCCTAAGCTGTAGCGCCCTGGAAAAACGGGGGATTCGCGAAGTTTGGCAGGCTATACAGACCTTTTGGCCGGTGATGACCCAAAGCGGGCAGTTGGCAACCTTACGTCAGCAGCAGAATGTAGATTGGGTTCGTCACCAAATCGAGGCAAACGCGCTGGCAGCCCTATTTTCCCGCCCCGATATCCACCAGCACTATCAGCAAATGGAAGCCCTGTTGCAACAAAATCAAATTTCGCCTCGGGCCGGCATTAGCGCTGTCACTCATTTTATTACACAAAAAATTTTCAATTAAAGGGATAACAATTATGTCTTATCAGTATGTCAAAGTGTTGATTGCCAATCGGGTTGGCATTATTGAGTTCAACCACGCCCGCAAGTTGAACGCATTAAGTAAAGTGTTCATGGATGACTTGATGCTAGCGCTGCATGACCTCAATAAAACCGATATCCGTTGCATTATTTTGCGCGCCGCCGAAGGTTCAAAAGTGTTCTCTGCCGGCCATGATATCCACGAACTCCCCACCGGTCGACGTGACCCGCTTTCCTATGACGACCCGTTACGCCAAATCACCCGCGTTATCCAAAAATATCCTAAACCGATCATCTCAATGGTTGAAGGCAGTGTCTGGGGCGGTGCATTCGAGATGATCATGAGTTCAGATATCATTATTGCCTGTAGTAATTCGACCTTTTCCATGACGCCCGTCAATCTGGGGGTTCCCTACAATTTAGTGGGTATTCATAACCTTATCCGTGATGCCGGTTTTCACATTGTCAAAGAGCTGATTTTTACCGCCGCACCTATCACTGCCGAACGTGCCTTGTCCGTGGGCATTCTCAATCATGTGGTTGAACCCAGTGAACTGGAAGATTTCACTTTGAAGTTGGCGCACGTTATTTCTGAAAAAGCGCCGCTGGCGATTGCCGTGATTAAAGAAGAACTGCGTGTTTTAGGGGAAGCTCATACCATGAATTCTGATGAGTTTGAACGCATTCAAGGCATGCGCCGTGCGGTCTACGACAGCAATGACTACCAAGAGGGCATGAGCGCCTTTATGGAGAAACGTAAACCTAACTTTCTTGGACGTTAACCCTGAGCAGCTAAAGGATTTCTCTATGAAACGGTCATATTGCAGATTGACGGCTGATGAGGCCGCCGAGTGTATCGAGCATGGGAATATGGTGGTGTTCAGTGGATTTACCCCGGCGGGAGCGCCCAAAGTGCTGCCCGCAGCTATCGCCAAACGCGCTATAGCGCACCACCAACAGCAGAAAGAGTTTCAAATCCGCTTACTGACTGGCGCTTCAATCAGTGCTCAGGCTGATGATGAATTAGCCGCAGCCGAGGCTGTAGTGTGGCGTGCGCCTTATCAAACGGCTTCACTATTGCGGGAAAAAATTAACCAAGGCTCGGTTAGCTTTGTTGATTTGCACCTGAGTGAAGTGGCGCAAATGGTTAACTATGGTTTCTTTGGTGATATTGACGTGGCGGTGATTGAGGCCTCAGCCATCACCGCCGAGGGGAAAGTTTATCTCACCAGCGGTATTGGTAACTCACCGGTCTTTTTGCATAAAGCCAAGAAGATCATCATCGAATTAAATCATTATCACAGCCCTAGGGTCGCCGAATTGGCCGATATTGTTATGCTGGGGGCTCCACCTCGGCGCAATACTCTGCCGATATTCCATACTCTGGATAAGGTAGGCCAGCCTTATGTACAGGTTGATCCGGCCAGGATTGTCGGCATTGTCGAAACTGAGCTGCCGGATGCCAGTAATAGCCTTGATCGCGAAAATCCATTGTGTGAGAAAATTGCCGACAATGTGGTGAGTTTCTTGCTGAATGAGCTGAAATTAGGCCGTATTCCCCCCGAGTTTCTTCCACTGCAAAGCGGTGTCGGTAACATCAATAATGCTGTGATGAAACGCCTTGGGGGAAATCCCGACATTCCGCCGTTTATGATGTATTCAGAGGTGTTACAGGAATCGGTGGTGCAGTTGTTAGAGACGGAAAAAGTACTGGGTGTCAGTGCCTCGAGCTTAACAATTTCACCTGCCACATTAAAAAAAATCTATGACAATATGGACTTCTTCTCCAGCCGAATTGTTTTGCGTCCACAGGAGATTTCAAACAACCCAGAAATTATTCGCCGGTTGGGGGTGATTGCCCTCAATGTGGGGTTGGAGTTTGATATTTATGGTCATGCCAATTCAACTCATGTAGCGGGTACCGAATTGGTTAACGGCATTGGCGGCAGTGCCGATTTTGAGCGCAATGCCTATCTGTCCATCTTTATGGCCCCCTCTATCGTCAAAGGCGGGAAAGTCTCCACCATTGTGCCGATGTGTACTCATGTCGATCACAGTGAGCACAGTGTCAAAGTTATTGTTACCGAACAAGGTGTTGCGGATTTACGCGGCTTGTCGCCGATACAACGTGCCGTGGCGATTATCAATAACTGCGCCCATCCGATGTATCGCGACTATTTGCATCAATACCTGGCACAGGCCAAAGGGGGGCATTTACATCACGACCTGACCCAGGCATTTCGGCTACATCAAAACTTATTTGAATATGGTTCCATGCTCGCGCCTTAGTCGCCATCACGATCCGAATGGATATAGCCCATGACTTGTTCTATATGGTGATTATTCTTGAGTGAATAGAGATACTCGCGCATATACATGGGCTGATTTGGCGCATCGAAATATTTAAGTTTTGCCGGATTCACTAACCGATAAGCAAACTGTGGGACGACGGTCAGAAACTGCCCCTGCTCGACCGCACTGATTTTTGCCATAAAACTGTAAGGGCGATAAATAATGGTCGGGTTAATCCCAATAGAACGGAAATGCGCATCTAATAAGGACTCAAAATTAGCCCGATTCTGAAATCGCATTTGCAGCCACGGCAGCGTATTCAGAAGTTCCAACGATTGGCAATTTTCAAAACGACGCGAAACCAAAAAGCCGAGTCGCAGTAATGGCAGCTCCGTGGTTTGCAAACTATCAATATGCGTCACCCGAGGTGAGGCTTGTTGCGGGGAAATAATAAAATCCACCCGCCTGTCGAGTAAATCATCTATCACACTGTTTTCACTGAACTCGAAAGGCTGAGCCGTCACCCCATCATACTTATCGCTGAGGCTAAATAACTGATCGAAAATGATGGTGGGATAGGTGTTATCAATACCAATTACGATATTTTTTTGCCGCTGAGACAGTGAGACAATGGTATTATCAATTGCCGATAGCCGTTGATAAATAGGAAATAATTCTTGATAAAGTTCCTGACCCGCTTTGTTTAAACTGATGCTCTTTTCATTACGGGTAAACAGCGCATATCCCACTAACTCTTCCAGAGCCGCAATACTCTTACCAAAAGGTGAAGCGGTCATATGTAATTTTTCTGCCGCTTTGGCCATGCTGTTGGTTTGGGCCAAAATAATAAAATTACGCATTTTCTTTGAAATAAAAACGTTCATGACTTGACTGATGTAACAGAGGAAATAGTGCTACAGCATAAGGGAATCACCACCGCAATATTGTGAGTGCAGGACAACTATTGCATCTCGCCTGACATAAAATGCTGTCAGTAAACTCATTTTTAAATTTCAGATAGAGAAATAGCAAAGGCCCTAAATTATGGGCCTTTTCATCATTATGCAGCAAAAAGCGGGGCCGAGAACCTTGTTACCCCTGAGCCATCAATCCTAATAATTTAATAACAAAATAGAACACTACACCGATGACTAATGGCAGGATATATAAGGTAAAGAATTGCAAAAAGATAGTGTGATGCGGTAAGACGATTTTTGCTTCCAATTGCTCACGACTGCGCCCTTCACTGCCCTTCGCCTGCTCTAAAATCAGTTGGTCTTCAATACCTTCGCGGATATGCCGTACTTGCCGTGACATGCGCGCACCCGATGCCTGTAATGACAAACCCACGAAAATCAGCATATAAATAATGAAGAACATGATGTTCGATGCTGAAAACCCTTGTTCGAAATCAGGCACGGGCGAGTTGTACCAGAAGATATCCAGGAAAGTCGTGTTAAAGCGGATCATATCGGTCATTACGTGGATAAAATCCAGCATAACCGCATTAATCCCGGTGCTTTTTTGACTATATTGATAGGCAAAATTGATAATTGAAATCAATGTTGACAGCAGTGCTGGAATAAATACGAGCCACCCGGCTATCCGTTTGATGATAGCGACACGCCCAGCCTGTTGATAGGTCATGACTTCTCCTTGTAAATACCACAACTTATGTGGCCTTAGTTTACCCGCTACACTCCGATCTTGTGCAGAATTTTGCGAATGTTCTTACGATTCATGCAAATTCAAGCCTAGCTCATCCAGCGCAATATCATTAAGTTAATAAATTATACTGTAAGAAAGGCAGAGAATTGTGTTCTGTCGGTTCAATCGTTACGAACCAATGATAGAGTGTTCAATCGGTAGCGAGAAACCAAACAGGAGAAATAATAAATGGCGACCCCTCACGCAATTAAGGCCGCAATTTTCGATATGGACGGCTTACTCATTGATTCGGAACCGTTATGGCTACAGGCTGAACTTGATATTTTCACCGAGCTGGGGCTGGATACCTCGTCGAGAGATTCCCTACCCGATACCCTTGGATTGCGCATCGATTTAGTGGTGAAGCTTTGGTTCCAGTCCATGCCTTGGCAGGGGCCAAGTCAGGCAGAAGTTTGCAAACGTATTATCGCCCGGGCGATAGATTTAGTGGAAGAGACCAAACCGGTTTTACCCGGAGTGGAATATGCGCTGGAGCTGTGCCGCGCGCAAGGGCTGAAAATTGGTCTGGCATCGGCTTCGCCGCTGCATATGCAAAAACGCGTCCTGGCGATGTTAAATATTGAAAAATACTTCGACCGCCTGGTGTCAGCAGAATACCTGCCGCATAGCAAACCACATCCAGAAGTGTATTTAAATGCTGCATCTGACCTGGGTGTCGATCCCCTGGAATGCGTCACGCTGGAAGATTCAGTCAATGGAATGATTGCCACTAAAGCGGCACGTATGCGCTCTATTGTCATCCCTTCAGTTGAATACCGGGCCGATCCTCGTTGGGTATTAGCGGATATACAGTTAGAGTCGCTAGAGCAATTACGTAAAGAAGACATTTCGTAACTGTCGATTAACGTCACGATAGATTTTGCTGACGATGGTATGGCTGCCTGCGAGTGACTTTTGTATTAATTAATAGATTTTGCTGACGATGGTATGGCTGCCTGCGAGTGACTTTTGTATTAATTAAAGGCGGTTGGCGTTGATACCCAGCCGCCTGAACCTGTTTTACAAGAAATCATCCCGTTTTGGATTAAAGGTGTCGATCAAAATACTATTGTCTTCCAGTGATACTGCACCATGCATCTCGTTTTTAACGGCACGATAGGCATCACCCGCCTTCAAAATACGTTTCTGCCCTTCGATTTCCACCTCAAAACTACCCGCCGCCACATAAGCAATCTGGTCGTGAATATCATGCTTGTGCGCAACACCAATCGCGCCCTTATCAAAGTGAACGCAGACCATCATCAGATCATCGCTCCAGGTCATGACCTTGCGTTTAATGCCATTGCCTAACTCTTCCCAAGGCGTTTCATCATTAATAAAGAACATCTTCATTGTTTCTCCTCATTATTATGCAAAATGGTTTCTGGTGTAGCCTGGTCACAGTTTTACGCTGAATTAGGCCCATTCTACGGCCAAAATCCGCAGTTTGAACATTATTAATCCAAAAATCATGATGTCCCTCAAAAAATAATAAAACATCATTTCATTTTTATTGAATTAACTTCCCGCAAATACTATCATCACCACATCAAAAGAAACACCGGTCCGAACCGAAAGAGAGGCACCGACATGCAAATTCGTCAAAGCATTCATAGCGACCACGCCAGACAACTCGATACCGCAGGTTTGCGTCGTGAATTTCTGATTGAAAATATTTTTGTTTCAGATGAATACACCATGACCTATAGCCACATCGACCGAATCATTGTGGGCGGTATTTTACCTGTCGAGAAAACGGTCAGCATTGGTGATGAAGTGGGCAAGCAGTTAGGTGTGAGTTATTTTCTGGAGCGCCGGGAACTGGGTGTTATCAATATTGGCGGGCCGGGCCTTATCACTGTTGATGGGCAGGTTTACGAAATCGGTAATGAAGAAGCACTGTATGTCGGTAAAGGCGCGAAAGAAGTCACCTTTAATAGCCTTGAGAGCAGCAAACCAGCCAAGTTTTACTACAACAGCGCGCCAGCGCATACCCCTTATCCCAATAAGAAAATCACACTGGCAGAGGCTGCACCGCAAACACTGGGTGATGACGCGACCAGTAATCGTCGCACTATCAATAAATACATCGTGCCCGATGTGTTGCCAACCTGCCAACTGACCATGGGGTTGACCAAGCTGGCACCCGGCAATCTCTGGAACACGATGCCCTGTCATACCCATGATCGCCGCATGGAAGTGTATTTCTACTTTGATATGGACGAAGAAACAGCCGTCTTCCACATGATGGGCCAGGCGCAGGAAACTCGCCATTTGCTGGTTCATAACGAGCAGGCAGTTATTTCACCAAGTTGGTCTATCCATTCAGGTGTAGGCACTAAACGTTACACCTTCATCTGGGGCATGGTCGGTGAAAACCAGGTCTTCGGTGATATGGACCACATTGCCGTTAGCGAACTACGCTAAATGTTTGCCAACGGCGTTAAGCATCACCCTACCAAAGCCGTCCTTTGGGCGGTTTTCTCCCCAATATTATAATCGCGGTACTCTTTGGCCGCCTTGAGAGAGATGTTAGCTATGATCTTAGATTCCTTTGAGTTAAAGGGTAAAATTGCTCTGGTTACCGGCTGTGATACAGGTTTGGGCCAAGGCATGGCGATTGGTTTAGCCGAAGCGGGTTGTGACATTGTTGGTGTGAATATTGTTGAGCCAAAAGAGACCATCGAGAAAGTGACTGCCTTAGGCCGCCGCTTCTTAAGCCTGACGGCTGATCTGAGCAAAATCGATGGTATCCCTGCCCTGTTGGAACGCGCTATCGCTGAATTTGGCCAAATCGATATCCTGGTCAATAACGCCGGTATTATCCGCCGCGAAGATGCGATCAACTTCAGCGAAAAGGACTGGGATGATGTGATGAACGTGAACATCAAAACAGTGTTCTTTATGTCTCAGGCAGTTGCTAAACAATTTATCAAGCAAGGCACTGGCGGCAAAATCATCAACGTGGCTTCGATGCTGTCTTACCAAGGCGGTATCCGTGTTCCTTCTTATACTGCATCGAAAAGTGCGGTCATGGGTGTGACTCGTCTGTTAGCAAACGAATGGGCTAAACACGGCATCAATGTAAATGCAGTGGCGCCAGGTTACATGGCAACCAACAACACTCAGCAGTTGCGTAAAGATGAAGAACGTAGCAAAGAGATTCTTGATCGCATCCCAGCTGGCCGTTGGGGCTTGCCTGATGACCTGAAAGGCCCTGTGGTCTTCCTGGCTTCCAAAGCATCTGACTATATCAGTGGTTACACTATCGCTGTTGATGGCGGCTGGTTGGCTCGCTAAACCAATAAATATCACTAATTTGAGTTAAGGATTATTTCCTGCGGTTATTCGCCATATTCCAGCTCAAAACTCTATTAAGGCACAACATCAGTTGTGCCTTTTTTATTACTTATTTATCAAATAGTTAACAAACGAATCTTAACCAAAAATCTTGCCAAAACTGCAAAAATAAAAAATTCAAAACAACGTTCCGACTCCGATCACACTTTTGTCATTCGCCCAATGACTCGCCAGTAAATACAAATATAATAGATTGAAACGATGTTTCTATTTATAAGGAACTGTAAACCGGTTCCGACCTGACATTTCTATGATGGGGTTATGGTGATGGATTTTATAGGCAACATTAAAGGCAGCGACGCAGTGATGATTAACTGGCTCAGTGCTATCCGAAGCTATGTTGATTTAGTCCAGTCTGTAAGCCACAGCAATCAGAACCCAACCCCACTGATGGCCGATGGTTTTGATGTCCTGACTCACCAGCCTGTGGTCTGGAAATTTCCAGATGGTCGTAATATTCCGATATCTAACTTTGCCAGTCAACAGAACTGGTTACGTACATTGGATGCTCTCAGTCTGGTGACGCAAGACCCGCAATATCATCAACAAGCACGGGTACAGAGCAGCTATTTCATGCAACACGGTGTTCATGAGCAAAGTGGGCTGTTTTATTGGGGCGGCCACCGTTTCTTCAATCTGGACACATTAAAAACTGAAGGCCCAGAGTCGAAAGCACAAGTGCATGAACTTAAGCACCATCTGCCCTATTACGACTTGCTGCTCAGTGTCGATCGGGAAAAAACACTTAATTTCCTACAGGGTTTCTGGCATGCCCATGTAGAAGACTGGCAAACGCTGGATCTCGGCCGTCACGGCAGTTACGACAAGCAACGCGACCCACATGTTTTCACCCATGCGCGCCATGATGTGGTTAAACCTGAAGCCTTGCCGCAGTTACCTGAAACTAAAGGCCTGACCTTTGTTAACGCAGGCACCGACCTCATTTACGCGGCATATAAATATGCTGAGTATACCGGCGACATCGCGGCGGCTGCTTGGGGCAAACATTTATACCGTCAATACGTATTAGCCCGTAATCCTGAAACAGGGTTGCCGGTTTATCAATTCAGCTCGCCACAGCAACGTCGGCCAATACCGGAAGATGATAACCAAACCCAATCCTGGTATGGCGACCGTGCCAAGCGCCAGTTCGGCCCTGAGTTTGGTGAAATTGCTCGTGAAGCCAATGTCTTGTTCCGTGATATGCGGCCATTACTGATTGATAACCCATTAGCAATGCTGGATATCTTGCGCCAACAGCCGGATGCAGAAGTTCTACAATGGGTGATTGACGGGTTAAAAAATTACTATCGTTTCGCCTATGACGTCGAGAGCAATACATTGCGCCCGTTATGGAACGATGGACAGGATATGAGCGGCTATGTCTTACAGCGTGATGGCTATTATGGCGCTAAAGGTAAGGTTATCTCGCCATTCCCATTAGAAGTAGATTACCTGCTGCCACTGGTTAGAGCCTGGCGAGCCAGTGAAGATGACGAGCTGCTGGATTTGATTGCGGTATTACTGCACCGCTGGCAGTTAGCTGAATTAAACAAACAACAACGTAGTGCAGCACTGATGGATGGCAAAAAACCAGCCGCCTCCCCTTATCTGCTACTGGCCTTAGTTGAGCTGGCTGAACATTGCCAATGCAGCCAATTATTTGCATTGGCCTGGCAAATAGGGAATGACTTATTTCAACAACATTACCATCGCGGCCTGTTTGTCGAATCAGCGGAACACCGTTATTTCCGTATCGACAATCCGATTGCATTAGCTTTACTAACCTTAATTGCCGCGAAACAGAATAAGTTGGCAGCAATACCTCAATTTATTACCAATGGTGGTTACATCCATGGAGATTATCGGGTGAACGGAGAAAGCCGCACTCTGTATGACATCGATTTTATTTATCCGACGCTTTTGAATCAGTAGTTTTATTTATCTTTCATGTTATTAAAAATAGGTAAGCATTATGAATGAAAACAGAATGCTGGGGTTAGCCTATATATCACCTTATATAATAGGGTTGATAATATTCACGGCCTTCCCCTTTGTATCATCTTTCTTTCTCAGTTTTACTGAGTATGACTTAATGAACCCTCCCGTTTATAACGGGATCGAGAATTACCGTCATATGTTCCTGGAAGATGATTTATTCTGGAAATCTATGGGCGTTACTTTCGCTTATGTATTTCTGACTATTCCATTAAAATTGGCATTTGCTCTGGGGATCGCTTTTGTACTGAACTTTAAATTACGTGGTATTGGCTTCTTCCGTACCGCATTCTATATTCCGTCAATTCTTGGCAGCAGCGTAGCCATTGCGGTGTTATGGCGCGCTCTATTTGCCATTGATGGCCTGCTTAATGGCTTTATTGGGGTGTTAGGCTTTGACCCTGTCAACTGGCTGGGAGAGCCAGCGCTGGCACTGACATCGGTGACATTACTGCGTGTTTGGCAGTTTGGTTCTGCCATGGTTATCTTCCTGGCCGCATTGCAGAACGTCCCACAGTCACAATATGAAGCTGCCATGATTGATGGTGCCTCTAAATGGCAAATGTTTATGAAAGTGACCGTGCCACTGATTACGCCGGTTATTTTCTTCAACTTTATTATGCAAACCACACAGGCCTTCCAGGAATTTACCGCGCCTTATGTCATAACCGGTGGTGGGCCAACCCATTACACCTACTTATTCTCGCTCTATATATATGATACGGCGTTTAAATACTTTGATATGGGATACGGCGCTGCACTGGCCTGGATATTATTCCTGGTAGTCGCTCTCTTTGCCTCAATTGCATTTAAATCTTCTAAATATTGGGTCTTCTACTCCGCCGATAAAGGAGGAAAAAATGACTGACGTACAAAACTCCCACCAGAAGAAATTAGATCTGGCGCAGGATATTGCTGATGCGGAAATTAGCCGCACCCTGCGTAAAGCAAAAGTCAGTGCCATTTTCCGCTACGTTATTTTGATTATTGTCGGATTGATGATGCTCTATCCATTGCTGTGGATGTTCTCAGCTGCCTTTAAACCTAATAATGAAATTTTCACCACATTAGGATTATGGCCAGAACACCCTACGCGGGATGGCTTCGTTAACGGCTGGAAAACCGGTACGGAATATAATTTCGGTCACTACATGCTTAACACTTTTAAGTTTGTTATCCCGAAAGTCATTCTGACCATTATTTCTTCCACCATTGTGGCGTATGGCTTTGCACGCTTTGAAATTCCATGGAAGAAATTCTGGTTCGCAACATTAATCACCACCATGTTGCTGCCAAGCACCGTGTTATTGATTCCTCAATACATTATGTTCCGTGAAATGGGCATGCTGAATAGCTACATGCCGCTGTATCTGCCATTAGCATTCGCTACACAAGGGTTCTTCGTCTTCATGCTTATCCAGTTCCTGCGCGGTGTTCCCCGTGATATGGAAGAAGCGGCACAAATCGACGGATGTAACTCCTTCCAAGTGTTGTGGTACGTGGTAGTGCCAATCTTGAAGCCAGCCATTATCTCCGTGGCATTGTTCCAGTTCATGTGGTCAATGAACGACTTTATCGGCCCACTGATTTACGTCTACAGCGTAGATAAGTACCCGATAGCGCTGGCTCTTAAGATGTCAATTGACGTGACCGAAGGCGCACCTTGGAACGAAATTCTGGCAATGGCAAGCATCTCCATTCTGCCGTCCATCATTGTTTTCTTCCTGGCTCAACGCTACTTCGTGCAAGGCGTAACCAGCAGCGGAATTAAAGGTTAATAGAGGATTTATCATGGCTGAAGTCATTTTCAATAAATTAGGCAAAGTTTACTCCAACGGTTTCCGTGCAGTTCATGGCATTGATCTGAAGATCCATGATGGTGAATTTATGGTGATTGTGGGTCCATCTGGCTGTGCTAAATCCACTACCCTGCGTATGTTGGCTGGGCTGGAAACTATCAGTGATGGTGAAGTGCGAATTGGTGATCGGGTGGTCAATAATCTGGCGCCAAAATCACGTGGTATCGCCATGGTGTTCCAAAACTATGCGCTGTATCCGCACATGACCGTGAAAGAGAACCTGGCTTTTGGCTTGAAGTTGAGCAAATTGCCAAAAGATCAAATTGAAACACAAGTTGCTGAAGCAGCGAAAATTTTGGAGCTTGAAGATCTGCTTGACCGCTTGCCGCGTCAGCTGTCTGGTGGTCAGGCACAGCGTGTGGCTGTAGGCCGCGCCATCGTTAAAAAGCCCGATGTATTTTTGTTCGATGAGCCGTTATCAAACCTGGATGCCAAACTGCGCGCCTCTATGCGTATTCGTATCTCCGATTTACATAAGCAGTTGAAGAAAAGCGGTAAAGCAGCAACCACAGTTTACGTTACCCACGACCAGACTGAAGCAATGACCATGGGTGACCGAATCTGTGTGATGAAACTGGGTCATATTATGCAAGTCGATACCCCAGATAATCTCTATCACTACCCTACCAATATGTTTGTTGCCGGTTTTATCGGCGCGCCGGAAATGAATATCAAACCGAGCACGCTGGTAGAAAAAGATGGGAAAGTTGGCCTGACAGTCGGTCAATACACCCTGGTATTGAATGAAAGACAGCAAGCCAAAGTCGCTGCCCACGCCGGGGAAAAAGTGTTCTTTGGTGTACGTCCTGAGTTCGTCAGCATGTCTATGAATCCATTTACTGATAATCACTCACAAGGTGAATTGGTCCGTGTGGAAAACATGGGTCACGAATTCTTTATGTATATCAAAGTTGATGACTTTGAGCTGACCTGTCGTCTGCCGTCTGATGAAGCACGACCTATTATCGAAAATGGTCTGCATCGCACCGTGTACTTCCAGTTTGATATGGATAAATGCCATATCTTTGATGCAAAAACAGAAAAAAATATCTCTCTTTAACAGGAGCAGTACCCAATGAAAAAAGCGATCCTACACACGCTGATAGCATCCACTCTGGCACTATTGTCACATCAAGCCTTTGCAGCGCAGGATGAAGTTAATTTGCGTATGTCATGGTGGGGCGGGAATGGTCGTCACCAGGTAACGTTGAAAGCATTAGAAGAATTCCATAAGCAGCATCCGAATATTAATGTTAAAGCAGAATACACCGGTTGGGATGGTCATTTATCTCGTCTGACAACACAGATTGCCGGTGGTACTGAGCCCGATGTTATGCAAACTAACTGGAACTGGTTGCCGATTTTCTCTAAAGACGGTACCGGATTCTATAATTTGTTTAGCGTAAAAGAACAATTAGATTTAGCGCAATTTGATCCGAAAGAACTGCAACAAACCACCGTTAATGGCAAGTTGAATGGTATTCCAATTTCAGTTACTGCTCGTATTTTCTATTTCAATGATGCGACCTGGGCTAAAGCTGGCTTAGAATATCCTAAAACTTGGGATGAGTTACTTGCAGCAGGTAAAGTATTTAAAGAAAAACTGGGTGACCAATATTATCCAGTGGTATTAGAGCATCAGGATACTTTAGCGTTAATCCGCTCTTATATGACACAAAAATATAACATTCCTACTATTGATGAAGCGAATAAGAAATTTGCTTATTCGCCTGAGCAGTGGGTTGAGTTCTTTACCATGTATAAAACCATGGTAGATAATCATGTTATGCCATCCACCAAATACTATGCTTCATTCGGCAAGAGCAATATGTATGAAATGAAGCCATGGATTAATGGTGAGTGGGCGGGTACTTATATGTGGAACTCAACCATAACCAAGTATTCCGATAACCTGACCAAACCTGCAAAATTGGTGCTTGGTCCATATCCGATGTTGCCAGGAGCAAAAGATGCCGGTTTATTCTTTAAACCAGCACAGATGCTTTCCATTGGTAAATCAACTAAATATCCACAAGAAAGTGCGATGTTAATCAACTTCTTACTTAACAGTAAAGAAGGAGTTGAAGCATTAGGCCTGGAGCGTGGCGTACCATTGAGTGCTACAGCGGTAACTCAATTGCGTGCCAGTGGTGTAATTAAAGATGAAGATCCTTCTGTTGCCGGTTTAAATATGGCTCTGGAATTGCCACATAAAATGACAACTTCACCATACTTTGATGACCCGCAAATTGTTTCACTGTTCGGTGATGCAATTCAATATATCGATTATGGCCAGAAGACCGTGCAAGAAACTGCAGAATACTTTAACAAACAAGGTGATCGTATTCTGAAACGCGCTATGCGTTAATAAATTAATTTAATTTAACTTAAGTATCTATTAAACCCTGCCATTAATTTGGCGGGGTTGTTTTGTTTTATAGCCATAAAATAATAACCAACTAGACAGACATCACAATTTAATATCAGTTTAAAAAAAGAATCATTAAGACAGATCTGGATCACATAAATATTTATAAATATAAATAGAATATGCATTCACAATAAATGAAACATCGTTTCTTTGTTGGTGGAATTGTTTTTCAGTCGTATGTTGATTTTTATAGATTTGTTAATGACTTTTGATTTAAATAACCATAACCCTGGGATTATATAAAAATGAAATTCAAATTACTGACTCTGGCAGTGGCATCTGTAATTAGCTTTAGTTCTGTTGCAACAACAATTGACTACCGGCACGAAATGAAAGATACAAGTAAATCTGATCACAAGGATCGTTTACTGATTTCCAACCGTTTTGCTAATGGCTTTGGTTTGTCATTAGAAGGTAAATGGGGCCAGCACAGCTCTGATACCACACCAAATAAACCTTTCAATGAACAAGTCAGTAATGGCACCGAAGTCGTTGCCAGCTATGTTTATCAGTTCAATAAAACATTCCAGTTGGAGCCTGGTTTCTCATTAGAGTCTTCTTCTGATTCTAATAACTACCGCCCTTACCTGCGCGGTAAAGTGTCCTTTACTGATGACTTCTCAACATCACTGCGTTATCGCCCATATTACAAGCGTAACCAGCCTGCTCAGACTAAAGCAACAGAGAAAGGCCACGAGTTCACCATGTTGTTTGCCTACAACTTCTTGAAAAACTATTCAGCAGAATATGAATTGAACTACAAGAAATCCGAAGACGAAATTCTGGCCAATAAAGAGAAAGAAGAGTGGAGTCATGACCTGAAAGTCGCTTACAAATGGGATAAAAACTGGAAGCCATATGTTGCCATCGGCAACGTTGCTGGCAGCAAAACCACTGATGAGCGTCAAACTCGTTACCGTGTAGGTGTGCAGTACAGCTTCTAAGTTCTGACCTTGTAATAGATGTGTTGTCGTTGGTGAACCTGTAGTTATTAGTACCCTCATCATTATTTGTTAATTATGCCCATACCCGTATTACTTTGGGGAAAAGCTGACTCCCGGTCACTTTTCCCCTTTTTTCGCCCTGTCTTTTTGTTAGTGTGATTGTAACGCTGCCACCTTCCAGATCTAACCCCACTATTTCAGCCCAAAGCCCGATGTTTACATTACAAAGCCTCAGGTTAAATGACTCTTCCTTAAACCACGTAAAATGAGACATTTAGTTACAGCGTAACGGCTATTCATGTCATTAAAAATCTCATATACTGGATAAATCAACAGCTACAGATTCGGAATTCAAGTATGACAGGGGAAGGACACCTTATTTTTTCTGTCGCCTGCGTTATTTTTGCCAAAAAAGTCGGCCTCACGCCTGAACTGGCACATGGCGATTGGTGGCATATTATCCCTGGCGCCCTGTTAACCTCCTTGCTGCCAGATATCGATCACCCCAAATCAATCCTTGGTCAGCGACTAAAGTGGATATCAACGCCTATAGCCAGGGCATTTGGCCATCGAGGGTTCACTCATAGCCTGTTGGCCGTCATTGGTGGTATCGCACTATTTCAAATGGATATTTCTCGTGATTGGATAATTCCCGCAGATGCATTCCACGCGATGATTGTTGGCTATTTCAGTCATCTGTTGGCCGATATGATTACACCCGCGGGTGTGCCGCTCTTATGGCCATGCCGTTGGCGTTTTACTATTCCATTATTGCGTCCACAAAAAGGTAATCAATTAGAACGCGTATTATGTGTTCTATTAGTTTGTTTTTCCGTCTATTGGCAAACTGATACCACGATCCCCCTGCTATCCTATATGGAACAATTGAAAAATTTTAGATTGTGATCACACTTTAATGGGTAAACAATCGTCAATTTGTATATGTTCCATACAAATCATGGCAAAAATTTATATAACATTCTTTTTGGATATAAGTAGCCCTTCTTAGGAACTGCTAACATACGCAGCTAATTGCACAGTTGACTGTGCCTGGCTCTATTCTGAACAAAAATAGAATTAGAATATGCGGCCAGTATTTAAAATAATAATTTGGAGATTTGGGGATGAACCTACCGCTTGTGATTAATGTGCTGTTATTTGTGGCACTGCTATTACTATTGGCACAAACCCGGCATAAACAATGGAGTCTGTCCAAGAAAGTCTTGGTAGGTCTGGGGCTGGGCGTACTCTTTGGTCTGGGCCTACAATGGGTCTATGGCGCAGACAATCCAGTACTAAAAGAGTCTATCACTTGGTTTAATATCGTGGGTAATGGCTATGTGCAATTACTACAAATGATTGTTATGCCGCTGGTATTTGCCTCTATCCTGAGCGCTGTCGCCAAACTGCACAACGCCGCATCTCTGGGTAAAATCAGTGTATTGACCATTGGTACCTTGCTTTTCACCACGTTAATCGCAGCACTGGTAGGTGTATTGGTCACCAACCTGTTTGGCTTAACTGCCGATGGCTTGGTACAAGGAACACAAGAATCAGCGCGTTTGAGTGCTATCGAAAGCAACTATCTTGGCAAAGTGACTGACCTGACCGTTCCTCAGTTAGTGCTGTCCTTTATCCCGAAAAATCCGTTTGCCGATTTGACTGGCGCTAGCCCAACCTCAATCATCAGTGTAGTTATCTTTGCTACATTCCTGGGAATAGCTTCCCTGCAATTACTGAAAGATGATGTAGCGAAAGGCCAGCGCGTGCTGGTGGCTATCGACACACTGCAAGCCTGGGTGATGAAACTCGTTCGTCTGGTGATGAAACTGACCCCTTACGGCGTATTGGCATTGATGACTAAAGTGGTTGCCGGTTCTAATATTCAAGACATCATCAAGCTGGGCAGCTTTGTTGTTGCTTCTTATCTTGGCCTGGCGATTATGTTTGTGGTACATGGCGTGCTGTTGTCTTTCACCGGCATCAACCCATTGAAATTTTTCCGTAAAGTATGGCCGGTACTGACGTTTGCCTTTACCAGCCGTTCCAGTGCTGCCAGTATCCCGCTGAATGTTGAAGCGCAAACCCGCCGTTTGGGTGTGCCTGAATCTATCGCCAGCTTCTCAGCCTCCTTCGGGGCGACTATCGGCCAAAATGGTTGTGCGGGGCTTTATCCTGCAATGCTCGCCGTCATGGTGGCACCCACTGTTGGGATTAACCCATTAGATCCAGTATGGATTGCAACACTGGTCGGTATTGTCACCATCAGTTCAGCCGGTGTTGCAGGTGTTGGCGGTGGCGCAACCTTCGCAGCGCTTATTGTATTACCTGCTCTGGGCTTACCGGTCACTCTGGTAGCTTTACTTATCTCTGTTGAACCATTGATTGATATGGGCCGTACAGCATTGAACGTCAGCGGTTCAATGACAGCCGGTACCATTACCAGTCAATTGATGAAGCAAACAGATAAAGACATTCTTAACAGTGATGATGATGGCGATTTAGCCCACCAATAAATACCACTCTTTGGCGTGGTATCGTTATTGAGCTCATTTTATTAATGTTAAAAAGCCAGTCATTTGCGACTAGCTTTGAGATTAATAACAAGGTGCCCGTAACGGCGAAAACAGGCAGATCGTAAAGACGCCGTAAATACGTCCTTGTAGGCTCGAGCCGCGCCTTCCCTGGCGCGGACGCTTTACTCTTCTACCTGCCTTCACCTTGCAAGATCGAGTTGTCGAAGTTTGTCAGCAGTCTGAAGCCAGTCATTTGCGACTGGCTTTTTATTTTTAAAGGATGTATCACCGGGACACCGCTTACATCTTGTGGCTTTAAGGATGAAGGGGGCGATATTTTTCGACTAATGCCAATGCAATAGCTTCCGTTTCTACATCCGGGATACCGCTGAAATCTTGCGCTCTGAAGTGCATCTGAAAGGCTTTGATAACTTGCCGGGTTTCATTATCCAACTCGCCGCTTTGTGGGATCTGATAACCGTAGCGCGCCAGCGTTTGCTGAATAATACTGACAGATGCCATGTCGTGCCTATTGCGCCCAGCAATATACTTTGTGACCGTCGCGTCATCTGGCCACGCTCCGATACCCTGTGTCGCTAAGCGTTTCCAGGGGAATAACGGGCCAGGGTCAGACTTTCTCAGCGGTGCTATATCACTATGAGCAACAACATTCGCTGGGTCGATATTATAACGCTCAACAATGTCCTTGGTTAGCCGCTCAATCAATTCAATCTGTGATTCGTTGTAGGGGTACCACTCTCTACGTAACATCCGCTCAGTGAAGCCCCTATTGACGATTTCAATACCTATAGAGGTATCGTTGAGGCTATTTCGCCCCTGCCAATAGCTGACGCCAGCATGCCATGCGCGCTGCGATTCAGGAACCAGTTGTAAAACAACAGGTTTGCCATCAAGGCTTTCAGGGTGTGTTTTTACCAAATAATGAGCACTAACATCTCCTTGAGTCAGCAATCTCAGTGATTCGGCATCATCTGTTGCAGTGTAGTGAAGCACCAAAAATCTCACCCGCTCATTTTGAGCTATGGAGGGAGTACTGGTATCGACTTTATATTCACCGCGGTCGATCAATTGATGCGGATTGTCACGATGGGAGCTACTACAGCCCGCCAACAACAGTAATAACCCAGTGCTTAATAACTTCCTCATTCCCTTTCTCCCTATAATTATGCTTAAGCACAGTTATAGTGAACCTACCGAATTAAATGAGCCATCAACAGTATATTTAAATAATAACTAATATCATCGGATAATACTCAAACACCTCGAGCAACTCATATGAACGTTAAACAACTTATCCATCAATAAAAACGGCTCCTGATAAGAGGAGCCGTTTGGGATGGGAAGGAATAAATAGTTATAATTAACAGCTGATTAAAAATATCCAATAATTATACAGTATTTACCCTAGTGGAAAGATCCCTCAGAAAGGATAATCGCGATAACCCATCTGCTCTGAAATATTGCGCGCCGCACGATGCAGAGATTTCACAATATCGCTTTTGCTGTCTTCAGAGAAACGCAATGTCGGATATGAGATACTCAAGCCTGCAATAACGACACCGAAACGATCGAAAACAGGTACAGCGATACAACGTAAACCTTCTTCTTGTTCTTCAACATCTTCGCCGAAGCCTTGCTCACGTACCTGGTCTAATACCGGCAACAGTGCTGCCGCGCTATCCAGAGTATGTTTGGTGCTACGGGTAAATTCGATATGAGACAAGATCTCTTCTACTTCACCACGGTCACGCCATGCCAGTAACACTTTACCAATGGCAGTACTGTGCAATGGATTACGACGACCAATACGGGAATGCATCCGTAGGTTATACATAGAATCGATTTTATGGATATAAACAATGCTGTCTTCATCCAATGCGCCCAAGTGAATAGTTTCACGAGTTTCATTGGATAATTCACGCATTTGTATATCTGCGCTACGGATCAAATCGACGTTTTGTAATGCTTTCGCCCCTAACTCAAATAACTTCAGAGTCAGGGAGTATTTCTCTGATTCGCCTTCCTGTGCAACATAGCCCAAGGATTTCATGGTCTGTAGGAAGCGGTACACTGTACTCTTAGGCATCATTACACGTTGAGAAAGTTCGGTAATACCTATTTCCCGTTCTTCACCCAATGCTTGTAAGATGCCAAAAACTTTCAGAACCGACGAAACAGAGTCGGGCTGTTTATCTAAATCTGCAATAGCCATTTTTTGGTTACCCTACTCAGTTTTCTGTGTTTCATAAAACAATTTGTTTTAAAAAAAATAGAACAGTGGTTTTATTATAAAGGGAAGTCGCGAGACTGTGCAATAAACCAATGTGAATAATCGGATAAAAGCCTTGCAGACAGCAAATTAGCCTCTTTCCATGAAAGAGGCTAGTGCAAAATTCAACTATTTCCAGACTGATTCAGGCAATGTGGCTAAATATAGTGCTGGTTTACCGTGAACATCAGAGGTAAAGAGGATTTGCTTATCATCGGGTGTAAAGGATGGATGTGGATGTGTCACCTGGCGGTCACCTTCAAACACCTTCCATGAGGTGTCGTGGCGAGCAACGCGATGCTGAGTGCCATTTTTCATATTGAAAACATACAGGAAAGGATCGTTTTCAATCTTATAACCGCTATCGTCTTGTACATCTACCGGCGCATCAGAACCATCACCTACCATCAACGAACCATCATAATTGCTCATCAGATGCGAACACGCAGGCATTGAGGTCAGTTGACGATTTTCCAATGTCTCTGGATCAGCACTATAAATGAAGCGATCCGGGCTACCTTTCAGGTAAGAAACATACACCAGTTCTGAACCATCTGGCACCCAGAATTCATGGGTGCAGCTTTCGCCTTCAGCATGGGTTTTCACCTTGCGCATATTCGTACCATCTTCATTGATTAGCCACATGCGGGCATCAACCAAGTCGTGTGGTCCTTCATGGCAAAATGCTACTGTGTTGTCATCATAAGGACGGTAAATTGGGTGACCGAGCCACTGATTTTCTTGCAAAATAACCGTAGATTCACCAGTTTTAAGATCAACACGCATCAAGCGACAGCAAGGTTTGGTGAAATAGAACTCATGGAACTTTTTCCAATCCGTCAACGGCACCCAATCTTCGCGTTTAATTTCAATACCGACCAATTTGGTGCAATCGGAATTTGCCACCCAAGTGCCGTAACCGACCCACTCGTCCGGTACCTGATAAACCACATTTTCTTCCAATGTGGCAAGGTCAACGCGCATCAAATTGCGGCCATCTTTAACATAGAACAGCGCATCGTCATCCGGAGACAAGAAACCACCAAAGGTATTGTCGCCGCGCCCTTCTGTCAGTTGTGTCGCCACCTGAGTGTTAAGATCCAGCAAGTAGTAGTTCCACGGGCCATCAAAAGCGCCGCCGAACAACAACTTACTACCATCACGGGTGAAACACTTTTGATAGAAATAGTTACGGTGGCAAGTCACATCAGGAGGCGTCAGCCGTGTCACTTGTGCACCGGTAGAGGCATCCTGATAAGTATGAAATGTCAGGGGGATTTGTTTACCTTTAGCCATCCGGAAAGTCCTTAAAATCATCAGAGAATTAAAATTTGCCCGCAGGAGAACCTGTTCGGCTAATACTATCTCACATTATAGAAACGATGTTTCATTTTTCCGTGATCGCGGTTCTATTTTTACTGATTTTAACAAATTACGGTCATTATCAGCTTGTTAATCAGGATTGGAAGGGAGTTTTTCGTCCAAGCTTTCTGTTGAGAACATACCTTGTCATAAAAATGGTCTTTTACAAATAACCCTAACCCTAAGGATGCATTCAAGCACAATAGTCGTTAGCATAGAAAGATTCACCTACCTTATTATTTCTACAGATAAAACCTATGACCCCAGCTGCCACCGATGGAATGCCGGTTCCACAGCGCTATGCCGCAGTAGTCGTTATTGCTTTAGGTATTATGATAGCGGTGCTGGACGGCACTATCGCCAATGTCGCATTACCGACCATTGCCCGTGACCTCAATGCCAGCCCCGCGACTTCCATTTGGGTAGTCAATGCCTATCAGTTGGCTATTACCGTATCTTTGCTTTCGATGGCATCACTGGGCGACATCATTGGTTATCGCCGGGTTTATCAGGCTGGTTTGCTGGTATTCAGTGTGACATCGCTGTTTTGCGCCCTGTCCGATTCCTTATGGACGCTGACTTTTGCGCGAGTGCTGCAAGGGTTAGGTGCCGCCGCCTTGATGAGTGTGAATACCGCCCTGATTCGAATTATTTATCCCAAAGCACAGTTAGGTCGCGGTATCGGTATTAATGCATTGATTGTGGCCGTCTCTGCCGCAGCCGGACCAACCATTGCAGCAGCCGTATTGTCAGTTGCATCCTGGCAGTGGCTATTTGCCATTAACGTGCCGATAGGTCTGGTTGCCTGGGGGCTGGGTATGAAATTCTTGCCAGCCAACAATATGAAAAGCAACGGTAACCGTTTTGATGTCACCAGTAGCATTATGAATGCGCTGACATTTGGTTTACTGATAACCGCCATCAGTGGTTTTGCTCAAGAGCAAAGCCCGACACTGATTGCCGCCGAAGTGATAGCATTACTGGTCATCGGCTTTTTCTTTGTACGCCGCCAACTCAGCCAACCCTTCCCATTATTGCCGGTCGATTTACTGCGCATTCCTATTTTTGCCTTGTCGATCGGAACATCCGTTTGCTCTTTTGCCGCCCAAATGCTGGCAATGGTTTCACTGCCCTTTTTCTTACAAACCGTCTTGGGTCGTGATGAAGTGGCCACCGGGTTGCTATTAACCCCGTGGCCACTCGCCACCATGGTGGTCGCCCCCATCGCTGGCCGATTAGTTGAGCGCTACCATGCAGGGTTACTGGGAGGGATTGGTTTAGCGGTGTTTGCCAGTGGGTTATTCCTGTTAGCCATCTTGCCTGCCAACCCCACAGATTTAGATATTATCTGGCGTATGGTGCTGTGTGGTGCGGGTTTCGGCCTATTTCAAGCGCCCAATAACCACACCATTATCTCTGCGGCTCCCCAACATCGCAGCGGCGGGGCCAGTGGTATGTTGGGCACCGCGCGCCTATTGGGGCAGACATCAGGCGCGGCATTGGTTGCCTTGATGTTTAATCTGTTTGCCACCAATGGAACGCATGCATCGCTGGTACTCGCGGGGTGTTTCGCCAGTATCGCGGCGCTGGTCAGCTTACTGCGGGTCAACCAAAAACGCGGTTAGCCTGAATAATTGATGGCCCTATTATCATTTAGGGTCATCAATTCGCCCTTCATCTTTGGCAATGCGAAGAATGGATTCCAGTAATGCCGAGTCACTAATAAAATCGATCAGGGTTGTCTCATCCCCACCTCTTTTAGCCCGACCTTTCATGTAACTGGTAATGACCTCCCACTCTTGATAAAGGCGCTTATCTCTTATCTGAAGATATCTTAACAAAGCGGCGAGAGTCACCGCTGAGGCGGGCACAGAGACTTTATCGTTAAGATATTTGTTGATGGTAGAGCGATTAGCCGCCATCAAATCAGCCAGCTCAGTTTCTTTCTGCAAACCAAGAGACTGGTAAGCTTGAACAAACGGTTTTACCCCATTATTTTCAGTCTTACCTAACCTGAGTTTTTTCAGTTTTTCTCTTAATCCGTCACTCATAGAAACACAATTCCGCAACAAAAGCCGTTAGTTATTGTACCTCTCAGAACCTCATCAGAGCAAACCGTTGTCAATAAAAGGCAAATTATTCTGTTAAAAATCAAAATAGAACATTAATAATAAATATAATTCATTTTAACTGTTTCTATTGGAAGCGTAATTTATTGCGTAAAGATATTGTTAAACGAGAAATAAGTCACAATTATTTGTTGCAAATAGATTTTTACCCACGTATTTTTTATTTTGGGAAACATATTTTGTGTCTAATGGAATCAAAAAATAAGTCTTAATTTGAGAGAAAACTTAAAGAATGAAATGTCATAAATTAGCATTTGTCATGATTTTGACTGCTATATCTACTCCATCGTCATACGCTGCCACTTATGAGCATAGCGCTGATCAAATCTCCATCACCAGTGTGAATGGTGGTGATGGTGATTTACAAACTGCTTTTGACCAAATCAACGGGGAAATTGGCGGACTCAGCAATGATGATTTCACTACCCAAGGCCGTCTTAATGCTTTAGAGCAGGCTCCAAAAGCTAAAGATGGTATCAATGGCACGGATGGACATGACGGCACCGATGACCACCACAATGATGCGGCAGTACAGCAAAATGCCAAAGCCCTTAGCAATGATGAGGCTCGGATAGGTAGCATGGAAACGCAGTCAAATCAGAATTTTGCTAATCTGAAAACAGAGGTAGATGACAACCGTGACCGCGCCGATGCCGGGATCGCAGGTGTTGCTGCCATGGCAAATATTCCGCAGGTGCAAGAATCTCAGCAATTCGCGCTGGGGGCCGGAATTGGGGGTTATGGTTCTGAACAAGCTTTGGCCATGGGTGCTTCTTTCCACGCCACGCAAAGCACCATTGTTAAACTGACCGTCAGTAATGATACTCAGCATAACTTTGGCTGGGGAGCGGGCGCATCCTATGGCTGGTAATGAGATGAAACTCAATATTATTATTTTCCTGCAAGCATGTTTGCTGGCAGCAGCAATATTTGTCGCTGCCTCGATAAATCAATTTTCTGACGTTATGAAAGTCGTCGGCTCATCCGTCGCCGTATTAAGTCACAATTGGGAAGCCCAAAAATGATCTATAAAACCCTACTCGCTGGTGTTATCGCTATCCTGTTGGCAGGTTGTAGCTCGCAGGCCGAGAGAATTGCCGCCTGTGAAGCGCAAGGTGTGTCTCGGGATGCTTGTTATATTAGCGAGCAAAACCGCACCAACACGATCAATGCCGCGGCTGAAACCCAGGCATTACAGAATGCGGCTCATGCTGTACAGTTCGCTCAGGCAGCCAAGAAGACGAGCCAACATTACAGCGGTTATGGCGTTGATGTTAAGCGCGACTCTTTAGGTATTGTCACTGTCGATGGGAAACCTGCGGCTTTGATTGAAGATGAACCCAAGGCGAAGGTCTACTCTCAAGGTTTATTGACCGTCATCTTCTATACGTCAGGTAAGGTTGCATTACTACGTGAGAACCAATTTGTTGGCTATTTAAAGAAAGCCTAGCGCAAAGCAAAACCCCGCCAGATAGCGGGGTTTTTATTTTATATCAATACCGGTTATTTCAGGTATTCACCAGAACGCAAAGCTTCAATACGTTTGTCCAACGGTGGGTGGGACATAAACAGCTCGCTGAATGATTTGGATTTGCCGTTAATACAGAAAGCCATCATGCTACCGGCTTCCTGGGGTTCATAGCTGGTTTTCAGCCGCTGCAATGCAGCAATCATCTTCTCACGCCCAACTAATCTTGCTGAACCAGCGTCGGCATGGAATTCACGATGACGCGAGAACCACATGGTAATAATGCTCGCAAGAATACCGAACACCAGCTCCAATACCATTGAAACCGCAAAGTAAACCATCGGGTTACCTGAACTGCTCCCTTCATTATCACGATCACCCGACAAGAAGCCAGCAGCAACCTGCGCAATCAAACGTGAAATGAAGATAACGAAGGTATTCACAATACCTTGAATCAAGGTCATGGTGACCATATCACCATTCGCCACATGGCTAATTTCATGGGCAATAACTGCCTCTGCTTCATCACGGCTCATGTTCTGCAACAAACCAGTACTGACAGCGACCAATGAAGCATCACGACGGGCACCGGTCGCGAAAGCATTTATATCCGGAGCCTGATAAATAGCCACTTGCGGCATGGCAATGCCTGCCTGCTGAGACTGGCGACGTACTGTGTCCAATAACCAGCGCTCAGTTTCATTACGGGGTTGTTCAATAACTTCACCACCCACGGAACGAAGAGCCATCCATTTGGACATCAGCAACGAAACAAATGCGCCGCCGAAACCAAACAGACCGGCCATAATCATCAGCCCCTGCACACTGCTGGACTGAATACCTGTCAGGCTAAGCACCAACCCGAACACCAACATGACAGCCAGGTTGGTGAGTAGGAATAGAGCGATACGCATCATAAAAATTTATTTCCTTATTCTGTTAAGTGACGACCGTATTGAATCGACATTTTATTAAATCAACATCGTATTAAGCCAAAATTGACATGATGACTTAGCCAAATAACTACTGAGATATGCTGATCGTATGGGCATCTGATAAATTTTCAAGGCTTGTTAAGTTCTAAGAGAGGAAATCAACATAACTTTACAAATTTGGATACTTTTTATTACATGTTGAGCTATTTTTTCGCCAATTCTACTGAAGTGGCGTAGAAAAAAAGTAAAAAAAATCCGGGCTCTAAGAACCCGGATTATGCATACATTCACAGATTATTTTGCGGCTGTTGCTGTCGCAGCAGGCACTGTCGGTTGAGATTCAACCTGTGGCTGCGCTTTTTCTTTATGAGCTAAATCCAATGCAATATGCACGGTTTCATCCAGATAAGGGTCCGGCTCCTGATAGTCTTTTGGCAAATCTTCCAATGACTTCAGTGGCTTCTTACCTTCACGTTTAAAGCGCTCATTTAAGCGATTCAGACGTGTGGCATCATCATCATGGTTCTCTTTTTCACGCTGAGCGTAATTAAGAGAGACAATGTTCTTCTTATCTTTCAGAGCCTTATAACGCTCAATATCTTGCTGAATATGTTGAAACTCAGGATCAGCGGCGATACGAGCGGCATGTGTTTTGAGTAACTCAGGCTCCAGCGGTTTCAACTCACCCACTTTGGTGTAACTGGCAGCATTGATGCTGTCCCAAGGTAAGGCATTATCTTCGAAACTTTCACCGGTTTCTGCCGGATCAACCCCCGTCGGCATCACAATATCTGGTGTAACCCCTTTACGCTGAGTACTGCCACCATCTACCCGATAGAATTTCTGGATAGTGTATTGCAATGAACCCAATGCCGGCCATTCAGGGCGCAACATCTGATCGTAGATACGATTTAACGAACGGTATTGCTGCACAGTACCTTTACCGAAGGTTGGCTCACCGACAATTAAGGCCCGGCCATAATCTTGCATTGCCGCAGCAAAAATCTCGGATGCAGAGGCGCTGTAGCGGTCAACTAATACCACCAGCGGGCCTTTGTAATACACCACGCCGTCAGTATCACTGTCTTCGCGTACTTTACCGTTGTTATCCCGCACCTGAACCACTGGGCCACTTGGGATAAACAAACCAGATAAAGAAACCGCTTCAGTCAGTGCTCCACCACCATTGCTACGTAAATCAATGATAATACTGCTGACATTCTGTTTTTCCAGTTTCTGCAACTGCACCTTGACGTCTTCGGTCAGGCCAACGTAGAAACCAGGAATATCCAGTACCCCGACACGTTCTTTGCCAATGGTTTTCACCGACATTTTCACCGCGCGGTCTTCCAGACGAATACGTTCACGCGTCAACGTCACGGTGCGAGGTTTCGTCCCTTTACCGGCGGGTAAAATTTCTAACCGCACTTTACTGCCCTTCGGCCCTTTAATCAGCGCGACCACATCGTCAAGACGCCAGCCGATAACATCCACCATCGGTTTGCCCGTTTGACCAACGCCGATCACCCGATCACCCACCGCGATAGTTTTACTTTTCGCTGCCGGGCCACCTGGAACCATGGAGTTGATTAATGTGTAATCATCATCCATTTGCAGAACGGCACCGATACCTTCCAGAGACAAACTCATTTCGGTATTGAACTGCTCGGTATTACGTGGGGACAAATAATTGGTATGAGGGTCAATTTCGTGGGCAAACGCATTCATAATCAGCTGGAAGACGTCTTCGCTATTACTTTGCGTCAAACGCTTAATGGCCGCCTGATAGCGCTTCGTCAGCGTCTCTTTGATTTCTTTGTCCGTTTTACCGGTTAATTTCAAATTGAGCTGATCGTATTTAACTTTTGCGTCCCAAAGCTTGTTCAGCTCAGCTTCGCTAGTCGGCCAAGGCGCTTTGCTGCGATCAATATCAATAGTGTCATTACCGGTAAAGTCCATTGGCCGGTTCAACACTGACAGTGCATATTGATAGCGCTCAAAACGGCGTTTTTGCGCCAAATTGAATAACGCATACGGCGTATCTAATTGGCCGGATTTTAATTCATCGTCCAGCGAATGTTTTTTATCCGCGAACTTTGCCACATCTGATGCCAACAACACGTTGTGGCTGTAATCCAGCATGTTGAGGTAGCGATCAAATATTTTGGCGGAAAACTGATCATCCAATGCAAATTGGCGATAGTGAGAGCGAGTGAAGCGCGATGTTACGCGCTCACTCACGGTTGCATGCTCTGGTTCCTGGTGCAATTGAGGAAGTTGGTCGATGCGATACGTTGTGGTATCAGCAGCGTAACTTGCCCCCGCCAGTAACAAGCCTGCGATTGCTGTTAGTCTGACAAATTTGTTCATGCCTAGGTTGGCCTCCGTATCAGAACTGCAAGTGTTCTGCGCGCACAATCATCGCCAGACCGGAAGACAGCTGCACCCGTACGCCATCTTTAGCGATTTCTAATACGGTTGCGTCCATCGCGCTCTTGCCTGCTCTGACTTTGATTTCTTGACCAATTTGCAGTTTAGAGATATCTGTGACCGGCACAGGGCGTGGCTGGTTTTCCTCGGCCTGTGGACGAGGTGGCCGAGCTTGTTTTTGATTAGCCTGCTGAGGGCGAGGTGACTGACGAGGCTTGCGGTTTTCCACAGCAGCACCCGCTTCACGACGCGGCGCAGGTTTTTTACCTGCCGGACGTGGGCGACGTGGCTCTGGGGTTTCACCCGCAGCAATGGCAGCTTCGCGCTTCTTAGCTTGTTGTTCAGCACGTTGTGCTTGAACACGGGCTTTCGCCTCTTCCAGCTGTTTGCGGGCATGTTCTACATGTTGCTCTTCCAGCACACCACAAGGGTTGCCGTCCAAATCAACACGTTCAGCACCGACTTTGACCCCATAAAGATAACGCCAGCTTGAGGTGTAGAGACGCAGCGCAGAACGCAATTGCGTTTTGCTTAAATTCTCTTCCCCCTGAACACGTTCGACCAGATCTTGAAAAATACCGATCTTCAGTGGACGTGCTTCGCCTTCGGCGGTGAAACAAAGCGGGAACCGCTCAGCCAAAAAGGCTATGACTTCTTTACTACTGTTCAACTTAGGTTGATTTTCCATGAAATTTCCTGATTACAACGGGTTTGCCAACCAGCGCAGGCATGAACAGGCGTCATTATAATGACGCCATCAGCAATTGCCACGTTATCCGTATATCAACTTGCAGCTTGTGTGACATATTTTGCACTGTCACAAAGCTCTAGATGCTCGCAAAGCCCCGCCACGACTGAGATTAAGCCTAATTCGTCGTCTTTATCAAAGCGATCATAAACAATGCTGTCGATATCCAAAACGCCGATAACTTTTCCCTGAACTGTGATTGGCAGCACAATTTCAGCATTACTGGCGGCATCACAAGCGATATGTCCGGGGAATGCATGCACATCACCGACCCGCTGAACGCGATTTTCTGCCACCGCAGTTCCACACACCCCCTTCCCGACAGGAATGCGCACACAGGCGATTTTTCCTTGGAAAGGTCCTAACACCAATTGATTGCCATCGAGCAAATAAAAACCCGCCCAATTCAAACCGTCAAGGCGCTCATAAATTAAAGCGCTGGCGTTAGCCAATGTGGCGATGAAATTAGTTTCACCTGCAATCAGAGCACTCAAGTCACGTTTTAATTCCGCGTAGAATTCTGCTTTTTTCATGTAATGACCGTTAGAAACCTAAGAATAGCCAGAGGCAATTGTTGCGCGTAGCTTATATAAAATAATCATTAATTGCGCGTTGCTACAAGGTTATTCGGCGCTTACCCTGCAAAAGAGTTGCCGACATCGGGAGTTTGGCCCTTTTTGCCCCTTGTTTTGAGTGATTGCTCTGCTACCATCCGCACTATTATTTACTGTTTACTATTTGCTGTTTACTGTTTACTAATTACAGACCGCTGTCGGTGTCAGGGTGCTTAATAGATGAAAATACATGCCATTCAGCGCCCACTGTCCACCTCCCGGGTTCAGCGATGCTGTCAATGTGATGCGCTGTTTACCTTGCCGCCACTCAATGGCAGGCAAACCGCCTATTGCCCGCGTTGCAGCGCAAAAATTGCCAGTGGGCGAGATTGGTCACTGACCCGTCTGACCGCCATTGCTGTCGCTATGCTATTACTGATGCCATTTGCGTTTACCGAACCGCTGATTACTATCCGTTTGCTCGGCACCCGAATTGATGCCAGTTTGCTGGAAGGGATCTGGCAAATGAGTCGTCAGGGCCATCCAATCACCGCCAGTATGGTGGCGTTTTGCATTCTGGGTGCACCGATTACCCTAACCGTTTCAATACTCTATCTCCGAATTGGCAGCCGAATTGGTATGAACCTGCGGCCAATCTTATTGATGCTGGAACGATTGAAAGAGTGGGTGATGCTGGATATCTATCTTATCGGCATGGCGGTGGCCTGTATTAAAGTCAAAGAATACGCCGATGTAATGGCCGGAACCGGATTAATAGCTTATCTGACGTTAACATTACTAAGTATTCTGGCGCTGGTGCATCTTAATCTGGAACAACTGTGGGAGCGTTTTTACCCGCAAGAGCAGCCCCCCGGCCCCAGAGAAACGCTGCGCGTCTGTTTATCCTGTCATTATACCGGGCACCCTGATGCCCTCGGCCGCTGCCCACGTTGCCACATCCCTTTACGCCATCGCCGCCGTCACAGCATCCAAAAAACCTGGGCGGCGTTAATTGCTTCTATCGTGTTGCTGCTGCCCGCCAATCTATTGCCGATATCAATTGTTTATGCCAACGGCACGCGCATGGAGGATACTATTTTCTCCGGTGTGGTTTCTCTCGCTTCATCTGGTAATCTGCCGATAGCCGCCGTGGTGTTTATCGCCAGTGTGCTGGTGCCTTTTACTAAAATCATTGTCTTAATAACATTACTGATGAGTATTCATCTAAAGACACAGCACAGCTTGAAAACTCGAATGCGGTTGCTGCGCCTAATGACCTGGATTGGCCGCTGGTCAATGCTGGATCTCTTTGTTATTGCACTAATGATGTCGCTGATTAATCGCGATCAGCTCCTTTCCTTTACTATGGGGCCAGCAGCCTTCTATTTTGGGTCTGCGGTCATTTTGACTATCCTTGCTGTTGAATGGCTGGATAGCCGATTGATTTGGGATGCACATGCAACAGGAAACGCCGAGTACACCGACTGAGGCACAGATTAAACATAAACGCCGGATATCGCCTTTCTGGTTGCTGCCTTTTATTGCCCTGCTGATTGCGGGGTGGCTGGTTTATAACAACTGGCAAGAACGTGGCACGGAAGTCACTATCGATTTCCAGTCTGCGGCCGGGATTGTGGCGGGGCGTACGCCTATTCGCTACCAAGGTGTCGAAGTCGGGATGGTGCAATCCATTAGTCTGGATGATGATCTGCGTAATATTAAAGTCACCGCCAGCATCAAAAATGACATGGAAGACTCGTTGCGTGAAGGAACTCAATTTTGGTTGGTGACGCCAAAAGCGTCATTGGCTGGGGTTTCTGGGCTGGATGCCTTAGTCGGTGGTAACTATATCGGCATGATGCCCGGTGAAGGCAAACCGCAAAGTCACTTCACCGCGCTGGATACCCAACCTAAATTCCGCCTCAATACCGGTGAGTTAATGGTGCATCTCCATGCGCCAGATCTGGGTTCGCTGAATAACGGTTCACTGGTGTATTACCGTAAAATTCCGGTGGGAAAAGTCTACGATTACAACATTGCACCTGATAATAACGGCGTAGTCATTGATGTGCTGATTGACCGGCGCTTTGCCAAATTGGTCAAAAATGACACTCGTTTCTGGAATGTATCTGGTTTTAAAGGCGATTTCAGTCTCAATGGCGCGTCCGTACAAATGGAAAGTCTGGCCGCGTTGGTCAATGGAGCCATCGCTTTTGACTCCCCGCCCAATAGCCAGAACGCCAAGCCAGACCAGCCTTTCCAGCTTTATCCTGATTTGGCACACAGCCAGCGCGGTGTCGCCATCACACTGGATTTACCCAGCGGCAGCAGCTTGAGTGAGGGACGTACTCCGCTGATTTATCAGGGGTTACAAGTTGGCACTCTGACTAAAATGACACTCCAGCCGGAGGGTAAAGTGACCGGCGAACTGACGATTGACCCGTCTGTAGTCAATTTGATGCGTACCGGTACGCGTATTGAAATGAACAGCCCACGCATCAGCCTGAGTGATGCCAAACTGAGTGAACTTTTAACCGGAAATACATTGGAACTCATTCCCGGTGAGGGTGAACCGCAGCAGCGTTTCACCGTGCTGCCCAGCAGTAAAAGCTTGTTACAACAACCTAATGTCCTCGAATTGCAGTTAACCGCGCCAGAAAGCTACGGCATTGATGTGGGCCAGCCTATCTCCCTGCATGGCATTAAAATTGGTCAGATATTAACGCGGGAACTGTCAGCCAATGGCGTCAGTTTTACTGCAGCAATTGAAGCGAAATACCGTAATTTAGTACACAAAGACAGCAAGTTTGTGGTTAACAGCCGCCTTGATGTCAAACTCGGTATCGATGGTATTGATGTACAAGGTGCCAGTGCTCAGGAGTGGATTGATGGCGGTATTCTGATTCTGCCAGGCAGCAAAGGTGATCCACTCGGTAAGTATCCGCTGTACAGCAGCATAGATAAAGCGACCGACGGCATTTTAGGCAATAGCCCGGCAACCACCCTCACCTTAACCGCCACCAGCCTGCCTGATGTGCAGACCGGTTCAGTGGTGTTGTATCGCAAGTTCCAGGTGGGTGAAATTACTCAGATCAGGCCGAAAGCCAACGAGTTCGAAGTGGATGTTTATATTCAACCGGAATATCGCAAGCTACTCACTGATAAGAGTATCTTCTGGGCCGAAGGCGGGGCAAAAGTGCAATTGAACGGGAGTGGCCTGACGGTGCAAGCTTCTCCGCTGAATCGCGCATTAAAAGGTGCTATCAGCTTTGATAATCTTGAAGGCGTTACGCTGGATAAAGGCGCAAAACGGACACTTTATGCTAACGAAACTGCGGCACGCGCGGTCGGTAGCCAGATTATCTTGCGCACCTTTGATGCCAGCAAACTTGCCGCCGGCATGCCAATTCGTTATCTGGGTATCAATATCGGTCAGGTTGAATCGCTGAAACTCGCCCCAGAGCGTAATGAAGTGCTCGCCAAAGCCGTACTTTACCCCGAATATGTGCAGAGTTTTGCTCGCGCGGGTACCCGCTTCTCGATTGTTTCGCCAGAAATCTCTGCCGCCGGGGTTAATAACCTGGATACCCTGTTCCAGCCCTATATAAATGTAGAGCCGGGTAAAGGTGGCACCTTGCGCACTTTTGAGCTGCAAACCGCCACTATTACGGATTCGCGCTATCTTGATGGCCTGAGCATTATCCTCGATACCGCAGAGGCGGGGTCATTGCAGGTGGGAACACCGGTTCTGTTCCGTGGGCTGGAAGTGGGGACAGTGACCGGATTTAATCTGGGGGCAATGTCTGATCGGGTACAGGTTTCCCTGCGTATCAGTCAGAAATACCAACAATTAGTCCGGCAAAACAGCGTCTTCTGGCTGGCATCAGGCTATAACCTTGAATTTGGCCTGACCGGCGGAGTGGTGAAAAGTGGCACCTTCCAGCAGTTTATTCGCGGTGGCATTGCTTTCGCCACACCGCCAACTACCCCATTGGCACCGAAAGCCAGTGTGAATCAACATTTCCTGCTTAACCCGCAAGAGCCTAAAGACTGGCGCAACTGGGGAACGGCGATACCGCACTTCTAGTTTGCTGGCCTATCAGGGCGGTAACGTTACGCCGCCCTGATAGTCATCACCACACACATCCAACACACATTGGCGCAACCAACGATGCGCCGGATCAGCCTCCATTCGTGGGTGCCAGAGCATAGAAATCATGATAACCGGTGAGGTTATCGGCAGAGAAAAGCTGAACATCCCGCTGCGCAGGTTTCGGGTATGACGTTCAGGAACCGTGGCAACCAAGTCTGATCCCTTCACTAATGCCAACGCGGTCGAGATTCCGTCAACATAAGTCACTGCGTTTCGTTCCAGACCCACTAATTGTAAAGCATCATCAACTGGCCCTTTATGGCCCTGACGCCGTGAAATCATAATATGGCCCTGGCTAGCATAGCGTTCGGGTGATATCTCCCCTTGGCTCAATGAATGCCCCGCCCTGACAACAGCAATAAAGCGATCGCGAAATAACCCGCGCGTGCGCAATTCAGGGCTGGCCGAAGAGCCCACGACACCGGTTTCCAGATCGACAATGCCATCACGCAGCAATGCACTGTCTTTGTCCATTTTCTGCATAAAGCGTAACCGCACCCCCGCAGCATCTTGGTTAACTCGCGCCAACAGCGTCGCACCAAAATTTTCCACAAAACCGTCACTGGTACGCAATGTGAAAATACGCGTCAGCTGTGCAAGATTGAGTTTCTCCGCCGGGCGCAGCACCGATGTTGCGCCCTCAACTAATTGGCTGACCTGCTCACGCAGTTCAAGCGCCCTTGGCGTGGGAACCAACACCCGCCCCGCCCTAACCAATAAAGGATCACCGGTGGTTTGGCGTAATCTCGCCAGCGCACGGCTCATTGCCGATGGACTTAGTCCCAATCGCTGGGCGGCACGCACCACACTGCCTTCTGTCAGCAGAACATTGAGAGTAAGGAGTAAATTGAGATCAGGTTTTGTCATTCAGTGACTCTAGCACAACCGGTGATAACATGGCGTTGAATGCAGTAATAAACTGCATTCAGTGCGTCTTCCGCCCTGTTATGTAATGGAATAGCCTCTGACTAAGTCTTATTTGGAGCTATTCCCACATGAAAGCCAATACCCACAATATAAACTCACTCAAAGTCGAAGATACCAACCTGCGAAAAACAGTGCTCAGCCTCTCCCTGCCGATGCTGCTTTCGTCATTAGCCACCAGCATTGCCAATGTAGGGTTGCCCACATTAACGCAGGCTTTAAATGCCTCATTTCAGGATGCGCAATGGGTGGTATTAGCCTACTTGTTGGCGATAACCACATCGGCCATCAGTATTGGGCGCATGGGCGATATCATTGACAAGCGCCTGTTGCTAAAAGCCGGAATTGGATTATTCACCGTCGCATCAGTGGGTTGTGCATTGGCACCCACGATGGGGATACTGATTGCCGCCCGAGTCTTACAAGGGTTAGGTGCTGCCGCCATGATGACACTGACATTAGCATTGGTAGGTGAAACGGTTAACCCAGAAAAAACCGGGCGAGTTATGGGTATGCTCGGCACCGTCTCCGCCCTCGGTACCGCACTTGGTCCCTCTCTCGGCGGCATACTCATTGCCGGGTTTGGCTGGCCTGCCATGTTCTTAATTAATATCCCTTTGGGACTGTTGGCCCTGCTACTGATATCGCGTTACTTGCCCTGTAATCGGACTGCATTCACTCAACCGCAATCTGGTTTTGACCCCATCGGGATGCTGCTGTTAGGCCTAACTCTGGCGCTGTATGCGCTATCGATGACATGGGGACATGGCAGGTTCGATGCACGTAATTTAGCGTTATTAGCAGCTGCGGCCATCGGTGTCTGGCTATTTAGTCGGGCAGAAAAAAGGGCGAAATTCCCCTTAATTCAAACCGCTATGTTGCGCCATTCAGTACTGCGCGGCAGTTTAATCATGAGCACATTGGTCACTACCATCATGATGTCCACATTGATTGTTGGGCCATTTTATCTTTCACGGGCGCTGGGCTTGCCAGCACAATGGGTTGGCTTAGCGATGTCTGCTGGCCCGATAGTCGCGGCGCTAGGAGGTATTCCGGCGGGCTATGCGGTGGATAAATTAGGTGCTCAAATAATGGTCACCGGCGGATTGGTCGGCGTCACGTTTGGCGCCACAATATTGGCGATCATCCCCACAGGCTGGGGGGCGCTGGGCTATGTTCTCCCGGTTTGCCTGATTACGGCTGGTTATGCCATTTTCCAGACGGCTAACAATACGCTAATGATTCAATCTGTGAGTGCCAATCAACGGGGTGTCGTTTCCGGCATGCTTAACCTGTCACGCAACCTTGGGCTTATCACTGGCGCATCGGTTATGGGGGCTATTTTTGCCTTCGCGTCGACCGCTCAAAATATTCAACTGGCAGCTACGACGGATATTATCCAGGGAATGCAATTGACTTACGGCGTTGCAGCACTATTAGCCACAATAGCGCTGGGGATTTCTGTCATCCACTTAAGAAACAAATCTAATCAATAAATATCCCCCTCTCCATAGATATTACGAGTTTATGACTCTGCTGAAAGGATTCACATTAAGAATTAGAACCATAAAACATCAATTCATCTTGAATGTAGGGGTTAAACGAGCTCTGTCATTTTTCAAGAAAAATACCCAATAAATGATAGATATGAGATGGATGAGTAATTTTTTGATTAATATTGAACACTTTTTGCATCTTGCTGCTATTAATTAATTATCTAGATTTTTTAATGATTAGTGTCGAAAACATCAGTTGCGCTACGTTATTGGCGCAACTCAATTCTAGATTACCTGGCTGCAAATTTTATGATTAAGGAAGAAATAATGAAGAAACCCTTACTTATTCTAGGTGCAATGGTTTTATTACAAGCAGCTCCGTCAGTAGAAAGTGCTGGCACAGTAACCGGAACGCTAGGTGCGACATTAACCATTATTACGGGGTGTTATATCAACGACGGGACGAACGCTGGTGGGATAACCAATTTAGGCACTATAAACTTCGGTACCGTCTCGACCTTAAATACCCGAATCAGACAGGCGTACAGCAGCACAGCTAATGGCGCGTTAAATTTATACTGTAGTGCAGGTACTACCTACAATATCGGAATAGATAATGGTGCACATGCTTTACTTGCCCAGCGCCGCCTGGCAGGTGGGACGACAGAGTTTGTAAATTATAATTTGTATAAAGACAATGGCTATTCTCAGGCTTGGGGTGCGACAGGCTCTGATCAACTGACTGGCACTGCGGTCGCGATTAGTACCGCCATCCCACTCACCATTTATGGTGAAGTTCCGACACAAACAACACCCAGTGTTAGTACCTATGCCGATACCGTCAACGTGACGGTCAGTTGGTAACAGGTATGGCTCTGGGTATCACGCCAGATAATTTACGGATAAATACCGATAAAACAGTGCTGTTAGGGTTCATTTTCTCACTGTTATTACTGCAAATTTATCCAGCTTATGCCGTCTCGAAAACGGCCAATATCACGGTTAATGCGACGTTATTGCCTACCTGCATTGCAGGTACGACGACAGCGGGGGCGACCACCTTTGGTACCTTGAATTTTGGCTCAGTCACTGTGCTGAACCGCCCGATAAGCGTTATCGGTCAAGCCAACAGTGGAGCAATTTCCGTGCAATGCAGCAAAAACACCAGTTTTACCGTATTACTCAGCGCCGGGCAGAGTGGGAGCGTCAGCAGCCGCTATTTAGTCGGAGGGCCGACAAATCAGCATGTCAATTACAACCTGTATACCGACGCCGCACATAGCCATATTTGGGACAATACCGTCGGGATTTCTCAAGTTGCCAGCGGGCAGCCCGTCACCCTCCCCGTCTATGGGCTAATTCCGATACAGAGCACACCCTCGGTGGGCATTTATACCGATACCATTCAAGTCACGGTCAATTGGTAGGGGGAAGCAAGATGACGCTTAACAGTTTCTATCCCACCTTCATGACATTACTGGTCTTTAGCCTGCTGGGTTTGCCTATGACAAGCAGTTATGGGGAAACGCTAAATCGCGCCTTTACCGTTAATGCCACCATATTGCCGGGCTGCATTTTAGGCAGTGGCAACACCGATAGCAGCAGCTTTGGTGCGCTGAATTTTGGCAATGTCTCTTCACTGTCAACGGCCATCAATATCGTTTCCAGTCAAAATGCCGGTTCAATCATTATTCAATGCAGTGGTACGCCAAGCATCACTCTGGCGTTAAATAGTGGTGCAAATACCACTGGGAATATTGCCACTGGCAGGCGATTACTCAACAGCGCAACCGGTGAATATCTGTTTTATCAAGTATTTCAAGATAGCGCTCGCAGTGTTATTTGGGGCAATGGCAGTAACGGCGGCACTGCGCAGGTCATTACTGCAAATAGCACGCTACAGCAGATCGTTTTATATGCGCAATTGTTTGCCAGTAGCTCATTCCCCACTGCGGGGAATTACACCGATACGCTATTAGTGACCGTCACTTATTAAATTACTTTTTATTTTGTGTGTATTTTACCGACAAGGAGTTCACCATGATTAAATTAACATCACTTGCGTCGTTGGTTTTATTTGCTTCGGCATTTGCTAGTAGCCCACTTTATGCTGCCTCCTCGGTACTTATTTGGCCCATCGATCCGGTGATCAATAGTCATGAGAAAGCCACTGCACTGTGGCTGGAAAATAAAGACAGCCAGCCCGTTTATATGCAAATTCGGGTTTTAGGCTGGCAGCAAAAGTCCGGACAAGAAGATTACAGCAATCAATCTGCGGTCATCGCCAGCCCACCGGTTGCCACAATTTTACCGGGCAAACGTCAGTTGATCCGGCTGATTAAAAATACGCAAGTACCAGCAGGTCAGGAACAAGCATTCAGAGTATTGATTGATGAGATCCCGCGTAAAGATCCCAACGAAGATGCCGCCACCCCCTCTTTAAATATGGGGCTGAAGTTTCAGATGCGCTATTCCGTCCCATTATTCATCTATGGTGATGGTCTGAAGTCTGAAGATGCCAATAATCCAGCAACATTTTTCCCGCTGAGTCTCAGCTACAAACTGGTGCAGGATAGTGGCAAAACATGGCTGGCTATTCGAAATCAAGGGCAAACCCATGCCCGAATATCTCGAGTCAACTTACAGAATACCAGTCTCAATAATGGGTTGATGGGCTATGTTCTGCCGGGTAATGAGATGCGTTTTCAAGTTCCTGCGTCTGCCAATAGCGGGCAATTAACTGCGTTGGTCAATAGTCATACAAAACCTGTCGTTATTCCCCATCAATAGACGATTCATATGAAGAGTCTTTATTGATTGATGCGCCGCTATAGCATTGATAAATGGGAATAACTGTCAATACGTTAGGGTTTGGGATGATTATCAAATTCAGGCTGTCGCCATTTTTGACATTGGTGTATGCATCAATGATATCCCCTGCATTTATACCACTAACGGTAAGGGGGGATGATTTGCCACCTCCGCCATCTGCTGCGGTGATGCCTGACACCACCTTATATCTTGAACTGGTGGTTAATGGCCGTAACTTTGGCGAAGCCGTGCCCGTGATTTATCGCGATGGCCACTATTATTTGACACCCGAACAGTTAAAAGCGGTTGGTTTCCCCGCATCTGCACCCAACACACCCGAAGTAGCTATTGATGTCATGGATAAAGTTCATGTCACCTATCAAGGTGACAGCCAGAGATTACTCATTGATGTGCCAAGCGAATGGCTGCCTCAGCAGCGAGTGAATACTACGGCAACAGAGGATTACAATCTGGCGCAAAGCAGTCTCGGCCTACTGTTTAACTACGATATCTATGCCAGCCAGGGAAATAGCAGCGGCCAACCCAGCAATGCTTCGGCCTGGACAGAACAGCGCCTGTTTGATCATTTTGGCTTGATCAGTAACACCGGAATTTATCGTACTAACCTGACAGATACCGATAACGTTACGGTAGAAAAAGGGTATGTCCGCTACGATACTCAGTGGCGATTAAATGATGAGAATCACTTACTGAGCTACAGTGCGGGCGACCTGATAACCGGCTCGCTGGCGTGGAGTAGCTCAGTGCGGGTGGGCGGCCTGCAAGTGTCACGTAACTTTGCTATTCGCCCGGACTTAGTGACTTACCCACTGCCGCAGTTTGCCGGTCAGGCGGCCATTCCCAGTACAGTTGATCTCTATATTGATAACTTTAGAACGCAATCGGCATCCGTTAACCCCGGCCCTTTTGTGATTGATAATGGGCCAAGAATCAATGGCGCAGGGCAAGCAACGGTAGTCACCACCGATGCGTTAGGCCGCCAGGTCAGCACCTCAATCCCCTTTTATGTCGCCAGCGATTTGCTCAAACCCGGTTTATGGGATTTTAGTGTTTCAAGTGGCATGTTGCGCCAAAACTATGGCATTCGATCCGCTGACTATGGTGAGCCAGTAGCCAGCGGAGTACTACGTTATGGCACCACCCCCTGGTTGACACTGGAAGGGCGAGCCGATATCGCCAAACAGCTGAATGTGGTGGGCAGTGGGGCCAGTTTGCGGGTCGGAAATTATGGTGTTCTAAATAGTTCTTACACTATCAGTAACGCCGGTGATGCAGTTTTAGGCAGTGGTATCGCCCCTACAGAAACAGATGTCAGCACCACACCATCCTCATCATCTCTGCGCTATGGCGGACGCGGCAATCAATACTCGCTTGGCTACAGCTATAGCAACGCTTTTTTCAGCTTGAACGCGCAACGGATTAACCGCAGCCCAAACTATGGCGACCTGGCAAATTATAAAAGTGAATACCGGCCCAGCCGCCGTACTGACCAAATTACCGGCAGCCTGGGGTTAGGTGCGTATGGTTCAATCGGCTCAGGTTACTTTGACGTCCGTGATGCATTAGGTGAGCGAACTCGTCTGGTTAATATTAGCTACAACACCACCCTCTGGCACAACACCAGTGTTTACTTTTCACTCAACCGCGAATTGGGCAGTAAGGGCTATAACGCACAGATGGTGCTAAGCATTCCTCTGGGGGATTGGGGGGCTGGCAGTATCAGTAGTGTGCGCGATACCAATAACAATTGGAGCCAACGCGTAAACTATAGCCGGGCAACCCCAACTAACGGCGGGTTTGGCTGGAATCTGGCTTATGCCAATGGTACCGGTGAAAATAGTAGCTATCAGCAGGCTGACCTTATCTGGCGGACGCGCGCGCTGGAGAGCCGGGTTGGTGTGTATGGCAGTCAAGGTGATTATCAAAGCTGGGGCGAAGTCAGCGGATCACTGGTGGTAATGAATAATGGTGTCTATGCCAGTAACACTATTAATGATGCTTTCGCACTGATATCAACTCATGGATTTGGTCAGATTCCTGTGAGTTATGAAAATCAGCTGATCGGCACAACCAACGACGATGGTTATTTATTAGTTCCTAATGTCACATCTTATTATCAGGCAAAATTCCAGATTGACCCAATGAGCTTACCGGCAGATGTTTCCACGCCTGAAGTTGAACGGCGCCTGGCTATTAGCGAGCGCAGTGGTTATTTAATCGACTTCCCATTAGAACAAATCACCTCCGCAACACTACGTATCACCGATGAGTCAGGTAAAGATTTGCCTAAGGGTAGCCCGGTATTTACCTCTGAGACAAAACTGGTCAGTTATGTCGGCTGGGATGGTATTACTTATATTGAACAAGCTAAGCCACAAAATAAGCTGAAAATAATCCGGGCTGACAATGGAGCTCGTTGCTATCTGCAATTTGCCCTTAAGGCCAGCACAGGCATTCAGGATATTGGCACAGTAACCTGCAAATAAGCCAATAATAGCGGAAATGATGGAGAGGATATGGCCCCAAATAACATTAGAATCAGCTTTGTAGCTAACCACTTGGGTATTATCGCTTTGCTGATATTACTGATAGGGCTTATTGCTCCTCCCGCTCTAGCTGACTCCTGCACCTTTTCCCCCGGCGCAGTCACCCTGCCGCCAGGCTCATCAGTGGCCGCTGGTAGCACCGCCGTTAATGCTCAGGGCAATACGCCGATGTCTTGTCTTGGTACCGGCGTCAGTTTATTATCTTCCTATTCCTTGTCAGCCAAAATAACCACCACTACGAATAATCTTAACCTAAAGAACGCAGCTGGTGACCTGATTCCTTACTCGATTTATCGCAACAGTTCTTTTAGCCCCGCACTGGGCATAAATGGTGTGCTGGACTACAGCAGCGCTAATCTACTGGTCGTAGGCCTAACCGGGATCACGGCCAGCCTACCGCTATATATTCGTACCGGAACCAACGGCGCAATTAACGTCAATATCAGTGCTGGTACTTATACTGATGTCATCAATCTGGCCTGGACTTACAATATTTGCAAAATCGCTGCGTTAGGCGCATGCATCGGAGGATATTGGAGTGGCAGCGGTACTGAGATATCCTCAGTGACCGTCACTTTAGTGGTCAGCAAAGATTGCGCCATTAATAGCGCCCCAGATGTCAATTTCGGTAGTTTTGCATTAGTCGGACAATTTAGCCCAATCAGCCAAAATATCACCCTCACCTGCACCAAAGGCACCACCTTTAATACTTATGTGACGCCAGGGGATAACCCAGTGACGAATTGGCGACAAATGAAACTAAATTCCGCAACTGTCACTGACTATCTGCAATATCAACTGTATCAGAACGCTTCCGGCACCACACTGTGGGATGCGAGTTCAATGCAACCCGGTTCAGGAACTGGAGCCGCGCAGCTCGTTCCTTTTCGCGCGGTGATTAACCCCAATCAGAATCAAAAAACGCCTGGCGACTATCGGGATAATGTTAGCCTGGTTCTGGTGTATTGATTGCTAATTTTATCTGGGAGGCCCATTTTTCAATATCCTCAAATGGGTCATTGCCGGTTTTCCTTTATTTCTCAGTGTGATAATCATAATAAAATAATTTGTAGATAAGAATATTCCGAATGAGCTGTACTAAATCTGTCCCTGTTATACAATCTGCGGGCTTAAATAATAGCCGACAGACTTCTATCTAAGGAAAGCCGCGATTAAACAGGAGTGGGCATCATGACTGATTATGATAATCGGGAAAAATCAGCTGACATTGCTCTGTTAAAAGAAATGAACAGCTTACGGGATATCATCGAAAATAATTCAGACTGGATCTGGGAAGTTGATGTCGCTGGCCGTTATACGTTTTCATCTGCAAAATCTATCGAGCTGCTAGGCCGCCTTCCTCATGAAGTGATCGGCAAAACCCCATTTGATTTTATGCCCAAAGATGAAGCTCATCGGGTAGGAAAACTATTCGCCGAAATTGCCGCTGAGCGCATTCCTTTCGCGGGATTACAAAACCGTAATATCCGCGCAGATGGCAGCGAAGTCTTGATAGAAAGCAGTGGTATTCCGCTTTTTGACGACAATGGGGAATTCAAAGGTTATCGGGGAATAGACCGTAATCTTAGCAACTTACCTTACAATGCCAGTCAGCGCCTCTTCGAGTTGGAATCCATCTATTCCAGTGCCCCAGCCGGCCTGTGCTTTATTGATACAGCCTTGCACTACCTGACGGTAAATGACTATCTGGCAGAATTATTAGGTAAAAAAACCGTTGAAGTGAATGGTCATAAGGTGGCTGATTTCTTGCCTGGTATCATCCCTATACTGCAAAGTGCCCTGCTAAAAGCCTATTGTAACGACAGCATCCCCGATGCCGAGTTTCAAATGCCGGATAAGCAACGGGTATTTTTCATGCGCATCAATGCCGCCAGATATCCTAGTGGTCAGGTGAGTGGCCTGTCCGTCGCCATGATTGATATCTCTGCACTGAAAAAGATGGAAGAGAAGCTGCGTAGCAGTAAGCAACATTATCGCAATATGGTGGAACTGAACCCACAGATCCCCTGGACTGCCTCCCCAGACGGCATGATCACCAATGTCAGCTCTCGCTTTGAAAAAATCACTGGGCTAACCCGCGAAGAAGCGTTGGCAGACAGATGGCTGCGAACCATTCATGCTGATGACCGCCATCCTACATTAATAAGTTGGGAGCATTCTCTGCAAACACATGACCCACTTGATGTCGAAATACGTTTTTGTCATGTGGAAAAAGGTTGGAACTGGATGCGTATTCGCGCCGTACCCAGTGTAGATGACCACGGCAATGTGGAGTGCTGGTACGGCACAGCAGAAGATATCCACGAGCGTAAGTTGCTGGAACTTAAACTGATTAAGGCTAATCGACGTCTCGAAATTCAAGCCAGAACCGACTCATTGACTAAATTACCCAATCGTCGAGAGTTCAAGAAAGTGCTCGCCCATGAATTTATGCGGGCAAGGCGCTCAGCTTCGCCACTGGCAGTGTTAATGATTGATATCGACTACTTTAAGAATTTCAATGATTGTTACGGCCATATCTCTGGTGATGCCTGCCTGCGACTGGTCGCCAGAGCATTGCGTAAGTCATTGAAACGCAGCACCGATATTGTGGCTCGTTATGGCGGTGAGGAATTTGCGGCTATCTTGCCGGATACTGATCAAAAAGGGGCCAGTCTGGTTGCTGAGCACATTTTGCAATCTATCCGCGCGATGGGTATCAAGCATAGTGAAAGTAAATTTCGCAAAGTCACCATCAGCTTGGGTGTCACTGTCTACCAATCCCATCTGCACAGCAGCATTACTGATCAGTCTGATTTAATGCTCGCTGCTGACCAGGCGCTTTATTATTCTAAAAAGAATGGGCGTAATCAGTTTAATTTAGCCGAACTTCCTTGCTAGGAACGCAGCATTATTTCGCGACAACTTCTGGCACTTTTTTTAAGCTCGGCTATTCTCAATAAGGCGGCCAATCTGGTCACACCTCATACCACCAGGTTAGGAAGGAGTCTTTATGGGAAATACTGTGGTAAAAATCAGAGATTTCGAAGTTGACGATGCAGTGCTGTCCGCACCAGTAGGTAAAGGTGAGAACACGGTTAGTATCCCGTGTAAATCGGATCCTGAATTGTGTATGCAGCTCGATGGGTGGGACGAAAGTACCAGTATTCCCGCAACATTAGATGGTCAAGATAAACTGCTCTACAAAAAGCACTATGACCGACATCAAGATGCCTGGGTAATGAGGGTGACTTGATAGTTCAAAGATCCGTCACCCATAGCTAAAATTTATGAGTGGCGGTTTCTTCTTTCATATTCGATAAAACCAACTAACCAAAAACGAATCAGTTTCCTTGCTGGATGAATCGGCTATTAGAATATTTCCAGCACTTTGAATTGCATACAAATCAGCATCATATCTGGGGAAAAGAGTTCATATTCCTCAAAAAAACGTTGTTGCGTTTTACGCCAGTAAGCCAATGTGCGATCGCCCTCACCTTCAGCCAAAGCGTGCGCCTCATCAACCTGATCAAAGGTTTTCAACTCAACATCCGTCAGCTCAACTGCGCATACCGGCTCATTGCGACCATTGACCACAACAAATACATCACCCGCCTGCGGGACACCTTCATCATCTAATGCCGCACAAGTTGCTGTTTTGGTGCCATTGAGAACCAGCGCCAATAAATCATCCGCGACTTGTTCAGTATCACCAAAAGCCCAGCGTTCGGCGTTTTCATATTTTTGTGGAATTGCAGCCATAGTTTCATTATTCCTAATCGTAATATTATTGATGCAGCGCATATTATACCTCAACGCCACGAACTCACTCTCGCATCAACATAAATTTTCGCTACTATACCTAAGTGGCGGTAAACATATAAATCCCGCAAAATAATTTCAAGCCAAACAAATCTATCGAGGTAAAAATAAAGGCCTATGGGGACCAAACGCTTGCATACAAAACATTGGAAGATGTTTGTGGTGTTACTTTGCATCTGTGGCGCATTAATGCTGTTGCGATGGGCATCAATGATCTTTGGTTAATATCACCCGCCGCTAATGTTTATCTTTAGGTAAAAATAAGCAGCCACATTTTGGGCACACTAATGCCGTATTTTTATGCACTTTTTCCGTGCTTTGCTCAGACGTTGCATTACAATCCGGGCATTTAATTTTCACCTTGGCATTGCTAACCAGTCTTCTGACACTATCTAGAAATGACATATGCTCGCCTCTCAGTTGTACAACCTTATTAGATTACGTTAACCGGCGGCACTAAACCGTGGCGTGGTCAGCGTTACTCAGATTATCTGTACCGGATCAGCTTTCACTCAATGGAAAGAACCGGATTTGCAGGAGACAATGGAAAGAAACAAGCAGAAAATGGAAAGGTACGGGGAAGAACATTCACCACGCAGCATGGCTGGCATGCTTGGCGTAGTGAAATGGTAGGTAGGTTATAAGAAACCCTTGGGCTGGTATCAGTGATTCCATAATTCTTGGATCAACCCTCTGACCCGAACCTTGGAAGCACCAGCAACCAGGCTAATAATACGGTTAGCACTCAACGTAGAAACATCAGTATTCCATTCATCGAATGAATGATCGGCATAACTTTCGTTGAAAGTCTTTTTTATCGAGGATTCAGCTTCGGACATCTCACTGAAACTCTTGGCGTTTATTAAGCACTGAGCAATGATTGAGACTTTTTTCATGTTTTATCCTTGATTATCGGTCGCATAGTGTAGCACAATTGCACCCTCTCTGCTCGTATGCTGCTTAAATTGTTTTCAATTGAAGCTAACCGATTGATAAAACACTAGATTCAATAAATTTCACTCCACGTCTCATCTCTCGCTTGTATCACTTTTAGTTTTATAGCGCGCTCGAAAATTTGCCCATAAGCCGCTGTGTTGATAAAAAAGCCGCCTACATCACAAATTAGCAACAATAAATTCATTAGTTATTCATTTTCTGTACGCTTTTTATTCAATTTGCGTGCTATATTGTAATTGCTCTGTCATGGCCAAAAGTTTTACCCGTGTAGGTAACCCGAGGTGTCAAATGATCAGCAACGTCTTTCTCTATTCACTTTTTATTATCTATATCACTGCTGCAGTTGTTGATGGCTCACTACCCCTATTGGATCTGATGTAGCTATCGTCGTACCGCCTTACCGAATCGAAAATTCCTGCACCATTAATAATCTGCTAAAAGCGGACTATCGGCTCTGCCACTGATCAGATGAGATGTGATACCAGCAATGTTGGCTAAGCGGGCTGTCAGGGCTGACATTAGGATGGGAAAAACTCTCCGGTGCTCGCACCATTCCTATTCGTTCCATCAATGCTTGTGAGCGCAGATTAATTAGCGCAGTAAATGACACTATCTTAGGCAACTTTAATCTCTCGAAACCTACCTGCAAAGCAGCCAAAGCGGCTTCTGTTGCTAACCCCTGCCTCCAGAATGGGTAAGCAAAGCGCCAACCTATTTCGACGCAAGGAGAAAAAGGGAGTTTGGCTGCGGGAATATGCAACCCTAAAGCCCCCACAAATTGTGTTGTGGCTTTAAGCTCGACGGCCCACAACCCCCAGCCATGCTGTTCAATCAATAGCTGACAACGATCAGCCATTGCATCACTTTCCTCGCGAGTCAAGGGCGCAGGGAAATACTCCATCACCCGCTTATCGGCATTAAGTGCTGCAAAAGGGGCTTTGTCTGAAGGTATCCATTGCCGCAGTCGTAGCCGCTCAGTTTCAACTTCAATCATGTTCTTCATTCTGCGCCAATCTTTTTACACACTTCCTGCATCCTTGTGCTTAAAAAGGGATAACCGACTCTATTTTTGTGACAATGTGCACCATCGCTGCACAGAAGGCCGCTGCCATTGATAGCTTGCATATTTGCTCAGATATCCCGGCAGTTCATCACCATTGAGTACCAGCCGATTAAGCATTAATGCCAAATCAGTATCCGCAATACACCATTCACTGAATAAATTCTTTCGGCCATCCGAAAGTAGGCGCTCCGACCCTGAAATCAGCTTATGGGCCGCCTGTTGCCCCTGATCGGATAATAGCGGCATTTTCATTCCGGCAAAGACGACTTCGGTGGGCCGTTCAGCCCTAATTGGCAGGAAATCACTGCGTAGCCAGGCTTGGATTTCGCGTGCTTTGGCGCGTTCTTGCCTATCTTGTGGGTAAATTCTCGCGTATTCCGCTGAAGGAAATCGCTCTTCTAAGTATTCAGAAATCGCTGAAGATTCAGATAATCGAAAATTATCGATAGTCAGTGTGGGCACACGACGAGTTGCCGATAGCTTGCCAAATTCCTCACGCAGGTTCTCGCCAGCAGACAGATCAATAGTGTTCAGTGTAAAGGGAAGCGCTTTTTCTGTCAGTGATACATAGACCGACATGGCATAAGGGCTAAAAAAATCCGCATCGGTATACAAGACAATGGTTTGCTGACTCATTGGGAGCTCCGGCTAATTATCACTAAAAGATTACGTTAGTCGGTTTTAAGTGGACTGAAAAGTACCTTCTGCAAAAAGTTATTATCAGGAATAACACCGTATTGAATCACCCCTGATATATTGGGCATTTCCTACTCTGATAAGATAACCGCCCGGAGGCGGTTGCCATATAAAAATAGAATTACTGCTCCGCCGGAGTGACCGGTGACTCAGTGCTATCTTCGACATAAAGCGTACGGCTAGGGAAAGCAAAGTCTGCACCGTGCTGATGAACAATATCGATAAACTTCAAATAGCAGGTCTGCTGAACGGCTAACCATTCAGCCCACACTCTAGTCTTGGTAAAGCAATAAACCATAATATTAAGAGAAGACTCGCCAAATCCATTGAAATAGACCAACAAGGTTTGTTGGTGATCGATGTCATCATTATTGGCTAAAAATTGGTGCATCTCTTCCACAATTGCGCCAACTTTATCGGCATCCTCATAACGCAGCGCCAGAGTGGTTTTTATTCTACGGTTAGTCATGCGACCTGGGTTTTCAACACTAGTATCTGTGAATGCAGAATTAGGAACGTACAGTGGGCGGTTTTCAAATGTCATTATTTTTGTCAGCCGCCAACCTATTTCAACAACAACACCTTCAATATGACGATCCGGCAAACGGATCCAATCTCCAATATTAAAAGGGCGATCAAAATAAAGCATCACTCCAGAGAAGAAATTACTCAAAATATCTTTTCCAGCCATACCTACGGCAAGACCACCAATACCGCCAAAGGTAACCAGCCCGGAAAAACTCATGCCCAAATGCTCGCCATAGAGTAGAACAACGACCACTACGAGCGTGATTTTTAACATGCGCGCAATAATTTTAGCGCTGGTGATATCACTACCTTTTGCTACCTGCCGTTTTTCCAACACATCAAATAATACAAACATCTTACGTATTAGCATTAATAAGATGACTGACATGCAGACGAAATTAACCGTCTTAGGTGTGATAAAGCTTATCTTTATATCAGCGAGCGCATTATTGATGATGTTCCCCATCACCATTACCATGACAGACCACAGGAGGAAGCTGACAAACTGCAATATGAAACTGTAACGAGAATGGTGCCGCCGCATTCCCCAGACAGATACAATTAATAAAGCAATGACACAACTGATGACCAAAATCAGCCCGACAATATTATCCATAGTAAACTGAGCAATCATATGCTTATGTCCTCAAACATATCTTATCACATTAGCTACTCTGCCAATTCTATCGCAATTAGGTATGAGGACATAGGATGTTGGCACTTTTACTCACAGTGTCAGGCAAGATAGAAGTGTATTAGATTTGGGGCCAGGCTACCTTGACCCCAAATCATAACTTATGAAGGTAAATCTTCCGCAGGTTTATCATCTAAAATTGTCAGCAGAATATCTGCATCTGGGGTTGTGATATGTTTCCCCTCAAGGAAACCAGCAAGTTTGGCTTCTGCATTATGTTCGTATACTTCATAACCTGCAATTCGATACCCTGGAATGCCATCCTGACCGCGAATATATTCATCACCGTCAATGTAGTACTCGACAACACCGCTGGCATCTTCAATCTCGTAACGTTTATCAAAAGGGAACTGTTTCATCACTTATCCTGGAAAAATATGCATAGTCATATGATGCCAAATTAGCACTATTTTAGGAAGCCTTAGCCGTAGCGCCATTAGATTATACATCTCCGCATTATATTGAGATCATTCGGTATATATACTAATTAATCTAAAGCTTTTAAAGCTTCTCATTGTTAATAATCCTATTTAATTCTCATGCCAAACAAGCTAATCCAAGGTAAACTGATGCGCCTAAATAAGGAGCAGGGATGAGCACTGAAATATTCATTGCAGTATTGGGCGCGGCACTGTTACATGCTAGCTGGAATGCTTTAGTTAAATTCGGTACTGACCGTTTAGTTGCCATTTCATTGATGGCAATTTTTTCCGGCGTCATCTCACTCTTCGGCATTTTCTTTGTAGGTTTACCCTCTATCAACGCGCTCCCTTGGTTGCTTCTGTCAGTCGCTTTTCACACTGGGTATTGTCTCTTTCTCAGTAAAGCCTACGAACAGGCCGAGTTCGGGCAAATTTATCCGATCGCGCGTGGCGTAGCACCACTATTAAGTGCCCTACTTTCGTGGTTAATTTTGTCAGAAATTCCGCGCATAATGGCGTTATTCGGAGCCGTCATTTTGGTTTCGGGGGTCATTATGATGACATTTGATGGCCGCCATGGCCCGAACAAACTCAATCTCCGAGCCATCATCTATGCATTAATTACGGCGATATTTACCGCCTGCTATACCCTATCCGATGGTGCGGGCAGTCGGGCCAGTATAGAACCTCTCAGTTATATTTTTTGGCTATTTATGTCCAATGGGATAGCCATGTTTGTGCTGCTTTGGATAATGCACAGGAATAGAATTTTTTGTGAAATCAGACAACATTGGCGTCACGGTATCATTGGTGGTGCTATGCAATTATTAGCTTATGGCATCGTCATTTGGGCCATGAAGAGTACACCAATCGCCTTGGTTGCAGCACTACGTGAGACCAGCGTACTGTTCGCCATGGTTATTTCTATCTGGATGTTAAAAGAAAAGCCCTCAATATTACGCCTTATCGCCAGTGCCATTATTATGGCTGGTGTTGCCATTACCAAATTTGGTTAATCTTCAAGCAACCAAGGGAACATCTATTGCTTCAATAAAAAACCCGAGCACAATCTCTCCCGTAAACCGGCTATACTCATAGAAATCCTATAAAAAAGGAGAATATATGCTCATAGGATTTGTTTTACTGGTTAGCACCTGCGGAATGGATGCTTGCGAGGCTCTGCCCGTGACTGACGATGTTTATGCAACACGCCATGAATGTATGGCTGTCGCTGCCCGCATTCATCAAAGGAGGCCTGATGTGGTCCTGATTTGTGGTGAAGTTTATCGCCATGCTGAAAATGACCAGCCTGAATGATAGACTAGTGTCAGTTAGAAGCAGATTGAGCCTATTGATTGTGCAATTCTTCCTAGCCCATCAACTTATAGCCCCGTAATGTAAAAAAAACATTAAACCTAAAGCCTGTTCTTCCTATTTAAAATGATGCAATTCGAGATATAAACCGGTTTTTATCCTGTAAATAAGTTGTATCTTGTTAACAATATGATATCTAAGAAATGTCATATCGTAAGAGTAATAAAGTAAAAAGTCGTGCTACGCTTTAATTAAGTGACAATGACAATATGAGTATTAACTGATAGTTATATAAGTACTCATCGAGAATATGTCATAACTAAGCATCCCCCCTTGGCGAGGAGTTTTGCAATGAATCCTCCTATATATGGTATCTGAGTATGTGTAAAGAACACCGCAAATAACGGTTTATAGCTTTTACATATATAGGATTCCAATATGCTCCAATTCGATGCTTATGGCACACTCGTCGCTGCAAGCCTGGTTCTATTGCTAGGAAGGCAGTGCGTTAAAAAGATCCCTTTATTACAAAAATATGCTATTCCTGACCCAATTGCGGGCGGCCTCTTAGTCGCATTAATATTCCTACTTATACACCAAATTACCGGTTGGGAAGCTCATTTTGATACTTCATTACGTGACCCATTAATGTTGACCTTTTTTGCCTCAATTGGCCTCAACGCCAATCTCGCCAGCTTAAGAGCGGGTGGCAAAGTTTTGATAAAATTTTTATTCGTCGTTATTGGTTTTTTGTTATTACAAAACACGGTAGGCATCGGCATGGCTAAAATGTTGGGGCTGGAACCATTGATGGGATTACTGGTTGGAACAATCACATTATCTGGAGGTCATGGAACCGGAGCTGCCTGGAGCACTGTATTTGTTCAGAACTATGGATTAGTTAATGCCACTGAAATCGCGATGGCTTGCGCTACATTCGGTTTGGTATTGGGCGGATTAATTGCCGGGCCCGTTGCACTTTATTTGATTAAACATTCGGCAACACCTCATGGAAGGCCAGAAGATGCACTGCAACCGACTACCTTTGAAAAACCGCAATCAGGGCGAATGATCACTACCCTGGTTTTAGTCGAAACCATTGCCATGATAACGATTTGTTTGATGGTCGGTGGCTATGTTAGAGAACTACTGGCGGGAACGGTATTCGAATTACCTATCTTTGTTTATGTGTTATTTATCGGGGTAATTCTCAGTAATATACTCACTTATACGGGTTTTTATCAGGTATTTGACCGCGCCGTCTCAGTGGTGGGCAATGTCAGTCTTTCTCTTTTCCTGGCAATAGCATTGATGAGCCTACGATTATGGGAATTAGCCTCTTTGGCCCTGCCGATGCTGGCTATTTTATTTGTACAAACTTTGCTAATGGCATTATATGCAATATTTGTGACTTACCGCGTTATGGGTAAAAATTACGATGCTGCGGTTCTTGCGGCTGGCCATTGCGGTTTAGGTTTAGGTGCCACACCAACAGCAATTGCTAATATGCAAGCTATCACTGATCGCTTTGGGCCATCACACATTGCGTTTCTTATAGTCCCAATGGTCGGTGCATTCTTCCTGGATATTGCCAATGCTATCGTAATTAAGTTGTCTTTATTACTACCGATGTTTATACCATTAGGGTGATTTAATTGAGAGCCATTGTAAAAGTGGCTCCCAATAATGTCTTGTTCTAATAAGAAATAATTCTGCCAATTAACGGTGGGTCAGTGGTGACCACCCACTTAGCGCCCTTTTTTCTTGCGCCCAGGCTGAGTAAAGCGCTTACGGCCAGCAGAGTTAGCCTCTGACTTTTCAGCGGGTTTTGATCGGCTAATAGCCGGTTTTTTAGCTACAACAGGTTTAACTTTTGATTTTTTTTGCGGTTTCTCATCAGATGATGAATTTTCAATCAGCTTAAATAATTCGGTCAGTTCATCATCGCGTAAATCTCGCCACTCGCCAATTGGCAGGCCTTTCAGATTGACGTTCATAATACGGGTACGTTCCAGCTTAGTGACTTCATAACCAAAATGCTTACACATGCGGCGAATTTGGCGATTAAGCCCCTGCACCAGGGTAATACTAAATACAAAGGGGGCTTCTTTCCTTACTTTGCATTTTTTAGTTACTGTTCCCAGCATTGGTACACCGGCACCCAAACCGAGAATAAACTCGTCAGTCACTGGTTTATTGACCGTCACCACATATTCTTTTTCGTGATCATTCCCAGCCCGCAGGATTTTGTTGACCAAATCGCCGTGATTCGTCAGGAAAATTAGCCCCTGAGAGTCTTTATCCAGCCGTCCAATAGGAAAAACCCGTTTACTGTGGTTAACGAAATCAACGATGTTATCGGATTCACCATCCTCGGTAGTGCTTATAATGCCAACCGGCTTATTTAGCGCGATCAATATCAAGTCACTCTCGTCACGCGGCTCGATAAGTTGACCATTCACTTTCACCACATCACCAACATATACCTGGTCACCGACTGCGGCCCGCTTGCCGTTAATAAAAACATTTCCTTGTTCTACATAACGGTCGGCATCGCGACGCGAACAGATGCCGCTTTCGCTGATGTATTTGTTAAGACGAATGGATGAGTTGGTCAGCATAATTTTCCGTAAAAATGGGACTATACCACGTTAGGTTGCGAATCCGAAAAGACTGCTTAACGGAGAGATAGCGAAGTCATACCGGCATCACAGATGGCTGTTAGCAAATCCAAATTACACAGTGATCTCTTTCAAAAAAAAGCCCCGACAATAATCGAGGCTTATGAGGATTTTTTACTGATTATATGGCATAGGCGAAGTTCAGGGTGACGGAACCATTAAGTTCTGTATCTTCTGTAATAGGCCCATTCATGGCAGTGGTTGATGCCAAAATTGGCGCAACCTTGATATCAGTACTGAATACTTTACCTGCCGCTTGAGTGTTATCAGCTGACGCCCAACCCACTGATGGGCCATGATTATATAATGCTGTTTCTGTAACGGCGCTAAATAACCCAGTAGACGAGCTAAATAACTTAGATGAGTTTCCATCAACTACAGCATTTTGCATATTTATCGTGTAACCGCCTATTTTCCCCGAACCATTAACCATACCCAGTCCATATGTACTGGTGCTTGGAGGATAGACTGAAGCCGCACGGTTATCTATCGGTTTAACGGTCAAATATGTTGTGGCATCACATGTTATGACCCAATTTTTGGTCATTGCCGCTAAATTGACAAACACACTGCTAGAAATCTTGGTTGAACTTATCTTACCGAAATCATAAATCCCATTGTCGGGTGCATTAACAGTACATGAAGGCACAGTAAGGGCTCCCTTCACTTTCAATTCTGCAACGGGGGCAACGGCATACGCTGTTGCAATGCTAACAATCAAAAAAGGCAATACGGTTATGCCAGCTAGCTGCTTTTTCATTTATATATCCAGGGTGGATCTGTACCACATAAAATCAATAATGGAAAAATGCCATGAAAAAAACACAACCACTGATTATTTATATCAACGATTGTGTTTGCATCTTGCAGGTATTATTAACTTTTGGGTCATGTTTAAACATCAGAAATAGCGCTGACTTATGTAGGAATTTTCTTATAGAAGACTATGTAGCTAGGCACTGCATAGTCAAAAATTAGTGATGACTTTTCTGTCTAATCACCAGCATTTAAATGTGGAGAGAGATAACGCTATTTCTGACATCCAGTAACTTGCGGGTAGTTACGACACACCAACATGAGTTTTCTTTTGGGCTCAAAACCGTTATCCAGCATGCATCGCTGTATATCAGCCGCCTTTCTAATGGTAGGAACAAAGGAATTTGAACCCAGTGGTTGAGGATAACCACACTGGTACATCATCTGTTGCGCGACACGGTCATTCTCAATGGTATGTGAAAAATGCAGTGAAGCCCCTGCTTTACGCCAGCTTATTCGTGAAGATTTATCAATACCCGAATCCGGCTTGATGGGGTGGAATCCACTATCAGCGACAAAAGGCAACGCCTCAAGTTGGCGTAGACTCACGGCTCTCCCCTGTTTTTGTGCAACACAGGCAGGCGTTTGTTCGTAAACGTCACAAATCTTAAAACCATGTTTAAAAACAAAACCTTGTTGCTCCATACAGTGGTAATACAACACAGTTTCGTTATCGGTAAAGTCTGGCTGAGGCCCTGGCAAAGGAACACCACATTTCCCCATCGCTACGCGGGCGTCATTCACCGTCGAATTCGGTCGCTGCCATTGCGTTAAATCAGGTGGTGGCGGGCAACCGGTAAGCAAAAAAACCGACGCCAACAGCGCTGGTGAGTAAATTAACGTATGTTTAGTAAACATAAAATCCTTTGATATTGAAAATATCAGCACTCAACAACCCTAAGTTATTAAGTTTTCCATTATGTGGGCGAAAGAGTGCTGCTACTCTCCGACAAGAATCACTTCAATTCCAACTTTGCGTAATCCATTCAAACTGTCGTCGGGAATACCTTTATCGGTAATCACCATATGGATGCGCTGAGTATCAATAATTTTATGCAAACTGGAACGGTTAAATTTACTGGAATCAGTCACCACAATAATACGTTCCGCCACTTCACACATCCGGCGATTTAAACGCGCTTCATCTTCATTATGGGTGCTCACCCCACGTTCAAGACTAATGGCATCTACACCGAGAAAAAGCATATCGAAATGATAGTTTTGCAAAGATTGATCAGCCTGATCACCGTAGAAAGATAACGACTGGCGTCGCAGATGCCCACCGGTCATCAACAGCTCCACGCCTTCGGCATCCAGCAACGAGTTCGCCACATTCATACCATTGGTCATGGCAATAACCTCCTTATGATTGCGCATATGTCGCGCTATTTCGCAGGTGGTTGTGCCAGAGTCGAGGATAACGCGGTGCCCAGGTTTTATCAGATCTGCCGCAACACGAGCAATGCTACGTTTTAGAGAAGTATTAAGGGCGCTTTTATCTTCTACGGTTGGCTCAACTGCTGGTGTGCCGCCATCACAAACCAAGGCACCACCATAGGCTCGCACGGCAATCCCTTGTTTTTCCAGAAAAGCCAGATCGTTGCGGATAGTCACCGTAGAAACGCCAAAGAATGACGATAAATCATTAACCTGGACACTTCCCTGTTGGCGAAGACGCTGAATAATTTGCTCACGCCGCTCACTGGTGCCAGTTATCCGTTTGTCCATTATCGAATCAGTATTGCTCATAGGTGATCCTTTCTAGAAGCCTTTCGTTTCATTTCACTTCATCTATTAACGCCTTTCCTTTGCCGGAAAGCAAGTCTTAACATTATCGAAAACCTGCACTCCTACATCATAAAAACCCTTTCATTATGTTTCTTTTGCGAAACAGATCTCAATTCCGTTATCTTTCATTTTGTTTTTATTAACCCATAAAGCAGTATTAAATGAAACAAATCGAAAGACAAAAAGACATCTAACTCATACGGAGAGGAAAGTGAAACATTTAACCGAGTTTGTGGCTGACCATAAACAGGATACAGGATGTGGCATCTTTGCCGTCTGTTCTGCTCACCCGTTGGTCTTGGAAGCGGCACTGCGTCACGCACGGGACACGCAATCCATCTTATTAATAGAAGCGACGTCCAACCAGGTAGATCAGTATGGTGGCTACACCGGTATGACACCGGCTGATTTTCATCGGTTTGTTGAACAAATGGCGGATAGCCATCACTTCCCCCGCAACCAATTAGTTTTAGGGGGAGATCACCTCGGGCCCAATCGCTGGCAAAACACGCCTGCGACAGAAGCCATGTCACAAGCGGAAGAGCTTATCCGCCACTATGTGGCGGCTGGATTTAAGAAAATCCACCTCGACTGTAGTATGTCTTGCGCCGATGATGCGGTGCCATTGACGGACGAAATCGTTGCTACTCGCGCAGCCAGATTAGCCCAGATTGCGGAACAAACCTGCAAAGAGATGCAAGGTTCATCCGACTTGGTGTATGTCATCGGAACAGAAGTCCCCGTTCCGGGTGGCGCGCATGAAACCCTGTCAGAGCTGGCTGTCACCTCACCACAGGCAGCCAAGGCCACACTAGAAGCTCATCGCCACGCATTTGAACAACGGGGCCTGCATGATCTGTGGCCACGTATTATTGGGTTAGTCGTCCAACCTGGTGTCGAATTCGACCATACTCATATAATTGATTATCAACCGGAAAAGTCGATTTCTCTCAGTAAGATGATTGAAGGGTTTGATACCCTGGTCTTTGAAGCTCACTCCACTGATTATCAGACTCCACTCGCCTTACAGCAATTGGTCCAGCATCACTTCGCTATCCTGAAAGTCGGCCCTGCGCTCACTTTTGCTTTACGTGAAGCGTTATTTTCGTTGGCGGCTATCGAACAGGAATTGCGACCTGCGCATCAATGTTCAGGCCTGCGGGATGTGTTGGAAACGGTCATGTTAGAACACCCCGAACATTGGAAACATCACTATCACGGCAATAACGATGCTCGGCGGTTAGCGCGAGGATACAGCTACTCCGATCGTGTTCGCTATTACTGGCCCGATCACGATATTGACGAGGCTTACTCCAAATTAGTGAGAAATTTGGCGGATGAATCGATTCCACTGCCGCTGATCAGCCAATATCTCCCGCTTCAATACGTTAAGGTCCGTGAAGGCCGAATTACTGCAACACCACACGAATTGATTATTGACCATATTCAGGATGTGTTGCACCAGTACCATGCTGCTTGTTTGGGAACATCGCCATCCCATTAACACAATGATAATAAGGAATAAAATATGCCAAACATTGTATTAAGTCGTATTGATGAGCGCCTCATTCACGGTCAGGTAGGCGTTCAATGGGTCGGTTTTTCCGGCGCAAATCTGGTTTTGGTTGCCAATGATGAAGTCGCTGAAGATCAGGTTCAGCAAAATTTGATGGAAATGGTGCTGGCGGAGGGCATTGCTGTGCGCTTTTGGCCACTGCAAAAGGTCATCGACAACATTCATCGCGCGGCCGATCGGCAGAAAATTCTACTGGTTTGCAAAAACCCAACAGACTTTCTGGCGTTGGTCAACGGTGCTGTACCCGTGACACGCATCAACGTCGGCAATATGCACTATGCCGATGGTAAGCAGCAAATAGCAAAAACCGTCTCTGTTGACGATCAGGATATTGAAGCTTTTTATGGCCTGAAAAAAGCAGGGGTGGAATGTTTTATTCAAGGCGTTCCGACTGAGCCAGCTCAGGATCTCTACAAACTCCTCTGAGGTATTTTCTATGGAAATTAGCTTATTACAGGCATTAGCGTTGGGGATTCTGGCCTTTATTGCTGGCTTGGATATGTTCAACGGCCTAACGCATATACACCGCCCCGTGGTACTTGGGCCGCTAGTAGGCCTAATCCTTGGTGACCTTCACATGGGGATACTGACCGGGGGGACTTTGGAACTGGTCTGGATGGGACTTGCTCCACTTGCTGGTGCCCAACCTCCCAATGTGATTATTGGCACCATCGTCGGAACTGCTTTTGCGATTACTGCCGGTGTCAAACCAGAGGTTGCTGTTGGGGTGGCAGTGCCGTTCGCTGTAGCCGTGCAGATGGGGATCACCTTCTTGTTCTCCATCATGTCTGGTGTGATGGCGCGCTGCGACAGGATGGCGGCCAATGCGGATACCGATGGCATCGAGCGGGTTAACTATCTGGCCTTACTGGCACTTGGAACTTTCTATTTTCTGTGCGCATTCCTGCCCATCTATTTTGGCGCAGAGCATGCCAAAACCGTCATTGATGTCCTGCCCGCTCGCTTGATCGATGGGCTTGGTGTGGCTGGGGGCATCATGCCTGCAATCGGTTTTGCCGTATTGCTGAAAATAATGATGAAAAATGTCTATATCCCCTATTTCATTCTCGGTTTTGTCGCTGCCGCCTGGCTAAAACTCCCGGTGTTGGCGATTGCCGCCGCCGCACTGGCGATGGCGTTAATTGACTTTATGCGCAAGGACTCCACTCCACCGCAGCCTTCCCGCACACAGCAAGAGGAATTCGAAGATGGCATCTAATACTCAAGTTTTGCCAGACGTCAATGTGACGGACAAACCGATGACTGATAGCAATGATAATATCTATGAAGATCAAACTATTGGTGCCGAACTGACCAAAAAAGATATCAACCGCGTAGCATGGCGATCCATGCTATTGCAGGCTTCTTTTAACTATGAGCGTATGCAGGCTTCCGGTTGGTTATATGGTTTGCTGCCCGCCTTGAAAAAGATCCACACCAATAAAAATGACCTGGCGCGAGCAATGAAAGGCCATATGGGCTTCTTCAACACTCACCCCTTTCTGGTGACTTTCGTTATCGGCATCATTCTGGCAATGGAGCGATCCAAGCAGGATGTGAACAGTATCCAAAGCACCAAAATCGCCGTGGGTGCCCCGCTGGGAGGGATAGGCGATGCTATGTTTTGGCTTACTTTGCTTCCTATTTGCGGCGGGATTGGGGCCAGTTTGGCCTTGCAAGGTTCTATTCTTGGCGCGGTAGTATTTATCGTTATGTTTAATGTCGTCCACCTCGGGTTACGATTTGGGCTTGCTCACTATGCATATCGTATGGGTGTGGCCGCCATCCCACTTATAAAAGCCAATACACGTAAAGTTGGTCATGCCGCCTCTATCGTTGGGATGACTGTGATTGGCGCTCTTGTCGCCACCTACGTTCGTTTATCAACTACGCTTGAAATCACGGCGGGTGACGCGGTAGTTAAGCTACAAGCCGATGTTATCGATAAACTCATGCCCGCTTTTCTTCCGCTGCTATACACCCTAACTATGTATTGGTTGGTTCGCCGTGGCTGGAGCCCGCTGCGATTAATCGGACTTACCGTGGTGTTGGGCATTGTCGGCAAGTTTGGCCACTTTTTGTAAGTGAGAGGAAACCGCATGTTAAGCATTATTCTCAGTGGCCACGGTGGGTTTGCCACCGGGCTGGAAAAAGCCATGAAGCAGATATTGGGCGAACAGCCGCAAGTGATCGCTATCGATTTTCCTGAAAGTTCGTCCACCGCCCTGCTCACAGCTCAGTTCGAAGAAGCACTAGCCAGTTTGGATCAACGCGAAGGGCTAATTTTTTTAACGGATTTACTCGGCGGTACACCCTTTCGTGTAGCTTCTACTCTGGCAATGCAGAAAGCAAACCGCGAAGTGATCACCGGAGTGAATTTACAACTGCTGTTGGAGATGGTGCTGGAGCGCGATGGCCTCAGTAGTCAGGAGTTCCGACTTCAGGCGCTTGAATGCGGTCATCGGGGATTAACCAGCCTGGTTGACGAAATGGGGCGCTATCGCGAGGCCGTCGCTGTCGAGGAAGGCATATAGCATCACAGTATTCATCCAGTCGTGTTCTTATGGGGCACGGCTGGTGCGATATCCACAATTGAGCCTTGAGGTAACTGACCCTTTCATTATCCCTCTTTTTGATGAGTGACACTTTTGTCTAAAGTCTTTCCTTTCCTTTTCCTTCACTCGAAACACTCAAGTTAATAAATAAAATATTCATATAAATCAACGCATTTAGATAACTCACCCTCTTTTAGATCACGTTTTTCGTTTTATTTCTTTTTTGCACATTGACCTTTCATTTCCTTTTCTATAGATTTTCATTAAAGCATAAAGTGAATTAAGTGAAACAAAACGAAAGATACTCTGTTCTGTTTTGTGCTGAACCTTTGAAAATGTATTGCTAAGGACTAAGTTATGAGCGAAACCCATTCCACCTCTATTTCTGGTAGCGCCACCTGGACCGAAGAAGAGATCCGTCAGCAACCCGATAGCTGGATCAGAGCATTAAAAAATCTGGCAAATCAACGTGATGGTATCGACGCCTTTCTTGCGCCACTTTTACAGCAATCCGACTTGCAGATTGTCCTGACCGGTGCAGGAACGTCTGCGTTTATTGGCGATATTATTGCGCCGTGGTTATCACACCACACTGGGGGGAATTTTGTTTCAGTCCCGACAACTGACCTCGTTACCAATCCGGTGGAATATTTATCGACCGACCGACCGACGTTGCTCATCTCCTTTGCGCGCTCAGGTAACAGCCCGGAAAGTGTAGCCGCGGTAGACCTTACTAACCAATTGGTAAAACAATGCCACCATCTGGTCATCACCTGTAACGAAGCCGGCAGCCTGTATCAAAATGCAGTGAAAAATAACAACGCGCTGGCGCTATTGATGCCACCCGAAACCCATGACCGCGGTTTCGCCATGACCAGTAGCATCACCACTATGATGGCCAGTTGCCTATCTGTATTCGCACCAGAAGTTATCAACCAAGTCAGTTTTCAGGATGTAGCCACACGTTGTCAGCAGATTGTCACCTCACAAGGGGATTTTCGCGAAAACGTATTTGGTGACCTGCCCTTCAAGCGCGTGGTTTACCTTGGCAGTGGCGGTTTGCAAGGCGTTGCACGTGAATCGGCACTCAAGATATTGGAGCTGACGGCAGGTAAAGTGGCCGCGTTTTATGACTCACCTACTGGCTTTCGTCACGGGCCAAAATCACTGGTGAATGCTGAAACATTGGTGGTGGTTTTTGTTTCAAGCCACTCTTACACCCGGCAATATGACCTCGATTTGCTAGCCGAATTACACCGCGACCAACAGGCGATGCGCGTTGTGGCAATATCTGCCGTAACCAGCCCTGAAATAGAACACGGCCCGCATATCCTGTTACCAGCATCACGGCATTTTATTGATGTCGAACAGGCCTTCTGCTTCCTGATGTATGCACAAATTTTCGCCCTCACTGAATCCATCAAAGCAGGTATTACCCCGGACACCCCTTCTGCCAGCGGCACCGTAAACCGTGTAGTGCAAGGTGTTGTTATTCATCCCTGGAAAGGCTGAGAGGAGCATGACATGAGTATTATTTCTACTAAATATCTTCTTCAGGATGCGCAGGCCCGGCGCTACGCAGTACCGGCTTTCAACATCCATAACGCGGAAACTATTCAGGCCATCCTCGAAGTCTGTAAAGAGATGCAATCTCCGGTGATACTGGCAGGCACACCCGGTACTTTTAAACATATCGCGTTTGAGGAAATCTACGCACTGTGTGAAGCTTATTCTGAAAGTTACGGGATGCCGCTGGCGCTACATCTTGACCACCACGAATCCCTTGATGATATTAGCCGCAAGGTGAATGCCGGTGTGCGTAGTGCAATGATTGATGGCAGCCATTTCCCGTTTGCCGAAAACGTGCGTCTGGTCAAGACTGTGGTTGATTTTTGTCATCGCCACGATTGCAGTGTTGAAGCTGAGTTGGGGCGTCTGGGCGGTGTGGAAGATGATATGGATGTCGATGAGGAGAGCGCGTTTCTCACCGACCCACAAGAGGCTCGTCGTTTTATCGAACTCACCGGCGTCGATAGCCTTGCTGTCGCCATTGGTACAGCGCACGGTCTATACACCAAGCGCCCCAAAATTGATTTCAAGCGTCTGGCGGAAATTAATGAAATCGTCGATATTCCGCTGGTCTTGCATGGCGCAAGCGATGTCCCTGACGAATATGTCAGACGTGCAATCGAACTGGGCGTATGCAAAGTGAATGTGGCAACCGAGCTAAAAATCGCTTTTGCCGCAGCAGTGAAGAAATGGTTTGGCGATAACCCGGAAGGTAACGACCCGCGCTATTACATGCGCGTCGGTATGGATGCCATGAAAGAAGTGGTACGCAGTAAGGTCACAGTCTGCGGATCAGCCAATAAACTCATTCCTGAAACCGAAACCTCGCTATAAATCTTGTGCTGTTAAATGTTACCCGGCCATTGTCGGGTAACGCCGTTTATCCGCCATTCCAATATCCAAATCTTAAACGATAACCTTGTTCTGGCTTTTGACGCTTATTGTTACAATGTTATGATAAGTAGCTGAGAGCAATTGAAATCACGATGACAAGGGAAACGTTTTGAACACGAAAAGCAGAGTGCGGTTGTGGCCACGGTTGGCGTTATATGCAATGGCTATCTTGCTATTGGCTGGGTGCTCAAACAATTCAAATCGTGACTATGCCAAGCTGCCGAAGGGCAGTTACAACGACACATCCTATACCGTCAAAAAGGGTGATACTCTCTATTTTATCGCCTGGATCAGTGACAGTGAAGTCAGTGACCTTGCTCGTATCAACAAGCTAAAACCCCCTTATCGACTGGAAGTTGGGCAGAAGTTGCGACTTGATAGTTCGAGTTCAACAGGGCGTCTGACATCAACTAAACGCAAATCATCAAGCACGACGCTGGCTAAATCAACGCCGCCTCCTGGTGCCAGTCGTTGCTGGCGTTGGCCCACCAGCGGACAAGTTATCTCTAAATATTCCACTGCCGATGGTGGCAACAAAGGGATTGATATTGCAGGTAAACGCGGGCAGCCAGTCTATGCATCAGCCAAAGGGAAAGTGGTGTATGTCGGCAATCAACTGCGCGGCTATGGCAATCTCATTATGATTAAGCACGGCGAGGATTTCATTACCGCTTACGCCCATAACGACACCATGCTGGTGAATAATGGTCAGGATGTTAAGGCTGGGCAGAAAATAGCCACCATGGGAAGCACAGGAACAGATACCCTCATGTTGCATTTTCAGATTCGCTACCGGGCAACAGCGCTGGACCCACTGCGCTATCTGCCTGCACAAGGAACGCCACCGAAGTGCTAGCTAATTAAGGTTTATGCTATCGCGGATAGACAAAAGGCTCCGGTTTAGGAGCCTTTTAGATTAATGACAAAGTTATTTATCGTTCAGTGAGTGAAGGGTTGACCGTGCCTAGGGGCACTTCGATAGCTTACGCCATTACGACCCAACGGCACGTTTCCCCTTCATTTAACTTTGTCAGAAGCCTTGTTTTTTGATAATTATTACCGTTATTACGCCAGAATTTGTTTCACGAATGCTTTGATTTCTTCAACCTGACAGTTATCGAAGAAACACTGCTGGAAACGTTCACCGCTCACGGCTGTTTTCACCAATTCCGGATCGATAGCGCGCAGTGTGTCCAGATAGTTTTCTTTCACTACTGCCGCTTTCACCTGGTTCAAAATACCCGCGTTACGCACTTGCGGCTCTTTACGATCCAGTGGGTAGCCTTCACCTTTCACGCCGGTGAATGCTTTTTCAAAGATGTAACGCACATTCAGTTCAGCACCCCAGCCAAAACCTTTGGCGAATGGCAGTGACAATGCATTACCATTGTTAATCTGAGCAAACAGGAAAGCATCTGCTGGATCGATGCAATAACCGCACACTACACCTGGGTGAATGTTCAATGACATCATCGCACCCTGACCCGTACCGCAGCCAGTGACGACGAAATCGACTGCTTTAGCGTTAAGCAGGATGCTGGCCATAATCCCCAGATGGATATAAGTTAGATGATGGTCGTTCTCATCACTCATACCTACGTTGTATACCGGATACGCTTTTTCTGAGGCTACAGCGTTCAGCTCTTTCAAGATGATTGCGTTTTTACCCGCTTGGCTGTTTTCCATCATCAGTGCGATTTTCATTTATTATCTCCGTTGCGCCAACGAGCTTCAGCCCATTGGGTGTGATAGTTAGACTTGACTGTGCAGACCATAGCAACTTGGAAACAAAATTTCAATTTTAATGGAAGGATGTTTTATAAATATCACATTTCAGGATTTACCAAGAACTCGCCCGTGTGGCGGCTGAGGTAGGAGGCCTGCCCATCCTTTTGGTAGACCTTTATGACTCACTGATTAGAAAGTGTATTTAAATCAGACTTTTAGTTCTGTATCACTATAACCTTTATCACCTATTTACTGGGTGACGTTAGCCCATAGGTTAGCGTGTTTAGTCAGTTGACCCTCAGCCCCTAATTTCGGCTCACCGACGTTAGAATTACCCGTCTGCTTGATAGCAACCCCATCCATAACGGTTCCAGCTTGCTCAGTGTTGTGCAGCCAGTTGGCTTCAACCTAGGTAGTGAACAATCTATCTTTGCCTTTATCCATATCGCTCACAGTGTCACGTGAAAGTTTCACCCCCAAACGAGTCTGGACATTGTTAAAAACCACATCAGGGCATTTATCTGTTGGATGAACTACAAAGGTTAAAATCAGCCTGCTGGCAAAGTCAACGGAAGGGAATTAATCACACCAGGAGCGTAGTGGAGTAAGCCACCAGAATGCTCTTCAGTTCGATAAACACTTCCTCACTGAACTAGCCGCAGGTTTGTCATTAACCTTAAATATAGGGAGGTAAAACTCGAAGACTCGCGACTTAAGTAACAACAATATATGACCTCCGCCCGACTCGAGCAGTTGCTGCTGCGACTTTAGCCGCCGGAGATCAAAAACAACCCAATTGAAGCTGCGCAACTCACTCACGTAGCCTTAGTACTGTTAGTGATGCAACATCTCATGGACAATGTCATCTTTATCTAACGTTATCGGGTAAAAAGTTGGCCAGTTATCCATTTCTTTCAGCAGCTTCTCTTGTGATTCGTTACTCATATAGACATGAAAATGCTGGGATTTCTGTGGCTCAATGATATGGTCACTGAATTGGACATATTTCGGGGCTTTGGAACTGGCATCTTTGCATTCATATAAATAGCGCACTCCTTTCTTCCCTGAATCATAGTGCATTATTTTAAAACCAGAGTAGCTGTATTGACAGGAGTTAACCGCTTCTGGGGTATGGAAATCAATAGTGTTATTCTCAATACCAATCATCGTAATATCAGTTGCATAGCCTTTTTTATAATACTCCCGGTACTCCTCAATGGTTTTATTTTTGTTCTTTTTGGCTTTATCTGCCAGCACCGGGTCCAAGTCACCTTGCAACAGATAGGGATTAATCGATTGCCACACACCATCCCAATCACTGAGTGGCCGATCTTTAACGTCTTTATCTGCAAAGATACCTTCACTTGCTTTGCGTGCTGCTTCAGATTGTTGATGCTCATGGCTATGTTTACCATGAGCAAACGAATTAAAACTGGTCAAAGATACGCAAACACTAAGTGCAATGATGGATAGATGGTGCAATTTCATTGACATGAAAAACTCCTGTTGGTTGATATTAATGTAATGTTATATTATTACAATATTATCAATCAACAGATTTTTACCACTTATTAACTCATTACAACCTTGCAACTTCGAGCCACGCCATTCCTCGCTCGGACGCTGTACTCCTCCACCAGCCCCCACCAGAGACAGCGTCATCGTGTCAGCAATGTGAATATTTGGTGTTTTATCGTTCAGGAAATAAACTAACCCATAATAAATGGCTATCAGGAAGCTGTGGCTGTAATTGGCCACCTTTAATGGCTGGCAACCACCAACATCCTTGCGAAGCGCTAAGTTCATGCGTTTCTGTGTGACTGATCAGCCATCTCCCCCTCACTACATAGACTAATCCGCCATGTGAGGCAGGAAGTTCTTGCGCTGAGCTAATAGGTGTTACGCTTGCCTGCCAGCAGCCTCGGCGAGTCATGATATTAAAATCCTGGCTGCTCCCCCCAAGTAAACGAGCATGGATGGGTATATCACCAGGAAAAGCAAAAGGCTGTAATGGGGTTGAAAGGGTATGGGCTTCCCAGTGAGGGCTGGAAAGCACTACTCCTTTTCCTGAGAGTAAGGTAATAGATCGGTCAATATCGGGGAATACAGAGAACGAGCCATCCTGCTCAATGGTTGCGATGCTGGCACGCCAGGCAAAATCATCACCTCCAACTGGCCAACATGCAATTTCACGGGTTTCACCACCGCCATTTCGCCAACGGCTAACCGGTAAACTGGCAAAGTCAAAAACGGTAAAGCTCATCAGACCTCCTGTTGACAGGCTTTTAGTACCGCCAGAAAAGCCTGTGCAGTTTGCTGTTGCATTGGATGATATCTATCCACTATTACCGCATTGCCCGCCACATAAACATCCCGAATTTGCGATTTATCCCCCGCAAATAACCATCTATTCAATAAAGAAGCAGATTCTGTGCCACCAATATAAGGATCATCGCCATCCAAAACTAACCAATCGGCACGATAACCTTCTGCTATCTGACCAATATTGCTGCCGCAAGCTTGCTGCCCCCCAGCTAAAGCTTGGGTATAAAGTAAATCGGCAACCGCTGGATACTGTTCATTAGTCAGGCGATTACGACGCTGATCACGCAGGCGCTGCCCATATTCCAACCAACGTAACTCCTCCACTACATTCAGAGAAACATGGCTATCGGAGCCTATTCCCCAGCGACCATGATGCTGTAAATAATCTACTGCTGGGAAAATACCATCCCCCAAATTGGCTTCCGTTGTTGGGCATAATCCAGCAATAGCCTGACTTTTAGCCAACCGAACAAGTTCTGACTCATCCAAATGCGTTGCATGAACCAGGCACCAACGACTGTCGACGGGCACATGATCGTACAACCACGCCACGGGCCGTTGCCCACTCCAGGCAAGGCAATCGTTGACCTCTTTTTGCTGCTCAGCAATATGGATATGCACTGGCAACTGTTTATCCGATGCCTGCAATATTTCCTGCATTTGACTTAACTCAACAGCGCGTAATGAATGAAAGCACAGGCCTTGATTTTGCAGGGGCTGATTCGCCAGTTGTTTAGTGATAACTTGCTGCTGCTTGAGATAGCTTTCTGTGTTTTGAATAAAACGGCGCTGCCCTTGTTGAGCGGGTTGACCACCGAATCCCGCGTAACTGTACAATACCGGTAATAAGGTCATCCCTATTCCAACGTCTTGCGCGGCCTGACTTAGGTGTAATGTCATCTCCCCCGGATCACTGTATGGGCTACCGTCGGGGCTGTGATGCAAATAATGGAACTCTGCGACTTGGGTATAGCCACCCTTTAACATTTCGATATATAACTGACGAGCAATCACACCGACATGTTCTGGTGTCAATCGCTGGACTAATCGATACATCAAATCTCGCCATGTCCAAAAACTGTCCTGCGGGTTACCAGCAATCTCAGCTAATCCAGACATCATGCGCTGAAAAGCGTGAGAATGTAGATTAGGCATACCGGGCACTATCGGTCCCGAGAGAATTTGGCAATCCGTGTCACTGCTGCCCGTCATGATGCGCTGAATGTTGCCCTGTTCATTGACAGTTATCTGTACGTCATTCGCCCATCCATCAGGTAAGAAAGCACGTTTGGTAAAATAAACTGGCATAGCGATATCCCAATATTTTGTTCAGTGTCAAACGCGCTGAGCAGCAGCTGCGTCAATTAATTAAATCACTAACTTGTATATACATATACACACGCTAAATTCAACCGTAGACTTAGCGTATATTTTCTTATCTGACGAGGTTAACGTCGTGGCGGAACAACAAACCACCTTACAATTAAGTCCCGCAATGGACGATACTCCTGCCCCCATTTATCAACGCGTTAAGTTAGCTATAATCCGCCAGATTAGGACTGGAGTCTGGCAGCCCCATCAACGTGTACCATCAGAGAGTGAGCTAGTCGCCGAGTTAGGGGTCAGTCGTATGACCATCAACCGGGCGTTACGCGAACTCACCAGTGAAGGTTTTTTGATCCGCATGCAAGGCGTAGGAACCTTTGTTGCTGAAGCAAAGGCGCACAGTGCCTTACTTGAAGTCCATAATATTGCTGACGAAATCACTGCGCGTGGTCATCGCCATAGTAGTAAAATTTTGCAGTTAGAGGCGCGGCCAGCAAGTTCTGAAGAGGCGATTGCTTTAGGCATTCAGCCCGGTCAACAGCTGTTCTATTCGCAAATTGTTCATTACGAGAATGATATCCCCATTCAGGTCGAGAATCGTTGCGTCAATCCAAGCACCGCGCCTGATTATATGAAGCAGGATTTCAACCAAATCACCCCTTACAGTTACCTCACCCAAGCCGCCCCGCTAACTGAAGGTGAACATATTGTCGAAGCTGTTATTCCAAACCCCCTTGAGCGGCAGTTGCTGCAATTAGAAGAGCATGAACCGTGCCTACTAATTCGCCGTAGGACCTGGTATGGAAAAGCAATTGTGACCGCTGCTCAACTGCTTTATCCCGGTTCTCGCTATCAACTCTATGGCCGTTTTACCCCACAAGGTACCGTCACGTCCTGATCAATTTTATTTCTCTGCGAGAAGTGCGAAGTGTTACGCAATTGTTTAAATCCCTATCTTGCCGATAGTGAATTTATGCGCTAGGTTGTCCATAATTGTATATACAACTTAATTCTGTACATCTTAGGGAGTCAGATGGTGTCAACAATTCACTGCGACAGTTTGTGGTACGGTGCCGATATCGTGACCATGCGTGGAGGGAAGTATCACCTGATCCCGCAAGGGGCAATGGCGGTGACTGACAGTAAAATAGTCTGGATCGGGCCATACAATGAATTACCCAGACTCAGAGCTTCACGCGAGGTTATCTACTCGGGTGGCCTTATCACCCCTGGATTAATTGATTGCCATACCCATTTGGTGTTTGGCGGTGATCGAAGTACCGAGTTCGAACAACGTCTTAATGGTGTGAGCTATGCAGAAATTGCCGCCAATGGCGGCGGTATCGTGTCAACAGTCAGAGCAACACGAAACACTAGTGAACAGCAATTACTGGAACAAGCTTTATTCCGTCTAAAGCTATTACTTGCTGAAGGAGTAACCTGTATTGAAATTAAATCTGGTTATGGACTTAGCCTTGAGAGTGAAATAAAAATGCTCCGAGTGGCACGCCAGTTAGGTGAGTTATTGCCTGTCACAGTCAAAACAACCTGTCTGGCTGCTCATGCTTTGCCACCCGAATTTGCTGGTCGGGCTGATGATTACATTGATTTCGTTTGCGACACCATTATTCCCCAAGTTGCAAAAGAAAAGCTCGCTGATGCTGTTGATGCTTTTTGTGAACATCTGGCATTTTCACCCGCTCAAGTTGAGCGTGTATTTTTAGCGGCACAACAAGTCGGTTTACCGGTAAAACTGCATGCAGAACAACTTTCTTCGCTCAATGGCAGCACGTTGGCTGCCAAATTTAATGCCATGTCAGCTGATCACCTTGAATACGCAACGGAGTCAGATGTTAGAGCAATGGCCGATGCGGGTACTGTCGCGGTATTGCTACCGGGAGCTTATTATTTATTGCGAGAAACGCAATGCCCTCCGATTGAACTATTTCGCCAATATAACGTGCCGATGGCATTAGCCAGTGATGCCAATCCGGGAACATCGCCAGCACTCTCACTACGGCTGATGCTCAATATGGCATGCACCTTGTTCCGTATGACTCCAGAAGAAGCACTCGCAGGTGTCACTTGCCATGCGGCTCAGGCTCTGGGGTTGCAAGAAACTCAAGGAACACTGGAAACAGGTAAGTTAGCAAATTGGGTTCATTGGCCATTATCGCACCCTGCTGAATTGGCTTACTGGCTCGGCGGTCAATTGCCCGCATCTATTATTTTCCAAGGAGATGCTCGCCCATGAATCTGGTTGATCCGCTAAGTTTCCAGGTTGGGAGACTGCCTTTACTCATCAGTATCCCCCATGCAGGTACACGGCTGACTCCCGCCGTTGAAGATGGCCTGACAGAAGCCGCCCGACCGCTTTCAGATACCGACTGGCATATTCCCCGTCTCTATGATTTCGCCAATAATATTGGCGTCAGCATGGTTATCGGCAATTATTCCCGCTTAGTGGTTGATCTGAACCGTCCAGAAGATGATCAGCCTCTATATACAACAGCAACTACCGGTTTGTTCCCGGAAACGCTGTTCGATGGCCGCCCCTGTTTTATGCCAGGCAAAACGCCGTCTCCTCAGGAGCGCCAATCCTACTTGTTACACATCTGGCAGCCTTACCACCAGCAAATTCAGCTCGAATTGATGCGGCTTAAAGCCAAATTCGGTTATGCATTGCTGCTTGATGCCCATTCAATTGCCTCAGTTATCCCGAGGTTGTTTGATGGGAGACTGCCAGATTTGAATTTTGGGACCAATAGTGGGGCCACTTGTGCGCCATCGCTAAGTACGCAATTGATAGAGTGTTGCGAACGCCAATCTGTGTTTAGTCATATATTAAATGGCCGCTTTAAAGGTGGTTACATAACTAGAGCATATGGTTCACCACAGGATCATCAGCATGCAGTGCAACTTGAGTTATCCCAGTTAAACTATATGTCTGAGGCCGAACCCTATTCTTATCTGCCTGAACGGGCTGCGCACTTACAACAGTTACTCCAGCAGTTGGTTATTACAATGCTGAAGTGGGGTGAACAACAATATCAGCGCTAATTTGTCGTAATACTTTCTTATCCAACGTTTAATGATTTTAAATGCAAAAAAGGCAGGGATAACCCCGCCTTTTTTATTCACCTATTTCCGACACAGAAAAGGGTAATCTTTACTGAATTAACTTAGAAACGGTAAGTCAGGTTAACCGCAACAGTATCGTCGGTACCCAGACCCAGCGGATTGTTTTCATCCAGCAAGTTAATTTGGTAGTCAACATAGGTAAACATGTTTTTATTGATGTAGTAAGTCACACCAATTTCAGCATATTTCAGCAAGTCAGCACTGCCGACTGCATCCAGGTCTTTACCTTTAGACTGAACATAAGCGATAGATGGGCGAATACCATTTTCGAATTGATATTGAGCAACCAATTCTACGTTCTGGGTTTTGTTCGCGATCAGTGCTTTGTATGGTGTCATATTCAGCGTTTCGCCGTACATAGCTGCAATGTAAACCTGGTTTGCATCATATTTCAGCGCAGTAGCCCAAGCTTGAGCTTTATCACCGGTAGCACTGTTAGCCAGATTTTTCTGACCCAAGGTACGGTTAGAATTAGAGTATGCTGCTACGAAGCCAACGCCGCTGCCTTCGATGTCTTGATAATCAACAGACAAACCGTAACCGTCGCCGTTAGCTTTCTGAATTGCGCGCTCATTCTTGGTGGTATCACCATCATCATTGCGGCCCTGATACTGAGCAGCAACATTCAGGCCTTTTACCAGACCGAAGAAGTCAGAGTTACGGTAAGTTGCCAGACCGGTTGAACGGCCAGTCATGTAGTTATCAGTGTATGCGATTGAGTCGCCACCGAACTCTGGCAACATGTCGGTATAAGCCAGTGCGTCGTACACTACGCCATAGTTACGGCCATAATCGAAAGAGCCAAATTCAGCAAATTTCAAACCGGCAAAACCTAAACGGGTTTTATTGCCTTTATCGCCCTGAGATTCAGCATTTTTAGCAGCAACGTTATATTCCCACTGGCCGTAACCGGTCAGTTGGCTATTAATCTGTGTTTCACCTTTAAAACCAAAACGCACATAAGTATCATCGGCATTATTATGATTGGTGAAAATGTATTTAGCGGCTACGCGGCCATAAAGATCCAGCTTGTTGCCATCTTTATTATAAATTTCTGCTGCGTTTGAGAGAGTAGGAACCATACTCAAGGTGACCGCTAAGGCCAGCACACTGCGCTTCATCATTATTTTTCCTTTAAATTTTAATAAAATTAACCCGCAGGCTAAATTAGTTATTTAGCCTCATAAAAGTTAACTTTTAATTTTTTATAGTTACCTGTCTTTGTAAAGCGAATAGACATTATCACTAAGCACGAAAAGTTAAAACGGTAAAATTGAAGATATATAGGTATAAACAGGTAATCAATTGTAACAAAATGTTTTTAACGGAACTTTCCATAACTCGTTGATTAACTGTGTTTTTAGGTAATTAGATATAACCAAAACAGTGCAATAGCACCATTTAGGTGCAAAGTCATTTCAATTTGTTTCTTTTTTGTTCTTTTGAGTAGTTAGATTTGTAAAATGGAGTGGATATCACACTTATAATCTATTTTTTATATATCCAAAGCCATTTGTCGACTATTTAAAATACAAATAATCGAGGATGAATATCCTATTTGGTGCAACGTGGAAAAGAGTAAAGTATGAATGACATTAATAGGTTTATGAAAAGTGTGGTTTTAGAGTGTCGTTAATTAGATAGGTTTTATAAAGCTGCCGATGAGTGATATAAAATCAAATAAGATATTTTTTAATTTAATGCAGAGAAAATGAACTATTGATGTTGTGAAGTTACTTTTTTACATACCAAAAGAGATATACCTCTTTAAATTTAGCTTAAGTAAAACGCCCTGTAGTGATATTAACTTAAGTTACTATCCAGGGCGGTATAAGTCATATAGCCTGACTTATACTTGTGGTAAATCATTCTCATCCATTTGCACTAGCATGATGCCAGCACGCAATCCCAGCGCAACTCTCGGATTGGGGAACAAGATCCACTCATATTCATGCTCAACGCGATAGTGCTCATTGAGCTGTTCTATCATCAATGTTCCTTGCGGATAGCGAGTGAAGTTTACCGTATCATCCGCCACCCACAGTTTAAAATCAGCATGTTGCTTCAGGAGTGATTTAACGACACGATAAAATATCATTGGTTCGGTAGATCGAGTAGGCAATTGCCCTCCGCTGACTAATGCACGTAAACCCGCAGTGATCGGACTAAACTGTTCGAGCTGATTTTGCCCAAAGGGTAGCGCTTTACCCAATTCCAACGTACAACTGGCCGCCTGGCAGAACTCACTACTGAAGTGGGCAAAGGTTCCTCCCACCGAGGTATGCATAACTAATGCATCTAACTCACTATCTTTTAGCCAACGTAACATTGCCGCACAATAAGGCGTTGTTCGGTAAGGTAACAAACCAAATCGGTTATGATGTGAACCCCGAATGGCCGTATGTAGATCATAATGTAAACGTAGAGACAGTGGATCAGATGCAAAAAACTCTCCCACCTTTTGTTCGAGGATTTCAGCCCGTATTGCCTCATCAGTTAGTGAATAATTTTTATAACGCCCACCAAACATGCGATTGATATCTGCGGTGAGATAGCGTTCCCCGGCTCTGATAGCTGGCGGATTACCTAATATCACTAACAAACGCACTGCTAATGGCAGCTGACTAGCTAATAAATCAGAGACTAATTGGTTTAGAATCTCAATCGGAGCTGTTTCATTTCCATGGATACCGGCCGATAACACCACTGATTGCGAACAGGTTCCGTGGGGGGTGAGCATCAACACCCCTTCATCCATCCATTGCCATTTAAGGTTTGATGTTTCGCCGCTAGTGAGTGGCGGTGGGGACCCCGCCAGGGTGATTGACAGAAAATCTGGCATCATCGTCCCTTCCCTTTGCTTATCTTTTTTCATGGCTCATGCCGTTCGATTTTTGATATTTCGATTAAGGATGTTGGAACGGGTATATCGAACCTAAATTGAGTATTTTGGTCAATTCATCCAATGCTTGCCTCCCTTCTTGTAACAACTGTGGGTCAGCCAAGTCCTTAAATTGCAAGCGATCGCGATAGTGCTGGTCGACCCAATTATTCAGCGCAACAAACAAAGCGGGTGTCATCATCACTCTGCTATTCACTGCCGCTAACTCAGTATCATTGAGCGCAACACGTAGCCGTAAGCAAGCCGGGCCACCACCATTGTGCATACTTTCGCGCAGGTCAAAAACTCTGACCTCATCAATCGGACCACCGCTGCTTATCAGCTCAGACAGATACTCCCACACTGCGGGACATTCCTGGGATTCTTGTGGAATAACCAGCAGCATCTTGCCATTGGGTTTACTCAGTAACTGGCTGTTAAACAGATAGCTCGATACCGCTTGCGCGACAGAAACTTGTGCTGCGGGCACTTCAATGGTGAGCAGCTGTTGCTCAATTCGCCCCATTTTGCGACGCAGATCTTCCATTACTCGGATATCGGGTACAAAGGCATGTTGGTGGTGGAATAACACGTTTTGGTTACTGACCGCGATAACATCATTGTGGAATACCCCTTGATCGATTACCGCTGGATTCTGCTGCACAAAAACAGTGCGTTCAGGGTCTAACAAGTGTAAACGTGCCACGGCTTCGCTAGCTTCTAATGTTTGGCGCGCAGGATATCGGCTGGGCATTGCCCCGCTTTCAAGCCCTTGACGGCCATAAACAAATACCTGAATCGCCGGGCGGTCATACTCTCCCCCCAGGCGATTATGATTAGCTGCGCCCTCATCGCCAAATAACTCAACAGAAGGCAATGCATCGTGGTGAACAAAGTGACGGTGATTATTAAAAATGCTTTTTAATATTGCTGAAGTTGTCTCTGCCTCGATGGCGCGATGAAATTTATTATTCAAATTTGCCACGGTAAAATGAACTCGCCCGTCAGCGCTGTCTGCGGCAGGTGATACTGTTGCCGCATTAGCGGTCCACATTGATGAGGCGGAGCTGACCGCCGACAATAGCCGTGGCGATTTGCGCGCCACTTCACTTAATACTTGCTCATCTGACCCACTAAAACCCAACTGGCGTAAAACCCCCATCGCTGGGCGCTCTTGCGGGGGAAGAACGCCTTGCTTGTAACCTAAATCGGCCAACGCTTTCATTTTTAGCAGGCCCTGTTTTGCTGCCAGCCGTGGGTTGGAGAGCGTATTTTGATGCTTGGTGGAGGCCTCATTGCCAAAAGACAATCCGGCATAGTGATGTGTCAGCCCAACCAATCCATCGAAGTTAACTTCATATCCTGCCATCTTATTCTCCGTTCGCACCTATGAGTTAATCAGATAAGTGGGCTAATCAGGTAAGTCGAATGAAATGCCTGGCGACAGTGTTGCAGGCAGTGTCAGACTTTCACTTTCGAGTGATGCCATGGGCCAGGCACAATAATCTGCGGCATAAAATGCACTTGGTCGGTGATTACCTGAAGCCCCAACCCCACCAAATGGAGCCGCGCTGGAGGCTCCGGTCAAAGGTTTATTCCAGTTAACAATACCTGCACGGGCTTCCAATAGCAGTTGTTCAAACTGTTGCCTGTCTTCTGAAACCAGACCGATGGCTAAACCAAATCGGGTTTGATTGGCTATTTTTAGTGCCTGGTTAAAATCGCTATAGCGAATAACACTCACCAGCGGGCCAAAATACTCTTCATCAGGGACCTCGCTGATACCGGTGATATCAATGATACCGGGGGTCAAAACCGCGCTTTGGCTATCAGGTCGGGTCATGGTTAATAAGGCTTTCCCCCCTAATGACAGCAAATGTTGCTGTGCTGCCAGCATTTTTTCAGCTGCTTGAGATGAAATCACCGCCCCCATGAAAGGAGCCGGTTGACTATCCCAGCGCCCAATACGGAGTGCTTTACTCACTGCAACAAAACGTTGTAAAAATGCATCACCTTCAGCGCCACTCTTGATCAACAAGCGGCGCGAGCAGGTACAACGCTGACCAGCAGAGATAAAAGCTGACTGAATCGCGAGGTTTACCGCTGCATCACAGTCTTTGACCTGCTCAACAATCAGGGCATTATTCCCCCCCATCTCCAACGCCAGAATTTTCTCCGGTTGCCCCGCCAGTTGCCGGTGTAAGTGGTAACCGGTATTGGCACTGCCGGTAAACAGTAAACCATCAATATCAGGTTGGGCCGCCAGCGCTTCGCCAGTGTCACGTCCGCCCTGAACTAAATTGAGTACGCCATCAGGAATGCCTGCCAATTGCCATAACTTGACTGTTTCTTCTGCCGTTAGCGGGGTCAATTCACTGGGTTTGAACACCACCGTATTGCCCGCTAACAAAGCAGGAACAATATGTCCATTGGGGAGATGTCCGGGAAAGTTATAAGGGCCAAAAACCGCCAATACGCCATGTGGCCGGTGCCGCAGCACTGAGATAGCGTCCGCCATCGGCGTTTGACTGCTACCGGTTCTGGTTTGATAGGCTTGCAACGAAATAGCTACTTTGCCCATCATGGCCTGCACTTCTGTTAGCGTTTCCCAGTGCGGTTTACTGGTTTCCAGACTTATCGTTCGCGCCAATTGCTGCTTATGTTGTTCGAGTAATACGGCAAAACGCTGAATAATCGCCACTCGCTGTTCCAGTGGCGTTCGAGCCCATGTGGGGAAAGCATCACGCGCGGCGCGACAAGCTGCGGCGACATCTGCGCTATCAGCGGCACGCGCTTGCCACAATAATTGCTGTTCCATAGGGTCATGTTTATCGAAATGGGCACCTTTACCGGTGCGCCATTCCCCCTGAATAAACAATGCAGGATGGGTCATTTTTTGGTCTCCGGTGCAAAAAGGCTGATTATCCGAACCACATCCCCCGTCACAACACCCAGTGCCGCTGCATTGTCAGTGGTTAAATGCAGAAATTCGTCTGATAGATGGGTGTTAATTAATATGGAACGAAATTCTTGGTAACGGTCATTGGCCACTAAATAAGCGCTACCACTTGGGTCAATATCAATATCATCAATAACCACTTTTCGCTGGCTGCTATCGCGCACCGCCCGCACTTCGTCGGTGTTGGCTTCCAAAGTCGGCCCACCATCAAAAATATCGACATATCCCTGATATTGCAGGCCTTCAGTCTCCAAAACCGCGCGAGCAGGTGCGGTGTGAGGATGAACCTGGCCTATCACCGCACGGGCTTCTTCTGCCAAAAAATCCACATACAGCGGGTGTTTCGGCATCAGTTCGGCAATAAACGCTTTTTGCCCCGTCCCACTCAGGTAATCGGCTTTTGCAAATTCGATAGCGAAAAAGTGACGACCGACATTTTCCCAAAATGGTGAACGGCCTTGTTCATCGGTGTAACCGCGCATCTCAGCAATCAATTTGCGCGAGAAGTGCTGGCGAAATGCGGCGATAAACAGAAAACGAACTTTCGATAAGAAGGGGCCGTTTTTATCTTTACGATATTCAGGGTCAAGAAACAGTGTGCAGAGTTCGCTATAACCAGTGTGATCATTGCTCAAAAATAGCGTCGGCACTGATTTGTACACATTGAGGGTTTTAGAGGCATGAACCAGTGTTCCCACGCGGAAGTTATACCAAGGGTCATTCATCCCCACAGCCACTTCTATCGCACTGACGCCCACGACTTTCTCTCGCTCAGTGTCTTCTAAGACGAACAGATAACCTTGCTCACCCGCAGCCAAAGAACCTTGCCAGGTATTTAATGCGCGCTCAATTCTGGCGGCGAGGTGTTGCTCATTTTGTGGCAGTGAGGTCATGCCAACGCCAGTTTTCCCAGCCAACTCCAGAATATCGGCTAAATCACGGCGTTCTACCGGGCGAACTCTCATCATATTCAAGGTCCTTGCTGACTGCCGATGTGTTACGGCTGATGTGTTACGACTTAGCCTTACGACAGACCTGCTCAATACCCATAGCAAGTCGGGCCAAGCCCTCTTTAATATCGTGTTGAGAAATAATCAGTGATGGTGCAAAGCGGACAACATCGGGGCCAGCAATCAGGGCGATTAACCCATGCTGGGCTGCGGCCTGAATGATATCTTTGGATTTACCAGCATAATCACTGTTCAGCACACAGCCGATCAACAAGCCGCGCCCGCGTATTTCAGCGAAAACCTTGTAACGCGCATTGATGTCAGCCAAACCATCTAAAAACCATTGGTGCCGCTCTTTCACACCCGACAATACAGCTGGTGTATTGATGAGAGATAAAACGGTGCCCGCCACCGCACAAGCTAATGGGTTACCGCCGTAAGTTGTCCCGTGACTGCCGACATTCAGTGCGCTGGCATATTTTGTGGTCGTCAGCATGGCGGCTATCGGGAACCCACCCCCAAGAGCTTTGGCGCTGGTCAGGACATCAGGGGTGACGCCATAATGCATGTAGGCATACAACTCACCGGTACGGCCTACCCCGGTTTGTACTTCATCAAAAATCAGTACAGCATTATGGCGATCACACAATGCACGCAGGCCATGCAGGAACTCGTTATCTGCGGGTAAAACACCACCTTCGCCCTGAATCGGCTCGACAATCACCGCACAGGTTTGATCGGTAATAAGGGCTTCGGCAGAGGCCAGGTCATTGAAAATGCCGTGGCTAATCCCCCCCGGCAGTGGAGCAAAATCCTGCGAGTACTTGGGCTGGCCTCCCGCCGAAACGGTGAACAGTGTCCGGCCATGAAAGGCGTTTCTAAAGGCAACAATCTGGTTCTTTTCGCCCTGCTGTCCCGGCTTATTGGCAAAATTATCCAAGGCATATTTACGCGCCAACTTCAGTGCTGCTTCATTGGCTTCGGCTCCTGAATTACTGAAAAATACTTTTTCAGCGAAGGTGGCATCAATCAGTTGTTTTGCCAGCCGCAACACCGGTTCATTGGTATAGCCATTGCCCAAATGCCATACTTTGTCCGCTTGCTCAATCAATGCGGCTTTTACCGCCGGATGCCCATGTCCTAAGGCATTGACGGCAATCCCTCCCGCAAAATCGATATAAGATTTGCCCTGTTGATCCCACAGTGTCGCCCCTTCGCCTCGTACCACAATAAAGTCAGCTGGAGCATAAGTTGGGACGATCCATTCATCAAAAGACTGTCGGGTAACCGGGATTGGCTGTTCCATAGTGGCCTCTTTAATCAGCGTAAATATGGGTTGAGAGACTTGTTATTTGAGAGGCCTATGGTTTGAGAGGCCTCTCGTTTGGAAGGCTTATTGCCAGGAATCACCCTGCCGCCCAACAAAATCTCTTATTCTGTTAACAATGAAGAATGAAATATATTCACCTGATATAAAGTGTAGAGCAGCTTTCGTGCCACACCGCTCACAATGTGAATAAAATGTATAAATCTCATTAAAACAAAGTTTTAAAATGCATAATTATGCAAATCACTCGCATTCATACTGTCTATTGACCATCAAAATGACCAACCAGAGGGGTTTAGCGCGAAATTGTATGCATTGGCAACCAATGTTGATTTTTGCTCTACCAGATCACACTTTTGCAACATAAAAGCAACACCGTAGATTCTTCACGCCCTATAAATGAGCAATCAATGCATCAATTGGGTGCATTTCTGCTACCGGGAAAGGGAGGATAAAAGGATGGACAAAGACGTTTATGCATAACAAGCGCAACAATAAGGCGGTTAGTTCAACAGCAGATTATGCGGTGATGGCCCCATTTTCTGGAGCCATCAGTATTAACCGATTAAAAAGGGGAAATGGCAGGATTAGCGTGAGCGATTATCAACACCACTGGTCAATTGAGTTATCAGCATAGCCAGAATGCGGATGGCTTTTTCGCTTTGCTCCGACCAGGCAAATGAAGCATTGAGGCGAAAACAGTGATCGAACTGATTGCCAGTGGTAAACATTCGTCCCGGCGCAATACTGACACCCTGCGCCAACGCTCGCCGGTATAATTCACTGGCATTAAATGGCGGTTCCAATTCCAGCCACAGGAAGTAGCCTCCAGATGGATGGCTGATTTTGACGTTCTTGGGAAAGTGCTCAACCACCGCCTGACGCAACGCGTTTAGCCGCTGTTCCATCATACGACGCAACCGGCGCAAGTGAGTATCGTACCCTCCTTGACTGAGGTAATCAGCAATAGCTAACTGAGTCGGAACACTGGCCGAAACGGTACTCATTAGTTGCAGATGTTGCACCCGCTGTGCATGTTCCCCCGCCGCCACCCAACCAACTCGAAATCCCGGAGCCAGACATTTTGAAAAAGAGGAGCAATGTAGAATTTGGCGGTGCTGATCGAGTGCTTTGGCCGGCAAGGGGCGCTCAGCACCGAAGTACAACTCACCATAAACATCATCTTCAATTAACGAAATATTATTCTGTTGCAGCAGCGCCACCAGCCGTTTTTTCTGCGGCCAGGACATCGTACTACCAAGCGGATTCTGAAAGTGCGTCATCAGCCAACACGCCTTGATCGGATACTGGCTGATGACCTGCTCAAGAGCATCGAGATCCATCCCATTTTGCGGGTGCGTGGTAATAGCAATAGCTTTTAAACGCAGGCGCTCTATGGCCTGTAGCGCACCATAAAACGCTGGAGATTCAATAACAACCCAATCTCCGGGCTGAGTCACCGCCTGCAAACTCAGGCTAAGGGACTCCATCGCACCGGCAGTAATCACAATTTCTTCGGGTGAAACATTCATCCCACTGGCGGCATAACGCTGAGCAATATTACGGCGCAAACTTTCATTGCCCGGTGGCAAGTTTGTCACCGAACTTTGTGGTGATATTTTACGCGCAACCCCCGCCAGTGCACGTGACAATCGGGGTTGCAACAATAAACTCGGATCGGGAAATGCCGAGCCAAACGGCATGATGGCCGGGTCTTTTCCCGCCTGTAATACATCAAAAATAAAAGTATTGATGTCTACTTGCTCGTCCAGATGCAGTTTTTTCCCCCGCTGAGGTTGCGGCAACTGGGTTGGACGCGAAGCAACATAATATCCCGATTGCGGGCGTGCCACGATCCATCCCTGACTTTCAAGTAACTGATAAGACTGCACTACGGTCATTAAGCTTAAACCCGATTGTTTACAACTTTCTCGCAGAGATGGCAGCTTGTCACCCGCTTGCCAGACCTTGGATTGTATTTGCGCACGGATTTGCTGCGCTAACTGTTCATATCGAGTCATAAGCCAACTGTTATAGGTGAGATTGAATTAATTGTCACTATTATAGCCACTTTAACTTATGGTTAACTAACTGCCAAGTTTACTCCGCGAAATAATTGCCCGTGGCGATGTCACTGCATCGTCACTATGGCGCGATTTCTTCTATCGTTTGATGAGGCAGTACCATGTTTTTAGCGAGGTCGCTATGTTTGGCTTAACCGCTCTCGAGTTGGCCAGAATCCAATTCGCTTTCACCATTTCGTTCCATATTATTTTCCCGGCGATCACTATTGGTCTTGCCAGTTTTCTGGCAGTACTAGAAGGTTTATGGCTAAAAACCAAAAATGAAGATTACCGCGACCTCTACCATTTCTGGTCAAAAATCTTTGCCGTCAACTTTGGTATGGGCGTGGTGTCCGGTCTGGTTATGGCCTACCAGTTTGGTACCAACTGGAGCTTTTTCTCAGAATTTGCCGGTAGCATCACTGGCCCGCTGCTGACTTATGAAGTCTTGACCGCCTTCTTCCTCGAAGCCGGTTTTTTAGGTGTGATGCTATTTGGCTGGAATCGTGTTGGTCCCGGCTTGCATTTCTTTGCCACCTGCATGGTGGCATTGGGAACACTCATGTCAACTTTCTGGATTCTGGCTTCCAATAGCTGGATGCAGACACCACAAGGTTTTGAAGTTATTAATGGGCAAGTGGTGCCCGTTGACTGGCTAAAAGTGATCTTTAACCCCTCCTTCCCCTATCGCCTGTTACACATGTCGACCGCCGCCTTCCTGGCTTCAGCCTTCTTTGTTGGGGCTTCCGCTGCCTGGCATTTGCTACGCAAACGCGATACTTCGGCGATGCGAAAAATGCTGTCGATGGCAATGTGGATGGCTTTAATTGTCGCCCCTCTTCAGGCGGTTATTGGTGATGCCCACGGCCTTAATACGCTGGAATATCAACCAGCCAAAATTGCCGCCATTGAGGGGCACTGGGAAAATAAACCCGGCGAACCTACCCCACTGATTCTGTTTGGCTGGCCAGACATGAAACAAGAGAAAACCCATTTCGCCCTGGAGATCCCCTATTTAGGCAGCCTTATCCTGACTCACAGTCTGGATAAGCAGATCCCGGCGCTGAAATCTTTTCCACCCGAAGATCGCCCTAACTCAACCATCGTGTTTTGGTCTTTCCGCATTATGGTCGGATTAGGCATGTTGATGATTTTGGCTGGTTTTTGGAGTTTATGGCTGCGTTGGCGTGGCGCTCTGTATCAATCTCGTCCCTTCCTTTATTTTGTGTTGTGGATGGGGCCATCAGGGTTGATTGCCATTCTGGCGGGGTGGTTTACCACCGAAGTGGGTCGCCAGCCGTGGATTGTCTATGGCTTGCAGCGCACCAGTGATGCAGTGTCATCCCACGGTGAAATGCATATGAGCATCAGCTTGCTGATATTTATTCTGGTGTATGGCTCGGTCTTTGGTGTGGGCTACGCCTATATGATGCGGCTTATCCGCAAAGGGCCAATCGCCCATGAAGGTCGCCAACAAGATAGCGGCGGGCCCGGCCAACACGCAACACCTGCCAGACCACTGTCGGCAGTCAGCGACGCCAATGCTGATAGCGGCGTATTGACCACTGACAATAACCAAAACAGGAGCTAACTATGGGTATCGACCTTCCACTGATTTGGTTTGTCATCATCGTATTCAGTACCATGATGTATGTGGTGATGGATGGTTTTGATTTAGGCATTGGCATCCTGTTTCCGTTGGTAAAAAACAGCCGTGACCGGGACTTGATGATGAATAGCGTCGCCCCAGTCTGGGATGGCAACGAAACCTGGCTGGTACTTGGGGGGGCGGCTTTACTGGGGGCTTTCCCGCTGGCTTACGCGGTGATTCTTGATGCACTGGCTATTCCGCTGACTTTGATGCTGTTGGGGCTGATTTTCCGCGGTGTCGCGTTCGAATTCCGCTTTAAAGCCACGCCGGAAAAACAGCATATCTGGGATAAAGCCTTTATTGGCGGTTCGCTGGCCGCCACCTTTACCCAGGGAATGGTTGTCGGTGCTTTTATTCACGGATTCCCAGTCACCGGTCGCAGTTACAGTGGTGGGCCATTTGACTGGTTTACCCCCTTTGCCCTGTTTTGTGGCTTAGGGCTGGTCATTGCCTATGCCCTGCTTGGTTGTACCTGGCTCATCATGAAAACTGACGGTCATGTGCAGCAAGTGATGCATAAACTGGCGCGCCCACTCACCCTGATGATGTTGCTCATTATTGCCATTATTAGCGTTTGGACACCACTGACTCACCCACAGATTGCTGCACGCTGGTTTAGCCTGCCCAATTTGTTCTGGTTCCTGCCGGTGCCTATATTGGTGCTCTTCGCCAGTTGGGCATTACTGCGCGCAGTCAAGCATGGTAGACATTATGCCCCCTTCCTGTTGACCCTGTTGTTAGTGTTTTTGGGCTACAGCGGCTTGGGTATCAGTATTTGGCCTTATCTTATTCCGCCATCAATTACCTTATGGCAGGCCGCAGCGCCTCCGCAAAGTTTGGGATTCATGCTGGTCGGCGCACTTTTTATTATTCCAATCATTCTGGTTTATACCTTCTGGAGCTACTACGTATTCCGTGGGAAAATCAATCACGAACAGGGTTATCACTGAATGATGAAATCACCATCACCATCCCAACTACTTGAGCCAGTAAAGTCTCCTTGGTGGAAGAGAGTCGGTTGGATGTTACTTATCTGGTGCGGTAGTGTGCTGGCTTTATTGGCAGTTTCTATGCTGTTCCGTATGATGATGACAGCCGCCGGCATGAAATCCCACTAGCGATCACGCTGTGGGATGAACAACGGCAAGGTTGCCAGCTTATTAATGACAGGGATCCCGCTTTATGAAACGTTACCTAATTCCATTAGTTAATCAGATTGCTTTGCTGATGATACTACTGGGCATGTTGGGGCTGGCTGGTATGACGATCTCGTCATGGATGGCCCAAAGCATTCAAGGTAACGCGCACGCCATCAATAAAGCAGGTTCTCTGCGGATGCAAAGTTACCGGCTGCTTTCCATGGTGCCGCTAGATAAAGGGGATCTACCCTATTTAGCGGCACTGGAGCAGGATAAAACCAGTGATGACTTACAACACGCCCTCCAGCGGGAGGGTTTAACCCGTCAATACCAACAAATCGAACGTTACTGGCAAAGCACCTTAAAACCACAACTGCTACAAGCTAAGCAGCCCGATGATGTTGCCGCCAATGTGGCCGATTTTGTCCACCAGCTTGATGCATTGGTATTAGCCATTGACCATAAAACCGAGCAGCGCCTACTGCTGGTGACGATGATTCAGTTGGTGTTCATTGTGTTGACACTAGGGTTGATGCTCGCCACCATTTATTACCTTCGCCGCCGTTTATTGCGCCCGTGGCTGCAACTGATTTCAATGGCGAATGCCATCGGACGCGGTGATTTTAGTCAGCGCTTCTCTCTGCCTTATCAGCGCGATGAGATGGGGATGTTGGGCACAGCACTGAATAGAATGTCGCAGGAACTGTCAGTGATATACAGTGATTTGGAACAGAGAGTTGCGCAGAAAACAGCAGACTTGCAACAGAAAAACCAGGTGCTGGCGTTTCTTTATCACAGCAGTCGCCAACTGCATACCCCTCAACCATTGAGTGAACGTTTGGTGCCAGTCATTGAACAGTTGCAAACCCTGACACCACTAGAAAATGTGCAAATCTGTTTATACGAGAATCACCTTTATCGCTCACACCTGGCTGACCATTTAGATGGTGAATATTTACCGCCACAAAATCGACCGACACAATTAACTATTAGCGGGTCATTCATTGTCACGAACCCGCCGACAGCGCGGGAATCACTAAGCTGGAGTTTGAGCGATAAGCTGGGTCAATATGGTTTATTACTGGCAAAGCTCCCATCAGAAACACCACTTAATTCCGATCAGCAACAGTTGGTGAATATGTTAGTCGAGCAATTGACCAGCACATTGGCACTAGAAAGTCAGGCGAGACATCAGCAGCAACTCCTGTTGATGGAGGAGCGTTCAGCCATTGCGCGCGAACTGCATGACTCCATCGCGCAATCTCTTTCCTGCCTGAAAATACAAATTAGCTGTTTGCAGATGCAAGTTCCGGACTTACCCGAACCCAGTAAACTATTGATACAACAAATGCGCGATGAACTTAATATCGCCTACCGCCAACTGCGGGAGTTGCTAACCACATTTCGTTTGAAACTCAATGAAGCGACATTGCAAGCCGCACTCCAAAACTTAGTCAATGAATTCAGTGAGCGCGCCAACTTACCCATTACACTCGATTTCAACTTACCATCAGACTCTATTCCCAACCATCAAGCCATTCACATGGTCAATATTGCCCGTGAAGCGCTGAATAATATTTATAAACATGCCCACGCCACTGAGGCCGTCGTTAAAGTCACGGTGGAGCAAGGTGATGTCATCATGTCAATCCTCGACAATGGCTGTGGCATTGGTCAAGCCAGCAAACGGCCGAATCATTACGGTCTAATGATTATGCAAGACCGAGCTGCCAGCCTGCATGGGCATTGTGATATCCGCCAACGGGAAGAAGGTGGAACAGAAGTACGGGTACGATTTACCCCGGACAATGATGACCTTGACTGACGATGTTACATAATCGCCAGCCCGACTCACATAGGGACTAAATCTGGTAATCAATCACCACTTCGTCTGGGGCTTCTGCCAACACTTTCTCTTTAATATCATGCAGAGAAAGTGTTGGGTTGCAGAGCTGGATAAAGAACCAGATAAAGTTACGTTGTAACTGACCTCGTTTTAATCCTAACCACACTGTATTCGCGTCAAACAAATGCTCTGCATTAAGGCGCACCAGCCCCTTGTCACGATGTGCTTCATACGACATATCCGCCAGAATCCCCACTCCCATGCCTAGCTCGACATAGGTCTTAATCACATCAGAATCTTGTGCGCTGAGGGCAATATCGGGGGTTAATCCGGCATTTTTGAAGGCATTGTCCAACCGTGATCGGCCGGTTATCCCTTGGCGATAAGTAATTAATGGCAAGGTACTCAAGGTTTCCAGCGTGATGTTTGGCTCTTGTGTTAATGGATGATTTTCGGGTACCACTATCGCGTGATGCCAACGGTAATAAGGAAATGCCGCGACAGATTCATCACTCATCAGTACTTCAGTGGCAATCCCAATATCAGCCTCACCGGATTGCAGCATCGCCGCAATTTCTTGTGGATTTCCCTGGCTAATAACCAGTTTGACCTGTGGATACAGCAGACGAAACTCTTTTATCACCCGAGGTAAACTGTAACGGGCTTGAGTATGCGTGGTCGCAATATGCAACTGGCCACTATCATTATTGCTAAAAACATCAGCCAGGCGGCGAATTTGATTGGCATCATTTAACATGCGCTCTGCAACTGCCAGTAACTCTTTGCCCGGCTCAGTCATTCCCAACAAGCGTTTTCCACGCCGGATAAATATCTCAATACCCAATTCTTCTTCTAACTCGCGAATATGCCGACTCACACCCGATTGCGAGGTAAATAATGTATTTGCCACTTCAGTCAGATTGTAATTACAACGGGCCGATTCCCGAATAATTTTAAGCTGTTGGAAATTCATACTTTGCCCCTTTCTTTCTGATTGAGGTACAGAATCGCGGGGATAATAGAGACAAACAAATACAAAAAAACCGTTGTTTATGCTTTTTTGTACTAAACAAAGTTAATGACTTACAAAAAAAGTTAGATATAGCCAAAAAATTGAAAAATAGGCTTAATTATCAAAAAAATAAATATTTGTAGAAAATGACCAATTTTGCGCAAGTGAATACACAAGAATAAAATCAGCTATATTAAATAACTTTTTAATATAGCACTTTGCCGTTAGACGCTATTTTGGGGCAGTGCTAGAATCGGCCGATTAAATTTACCTGCAAAGACTATTCTTCAGTCTCTTCATGCCTGTTGAGCCGGTTCAGGAGTTATTCATGCCGTTGGCTATTATCGCGCTGACCATTGCTACCTTTGGCATTGGTACCAGCGAGTTTGTCATTATGGGGCTATTACCAGAAGTCGCCCATGATCTCGGGGTCAGTATCCCTAAAACCGGAATGTTGGTATCAGTCTATGCTATGGGCGTGGTCATTGGTGCTCCACTGTTGGCCATTGCAACAGCACGAGTGCCGCGTAAATCCACCCTATTGGGTTTAATTGTTTTATTTATTATCGGCAATATCCTGTGTGCCTTGGCTGAAACTTATAACTTGCTGATGGCTGCACGTATTATTGCGGCATTGTGTCACGGCACATTCTTTGGATTAGCTTCAGTGGTCGCCACCGATTTGGTTCAGCCCAATCGCCGTGCGCGGGCAATTGCATTAGTGTTTATGGGGGTCACGCTGGCAAATGTGCTCGGCGTGCCATTGGGCACGGCCATTGGACAAGCTTTCGGCTGGCGTGCGGCATTCTGGGGAGTTAGCGCCATCGGTATTGTCGCCATCATCGCCGTGATCGCCTGGTTACCTAGCAATATTCCGATGAAGAAAATCAGCCCGAAATTAGAGTTCAAAACGTTGATGCAGAAAAAAGTGCAAACCGCTTTACTGCTATCAGTGTTAACCAATACCAGTCTGTTTACCGTCTTCACCTATATTGCCCCCCTGCTGCGCGAGGTTACCCGTGTTTCTGAACATGGTGTCACGATTGTCTTGCTGATCCTCGGCGTTGGATTATCCATTGGCAGTGTGCTGGGTGGCCGGTTAGGTGATAAAAATCTGGTCGGCTCAATGACACGTCTGATTGCCATTTTGATAGGTATTTTGCTGGCATTGCATTACACCATTGGTTTTTACTTACCGGCAGTTCTAACCTTGTTCATCTGGAGTATTGTGGCTTTTGCCCTTTGTCCAATGTTGCAGCTATTGGTGGTGGATCAAGCCAGAGATGCTCCTAATCTGGCATCAACCTTTAATCAGAGTGCGTTCAATTTAGGCAATGCGTTAGGGGCCTGGCTCGGTGGTACCTTGCTGGCATTTGGCTTACACTTACAACAACTCCCTCTTGCCGCGATGGCGGTGATGATTGTGGCACTGGTGACCATGTTACGGCTACGAATGCATTTCCGCCGTGTGGCTATTGTGCAACCTATCAGCTAATTCTTCGCTAAATCACATTTTTGCCCCCCACTCTGGCGGGGCAACTCACTCTTTTCGTTTTCCTTACATTCCACTCATGCAAATAATTATCATTAACATTAGTTGGTGATATAGTTTATGCCTTGATAAGCCGCATCCATGCTGCTGACGAACAAGAATAAAACGCCATAAGATAAGAAGGATAAACTGTGACCATAGAATCAACCGCAGCAAAACCCAAATACCGTCCAACCCCTCCGCGCCTGGTGCAAGTCAAAAAGGTGGTAGACACTTCCCCACACCTACGCCGAGTCACTTTTTACAGTCCGACATTGCACAATTACCCGACAGATTGTGCCGGTGCACATTTAAAAGTCTTCCTGCCATTAGCACACCAAACACAGCCGGAACTGCCGGTGCTTGGTGAGAAAGGCCCACAATGGCCAGCAGCAGAAGTACGCCCGATTGTTCGAACCTACTCGGTTCGGGCCATCAGAGCTGAACTTTGTGAAATAGACATTGAATTTGCACTTCATGACCACAGCGGCCCAGCGGTTAATTTTGCCCGCAATGCTAAATCAGGTGACTGGATAGGCATTACCAATCCAGGCGGCCCTGAAACCATGCTGCCAGCGGCTGAATACAGCTATCTGGTTGGTGACCCCTCTTCATTACCGGCTATCGCGGCCCTATTAGAGACATTACCCGCCAATGCGCAGGGTCATGCCATTATTCGTGTCGATACCCCACAGGATGTGCTTAATCTGGTGAAACCGGCTGGTTTTGAACTGAGTTGGGTCATTGGTGGTACTGAAAAAACCGATGAAGTTATCACCCAATTCTGCGCACTTGAACTGCCGATGGAGGAAGCTACATTTTGGCTGGCCGGTGAAGATCGGATGGTGGTGCAGTTACGCCGTTATCTCCGGCGTGAAAAAGGCTGCGAACGCCAACAACTTTATGCCGTTCCCTATTGGCGTGAAGGCCTCAATGAAGAGGACTATCATCACCAACGTCATGAAGTGATGGACAATCTTGACGACTAGACCCTATTAATATCTGTAAAATCAATGGGCATTATCCTCTGATGTCCATTTTTCTGACTCTTTTTTTACCTTTCCTCGTTAAAACCTTGTAAATTTCCTGCGACAATTCCCTGTTATTTGTTAGTCTTAAAGCTACTTAGCCTGCAATATGGCGCTTAATTATCGTTAAATGGCTCTAATGCCCGTTTAATGCAGTAAAGTTATTAGGAGCGTGCTCGAAATGAAGTCGCAAAATGATCCTGGCCGATCTAAATCTCGCCATCACGAATACTCCCTTATCCTGCCTATTATTGCGCTGGTTATTCTTAATATCTGGGGTGATACCAGCAATTTTGCTGCGGTAATCGTTATCAACATGATTGCACTGGTCGGTATCCTGAGCAGTGCTTTTAGTGTGGTACGTCATGCTGACGTTTTAGCACACCGTTTGGGTGAACCCTATGGATCATTGATTCTTAGTCTGTCGGTGGTGGTGCTGGAGGTCAGCTTGATCTCAGCGATGATGGCAACAGGTGATGCCGCCCCCGCCTTGATGCGCGATACACTCTATTCCATCATTATGATTGTTATCGGGGGATTGGTGGGTGTGTCGTTGCTGCTCGGTGGACGTAAATTTGCCACTCAGCATGTCAATCTGGTCGGTATCAAACAGTATCTGATGGCTATCTTCCCACTGGCTATCATTGTACTGGTCTTACCGAGTACCCTGCCCGGTGGCAATTTTAGCGTGGCACAATCACTGGTAGTCGCCGCGATTTCGGCGGCGATGTATGGTGTTTTCCTGCTGATCCAGACCAAAACCCACCAAAGCCTGTTTGTCTACGAACATGAAGACGAAGGCGATGACCCAAGTGACCCGCATCACGGTAAACCGTCATCTCACAGTAGCCTGTGGCACACATTTTGGCTGTTGATTCATTTGGTTGCGGTAATCGCAGTGACTAAATTTGATGCCAACCCACTGGAAGCGCTGCTGACTGAGTTAAATGCACCGGCTAAATTTACCGGCTTCCTAATTGCTTTGCTTATCTTGTCACCGGAAGGGTTGGGTGCATTAAAAGCAGTATTGGCAAATCAGGTACAGCGAGCGATGAATCTGTTCTTCGGTTCGGTGCTGGCCACGATTTCCCTCACTGTGCCAGCGGTAACCTTAATTGCCGTACTGACTGGGCAGGAGTTGAACTTTGGCCTGGAAGCGCCACATATCGTGGTCATGGTCAGTGTCTTGATTCTGTCGCAAATCTCATTCTCTACCGGCAGAACCAACGTGCTCAACGGCACCGCCCATCTGGCCTTGTTTGCCGCGTATATGATGACGATTATGTTGTAGCGACAATTCTTTGTCGATATTCCCGTAAGGGGATAAGCAAAGGGCAAGCGTTTGATGCGCTTGCCCTTTTTTATCGGGTCATCCATTCATAATCTTGAGTTATGAATAGGCATTCAAGGTGTGTTGGCAGAGTGCAGAGCGGACACAGTCCTGTTTATCAAAGCGAATAATGCCAATCATTTCATCCTCAGCAAAACGCTCCAGTGCGTCACTAAGACCTGATTTCACCCCACGCGGCAGGTCGCACTGAGTGATATCACCATTCACGATAACAGTGACATTTTCACCGAGGCGGGTAAGAAACATTTTCATTTGGCTGGCGGTCACGTTTTGCGCCTCATCGAGGATCACCACCGCATTCTCAAAGGTACGCCCGCGCATATACGCAAAAGGCGCAATTTCGACTTTACCGATTTCCGGCCGTAAACAATATTGCATGAAAGAAGATCCGAGTCGGCGCAGCAGAATGTCATACACCGGGCGGAAGTAAGGCGCGAATTTCTCAGAAATATCACCGGGCAAGAAGCCCAAGTCTTCATCTGCCTGTAGTACAGGTCGCGTCACAATTATCCTATCTACTTCTTTGTGAATTAATGCTTCAGCAGCCTTGGCCGCGCTAATAAAGGTTTTACCACACCCTGCTTCACCGGTGGCGAAGATGAGCAGCTTACTTTCTATGGCTGATAAGTAATGACCTTGAGCTTCCGTACGCGCCTGAATAACGGAGGTATCACGGCTATCCCGTGCCATACCTATTGATTCAACACCGCCCATTTGCACTAACGATGTCACGTTTTCTTCCTCACGCTGACGATGACTACGTGAATCACGTCTAATAACGCGTTTCGCTTCACGACGAGCTTTGATCACTGCTTTCTGTCTTCCCATAGTGGCACCTTTCAGTTTGATTCAACTACCGCAGCAGGAAAGCCTGCGCGATTATGTTTCACATACAGATGCGGTTTTGGCTTCCTTTGCAGCCAATAATAGCCAATGAAAATGCGAATAGAGTCGACATCCGGTTCAATAGCCGGAGGGAAACAATATCGCAAGGGGAGTTATTACGTGATGTTGAAACCAGGGACGGGAATACGGGTGACGATAATATATTAACAGCACATGATGATGGTAATACTGGAATTTGAGAGTCGGAGTTTATGCCCTCGTAACAACGAGTCGCCTGGATAAAACTTTGGTTTTTTCTTAACAGCCCAATCATGGACTTTACCATTAGCGATCCCCGCAGTGATAGATAACAGCCTAAGCTGTGCACCGTGTGAAAAATACCGCCAGATGATTACAGTATAATGACACTCTTAAAATTCGCGATATCAAAATGTAAAAAAATATAACTTTTTAGTTTGCTCATTTTTTACTCTAATTATTTTTAATATCGCGCTATATCATTTTATAAGCATTAGCGACTGATTCTTAAATCTTGTAAACGCGTCTTTTGCTTGCCTTGGCTATCAAAGTTTCCCATCGCTAACCAATCGTTAAATGCCTGTTTAATTAATGGCCATTCCCGGTCAGTAATGGAATACCAGTTGGTATCTCTGTTGCGCCCTTTAGTCACAATCGCCTGTCGAAATTGCCCTTCATACTGAAAACCAAATCGCATTGCCGCCGCATTTGAAGGCCCATTTAAGGAATCACATTTCCACTCACAACGACGATAGCCTAATTTGTCGAATACATAATGTAATAGCAAATAGATGGCCTCAGTGCCCGCTGAATTGCGTTTTAAGAGCGGTGACCAATTAACTGAGCCAATCTCAATCACACCATTCTTTTCATCAATTCGTTGTAAGCCAACCGTTCCTAACGCCACATCGGCTTGCGCATCCATTACGGTATAATGCAAAGCATCTTTCGCATTAATTAATGTTTGCAGGTACTGCTGGAAATCATTTTCACTCTCTGGCCGATCACAATAAAAATAGGTCCAGTCACTGGCATCGGAAATCAGGTGATATGCCTGATACAAAGATGCTTCATGTTTATCTGAGTCAACCGGGGCCAAATAGCAAAAATGCCCGGGTAAAATTTCTCGTTGAGGCCGCAACGCTGATTGCCACTGCGGTAATTCTGCACCAATAATTTGTCCGAAAGGGTTTTGATTCACTGTGTGCTCCCGTTTGTCATGTCGCTTCCATAGGAATATTCATTATGACTGCCCGTAACAATACCGGCTAAATCATAGCAATATATAAAGAAAGGGTGGGATTAAAAGTAAAGTTTGGCACGATTAACTTAGGTAGAAATAACATACTGGGGTGGAAATAACAGACTGGTTGGTTCTGAATACCTGATATAAGCACAGGGCGGCCTGCTATCAGGTATTCAGCGGTGATTGCTTATCACCCTCGTCGCAAATTAACGACCGGTGCGACTTCGGGAAGTTGTAACCCTTCTTTGACTTCCAACAGTTGCCCGTGTTCATCGTTATACAGGGTGAGACACGAACCTGCTTTTAATTGGGCAATCATCTCCCCCGTCATTTCCATGCTATCGGCGAGTTCATCGTCATCCAAATGAGGACGGTGCCCACGGCGCTCAACCTGAAAACGTATCTGGTTATATTTGGCCCAAACGATCAGCACAATGGCATTAAATGCCGCAATAGCTGCATAGAGCGCCAACGTCGTCAGACCGGCCAAAATGTACATTCTAAACGGGATCGGCCCCATGTTCGGGGCGCGGTGGATCATATCCAAAAAGCCCTTCACAAACAGGAAGATAAAACCGAACCAGGCTAAAGCGGTAATAATTATATCAATTAAGCGCGGTAGCAGCCGCTGCTCAGTATGAATCAGAGGCGCACTCATGGTTTAACCCTCCCGATCCCGCGGTCTGGGCTGACCCAGCGCGCACGTTTACGTTTGGTGTTCAGCATCACTTTTGGGAACGAAACAACGGTGGTGAACAAACTGAGCATCCAATAAACCATTGGGTACCAAATAATCCAAAATAGTGAATTACCCAGTTTAGGCTCATAGCGCCGTTCAATCACCAAACTGATAGCAAACTGCAACAGACAGGTCAGGGCCAATACCATGCCGGTAAAGGCTGGCGGGAACACAGTCTGCACATGAATGCCTGGTGGTAAGGTAATAACCAGGCCCAGCAGGAACAGGATGATACTAAACAGGTAAGTAAAGGCCCAAGTGATAGACAGTGAGTATTCAAGGAACAATAGCCACATCCGGCGATTACGCCAGCGCCACAGCTTGAACATATTCTTCAGGAAAACCTCTGCCCCACCCTGCGCCCAGCGTAGGCGCTGCTTCCACAAACCCCCTAAGGTTTCTGGCATCAAAATCCAGCACAGGCCCCGTGGTTCAAAGAATACTGACCAATGTCTTATCTGGAGTTTCCAACTGATATCAATATCTTCAGTTATCATATCCGGACTCCAGTAACCGACATCCGCCAATGCTCTACGGCGAAAAGCAGCCACTACGCCAGAAACGGTAAAGACTTGCCCGTAAACCCGTTGAGTTCGTTTAATCAGCCCAATGATAGAAGAGAACTCCCCTACCTGAACCCGGCCAATCAAGGTCGAACGGGTACGGATGCGCGGGTTACCTGTTACCGCTCCGGTACGCGGGTTAGCAATCAATGGCGCGACCAGATAAGGCACCGCTTTACTGTCCAGCAAAGCATCACCATCAATACACACCAGATATTCACTGCGCGCTGCCGCTGCCCCCATCCGCAAGGCAATAGCTTTACCCTGATTATGAGCCAAGTGAATAACACGCAAGCGTGGGTCTTCAGCCAATAAGGCATCCAGCACTTGCGCCGTGTCGTCACTGGAACCATCGTTGATAGCGATCACTTCGATATTGGTGTAAGTCTGTGCCAGTGCTGCGTGAATGGTTTCCCGCGCATTCAACCCCTCGTTAAAACAAGGGATTAGAATTGACACCAGTGGGTTGCCTTTCAACTCCGGGGGCGGCACATCATCGCCCCACGGCCAGTGTCTTTCTCGCTTTAGCCAGAAATAGACACCACCCGTTATCCAAATACCGGACATAAACAGCGGATAGAAGAAGACAAAATTCAGCAACACGTCGCCGGTAAAGAGCAGGATCATTCCCGCGGGAATACTCAGCACCAGGCATAGGATGAGTAATGCAATAATTCTATCGATCATATAAAGGATACCAGGCAGAAGATAGCACAGGGCGGACATCTTTTAGCGGTGGTTCGCCAGTGATAAAGTTATCCGGATAGTAACCAAAATTTTGCGCGCCATTTAACTGCAACTGGCGCATCCATCCTGCCAGTATTGGGCCACTGATGGCATTGCTGCCCTCTGGTTTGGTCCAGTCTTTCGATTGCAGTTCAAAAACAGTTTTATTCAGTGCGCCTGGGCGCTGCGCAACTTTATTCACCAGTTGCGCTAGCCACTCGTTAGACTCTGATAACGGCACCTTCTCCATTAACGGCATTGCCATCGGGGCAACCCAATCATAGTTAGCCAGGAAATCGTCGAGATTCTGCGCAAACCATGCTTCGCTTTCCGGTTCTAAAATCGGCATAGCAAATATATTACGGGCTGATTTGACTTGCGGGCCACGGATATCACGGACCTGACGGGTCAATTCATTGGTGAAATCAACCAAATATTTACTCTTATAACGTGTCCAGCGGGCCATGGTTTCCGGGTCTTTGCGTATTTCTGCAATGGAACCTGGGAAACCGGCTTTTTGGTATGCGCGAATCGCATCGGGTGAGGCATCTTCAAAATCAGACATCACTGCGTCATCGTGATAAAGAATGCCATCAATTGGCGCGCTATAGGCCATATCACGATAGATATCGATGATGCGCTGCCGAACTTCAGGATTAAACGGTGACAGACGGCGATATTGGTCCGGATCAATACTGGTCTTACCGGTTTTCGGATCAATACGTTGAATTCGCGGTAAAGATGAGTCCATCTCAAACGCCAATACCGGCATCCAGGCATAAACGTCAACATCCGGGCGGGAAGCTAATTGCCATGCAACTCGGTTAAACAAGTCCTGACGCATCGGGATCCAGCGATTCGGGAAGTAAACCTGGCGAATATTGCCATCCCCTTTCGGGTCAGAAAATGCTTGTAAAAACACGGTAGTGACACGTAAATCGGAAATCCGCTGGACTAATTTATCCAGATTTTCCTTTTCCTGTGCCGGGTCTGGATCGTAGAGATAATCCAAATCGACGTGCGCCACCCGCATAATGTCTTTTTCCTGCACCGACGTGACAAGCTGGGCGAAATCTTTCAATGACGGATTATTGCTGATCAGAATACGTGGGATATTCATCAGATCATTGACATTGCCAATACCCGGTTCCAATGTCATCGCCATTTGGTAGCCATGTTGGCGCAAGATATTGAGCACAGTGCCGTTTGGTGCGCCGTATGGCCACACCCAAACCCGCGGCTGTTTACCGGTCGCTTTAATAATGCGCTCGGTTATCAACGAAATATCTTTTTCCATCCGCTGCTTAAATGCAGCTTCAGTCTCATACTTTTTGGTCTTGGGGTCATAAATCAGGTTGGCTGCTGCCGGTTCAGTATTCCCTTGTGGGTTGGCAATCACCCCATAGTGTGAAGCATAAGTATGTGCGCCGATTTCAATCAGCTTTGACTTAGACATTTCAGTGATCTGTTTCCAAGTGAGGAAACGATCTCTATCAGTGCTTAAACCACCAAAATCCACTTTTTTATTGGGTGGCGTATCGATCCACGTCCCTACAGGAGCCAATACTGCGCTTAAATTATTGGCTTCTAACAATGGATAAACGCGGTTATAGAAACTGCTATAGCCATCATCGAATGTCAGTAAAATAGCTTTATTAGGTAAAGGAGTGCCGCCATTACGCGCCGCCAATATCTGATCGACGGAAACCACGTTATAGCGATTGTCCTTCAACCAAGCCAGTTGTTCGCTTAATGCACTGCTTCTTACCGACAAATAACGTTGGTCAGCTGACTCATCTTCAACATCATGATAAGCAATAACCACAAACGTATTCTTCTGCCACGGCCTTTCACTGAGCGGCAATGCGCGCTCGGCAGGTGGAACAAATACCGGTTTCTCTGCATAACAGACGGAAGCCAGTAACGTTATCATTCCAACTACAAGTATCCGGATAAAAAATAGTATCTTCGCCATAGCGACTTCCCTTAGAAACGGTAATTCAAATCGAAAGCGAGTGAGAGGTCATGTTCACGGACACCATCATAGGGGCGCTTGTCGTAGGTAACGGCTAAACCTGTATCGACGACATCATTCCATTGAACTCGCTGCCCATAACTTGCCGTAGTGACCAGGCCATTACCGTAGTTTTTCTCCCAGTAGCCGCCCACACCCAGCTGCACTTGCTGGCTCCAGATAGTTTTATAATGGCGATACATAATATGATTTAAGGTCACTGCTGGTACGTAAGTGAAATCCCTTTTCGGGTTGTAATAAATCACGTCTTCTTTGGTGTTAGTGCTGGCGGCTAAGCCCAAATTGAAATCAGCCGTCAGATAAGGCCCTGTCCAGATGCGCTGACGCCCATTCAATTCGTATTCCCAACGGTTGTTACCGTCAGAGAAATCAGACGGGGTGACATTAAATTCAACATCACGGCGATCATCGGCTTTCCACAATACAAAGGCCGAGGCACTGTTGGCAGTGATATTATTTTTCATCGCCCGCAGCGGCGTATCTTTTGCCAATCGCTCCACCTGACCACCCACACGCCAATGGTCATTAAAGTCATACCAGGTTGCTAAACGGAATCCGGTTTTATTGCCAAAACCATAATTCTGATTATTCACTTCAGCTTCCGCCCAGTGGTCACGGGAAGTCCATTCGCCCCCTAATCGGGTCGCACGATTGATACCCTTACCTTCTTCAAACTGGGCATTATCAAAGCTCCCGCCGCCAAATACGCGCCAGTTATCGGCAATAGGTGGGCTATATAAAATCGCCTCAAGACCGTAATCTTTATCACCGGTAATGGGGCTTCCAGAGGAGATGACCCGGTTACCCGTTACGCGCAATTCATACATATTATGAACTTTGCGTTGCCGGTCTAATTCTTGCGAAGGGACATCTTCCGGGGATCGCGCAATGACATCATCAGTTAACAATTCCATCTGACGCCATTCCTGCAAATCCATCGCTGTTTCGGCTTGCGCACGTTCCAGAATAAGGCTGCGTGGTGCCAACGACTCCACCGCTTTCAGCTCTTGCTCAGCCTTGCGCGGTAAATCTCTGGCCAGATAAACACCCGCCAAAGCAATACGTAAGTTCTGGTTTGCGGGTGCGGTGCTGGATAGCGTCTCCAGTTTTTTCTGGGCAGCAGGCAAATCATTCAGTGCGACCAAAGATTGCACCAGCAAGGTCTGACCTTCCATCCAATCGTCATTTGGCTCTTTACCCGGCAGGCCATAAACCCCAACCTGATAAGGTGTTTGCTCGCTGTAGTTCTTGGCGAATTGATGAGCCTTATCCAATTGCTCACTTTCATTCAACGCGTAATAGAGATCATCAGCATCAAGTAAATCATCACTATTGCGGAATGTTTTTCCGTCGGCGTAATAGAGACTGGTGAGGATCGGCGCGGCTTTTTCTGGCATCCGGCGATCAATATAGGCAGAAGCGGCCCAACGGCGGGCATAGTCAGGCATTTTATAGCCCTCAGCTTCCATACTTTCATACTCTTTAATCAGCTCTGCGGTGTTACGACGCACCAATAATGCGCCGAGTCTGTCAATGCGCGCCCGCTGATAGTCAGACTGTGCGTCAGGGTCTTTACTCCAGCGCGCTAACAAATCCTGATAATCAGCTAAGGCCTGATCCGCAATATAAAAACGTTCAGTTTCACTGCGTGTTGGCAGTACCGCCATACGAACTTGTTCAGCCGCCGCATCTCTTTCAAGTTGTCGATACTGCTCAGCCGTCACTAATTTCGGATTTTCTCTGGCCAGTTGCAATGCCGGATCAGCAATGCGATTTCGTTGTAAAATTTCGAGGTGATTTTTTAATACCTCCTCAGATTCAGGTGCCAACCGCACCGCTTCACTGGAGGCCTGCAGCGCATCATAATTGCGATTAGTGGCACGATTGAGATAAGACAGGGTCATATAATTTTGCGCGGAAGGGTTACGCTCGGCCAACTCTTTTGCCTGTTGTAACGCCGCACCACCACGGCCGGAATCAGCCTGTGTCATGATCATACCGGTAATGAGATCAGGATTAGTGGGGTCTTTCTTCAAACTACTTTGCCAGAGAGCCAGAGCTTGATCCCAACGTTTTTCATTGCGATATGCTCGCGCGGCAGAGGCCAGTCCACGCGAGGACAGATTCACCGAGGAATGATATCTTTCGTAAACATCAATGACCTCCTGATCGCGCCCAGCCCAACCGGCGATTTGCAGCCAGTCATCAACCTGACCACTATTAAGCGGCCCGGCTTTAGATTCTTTTTGTAAATAATCAAGGACCGGCGCGGTATCCCCTGCTCTGGCTTTGATGATCAATGAGTCATACGGTGTTTCTGCCAAAGCTGGATTAACTAAAAGGCCGGAAATTAATAGCGCTAATAAAGTAATTCTGTGCCGGTGCAACGGGCGCAGCAGTGTCGTGAATGCGTTATACATTATATAACCCTTAAGCCAGCAACTTGTTTGATTTTCAAGAAAAGCTACTTCACGAACATCCATTTTTCATTATGGAATTATGATGAAATGAAGTCCTTGGAATGTATTACAGCATGTTACATAGGATAGTTGAAAGAAAATACTATTGCGTAATTATTATAGAATATTGTTATTCCAGCGATTAATAGAGGCGAAAAAGTAGAATGGGCGTTAATTTAGATTGGATTAGGATTATTCTTAGTGAAAAATGCTACTAATAAGCGAAATTTAAAGACTAAATATTTTTACTAAGCGAATGCTACGATACAGTGTTCTGCAACAAAGAGTGTATGGCGCGGTTTCAGGCGTGTTATGGAGAAATTTGCTACTTAAAATTTTGACTCTCTAAAATATTTTTTAAACTGACACCCAGCGAAGCTCTGCAATAACGAGAGAGCGTAATTATAACGATCGTTATAATAGAAAATAGAATGATTTTAATTGCTGGTGAGTTAACTCAATCGCATTGCCAAAAAGTTAAAACTCAGTCGCACTTCAACCCCATATTTTATATGGATATTTTATTATTTCCATATCATTAACGGCATCATTCTAAAAATTAAAAATAGACTCTTTTAAAAAAACGAGAGTCTATTTAAGAATGAATTTTAATTCATAAAAATGAGAAATTACGCACAAATTAATTATACCGGCGTAAATCGCGATCCAATTTACTTAAAAACTCGTACCCGTCATTGGTAATGAGAATCATATCTTCCAGCATAATCGAACCCATTCCGATACCGTAATAAGGCGTTTCCAGGCTTAGGACCATACCTGGCCGGAATGTTTCCGTTGCCAATGTGCTAACAAAAGGTGCTTCTTCCAGCCCCAAAAATACACCATCGCCGTGGCCAAGATGACCACGGTTATAATGCGGTAACCCGGACTTTTTGATCACATCCATAGTGCTATCAAATACGTCTTTTAACTTAACGCCCGGAGCAACCATCGAGAGCATATGCTCATGGCCTATTCGGATAGTGTTATATATCTGTTGTGTGAGTTCATCCGGCTCCCCCAAGACAAATGTTCTGGCAAGATCGGCACCATAACCCGCGACATCTACTCCACAGTCGAACTTAATTAAGTCGCCAGGCTTTGCCGGGGTTTCATCAGGGAACATTTTAGGTGAGAAATTATCACCAACTGAAATAAGATTAAAGCGAGAGAAATTGGTCTCAGGGAAAGTCATGACAGCAGCTTTAAATGCAGCGGTCAATTCGGTAGCGGTACACCCCACTCGGATATGCTTCGCCGCGCTGGCGATACCAAACTCAGTGATTTCAGCACTTTTTCGCAGGTGTTGAATTTCCCACGGGCTTTTAATCATTCGTATTTCATTGAATAACGCTGTCGAGTCAACCAACTTCAGCCCAGGGGCCACTTTATCTAACACACTTTTACCGCCGTTAGACATAGCCTGTAATTCAATAGCAATGGTCTTATCCAACACTCCTGCGCTCTCAAGGGCATCTTTCACCAAACCAAAGACAGCCTCGATCGGTGGACCAATAGGGCGTTCACGTTTTTTCTGATGATTCAGTGGGTTGCGCGGGTCATCAACATCCACCCACACCGGAAAGGTTTTCAGCGCCATATTGGGCATATCAAAGTATGTACTGGCAGCTTCAAACTCATTCATGATGATTTGAGATGGAATACTTTCATCACGAAACATAATCGCGACAGCTGCACCAGTATGCCGGAAGGTATACATAAAGAAACTGGCAAAACCGGTCAGGTAGTAGAAATTATCGCAGACGGTGACAACCAAAGCATCAAGCCCTTCTCGCTCCATGACCGTACGAGCTTTACGACTGACCGCATCTAAATGAGCAATTTTTTCTTTATTCACCGAAACATCCTTCAGGGCTTACTTTATCTGTAAGCTGAATGATATACCGGTTATGGGCGAGATTCTAACGGGCAATCAAGGCAACTGCCAACACCAGGAAGTTTATTACGCTGACAGCAAGTACGGCGCTCTATCCCCCCATTACGCGGAATAACAGTACGATAGAGCGGATTTTCTCGCCCATCAGGCAAGTTTGAGGTGAGAAAAAGATTTTCAATAATGGCGTCATAGCCCTCAATTGGGCCTAACTTATTTGCGAATTCGCGCAGATACCAAAACATCAAATAACCTATGTTATTCCATATCAGCCGGGTATTGGCTTTTGGCTGACGTTCTATTCTCTTCATAACAGGAATAATATGATGATCGAGTAATAAATAGAGCCGTTGCAGTAAAGATGACGGTGAGTTATCTAACCAGTCGTGTTGGTAGTAGATAGTTTCAGGCCGCCCAGTTGCGTGAAATTTAATGCGAACTCTCTCTGGACGGGTATCAATCGTTGCAGGTAATGCCAGTAACATCAAGATCATCGGTGGGATAACCAACCCGAAATACCATTGCCCCCATAATGAATGCAGCGCTTTATGATTTGGGTTAAGCCCAGTCTCGCTGTAATAGTGATTCTCATAGTTTTGCATCAATGCTGGCAGACTATTTTCAGCCGACCACTGCTCAAGCAATACACTATCTTTGGGTATATCTACCGCATCAACATAAAACGATTCTGAGAAGTGCACGAATGTGCGGGCGAACAAACTGGCGATTTCATCAGAAATCGCAGTTGTTGAAGGGTAAATCACTTCAGCCGCATTCGCCACAATCCATACTCCACGGAACTCATATGGATGATATTATTACACTCAGTGATAATGATTATCAATGAAGTTAATTAATAATTCTCAACAGCATTAAATGCTAAAATAATCATCTACGCAGGCTATGTTAGAAATTGCTCATGATTTTTATCTTCACTGATTAATCAACCCGATAATTGACTGACATAACGCCTTTCTTCTCTGAAATTGACTGCACAGTAACCTTACCCAGTTCGTGCAATGAACCGACATGGGTACCACCACAGGCATAGGCCGATAACTCGCCAAAACCAACTTCGCGAAAATTACCTTGTATTGAAATCTGTCTGGGTAAATCTTGCCGGATAAATTCCTCCAACGCTGCCTGAATAATATCAATATCAAGTACCTGTGGGTTTTGTGTCCGTTTAAATGACACTCGCCCTTCCCCCGGCCAGTGATGTGCTTTCACTGGCTGCCAACCATAACCTTCACCAATATTCCCGATAAGATGCCCCGCTGAATGCATACGCGTATTTAATAAGCGGCGATCATTGTCCACACGAGCACAATAGGTTCCTGGCTTAATGGGTTTCGCCAGATAATGAACTAATTGCTCCTGCTGATGAACAACCCGCAACACTTGATTATCGCCTATATAACCGGTATCAGAAGGTTGCCCCCCACCTTGCGGATGGAAAATAGTTGCCAGCAATATCACGGCAAATTCCTCGCCATCCGGCGTACAGCTCAGTACATCAACATCCATTGTCAGCGTATCGTTCTCAAAAAATAGACGGGTCGTCATAATCATTATCCTTTTATCATTTCCATTATGATTATATTGCTGTCAGTCTGATGTGATAATCCGCTACATACTCAAAGGACTATTGCGCTGTGAGCACAAATCTTCCGCTAGCTTTACTGAGTGAAATGGCTATTTTTGTTAAGGTTGTCGAAACTGGCAGTTTTTCAGCTGTCGCCCGCCAATTGGGGGTTTCCCCTTCGGCCATTAGCCGCAGCGTCAATCGGCTTGAAAAAGCACTGGCAACCCGTTTATTGCAACGAACGACGCGTAAATTGCGTTTAAGTGAAAGCGGCGAAGAAGTTTTTAAACGCTGCAATACCATGCTCAATGCAGCCAACTCGGTGATGGAGATCAGTGGCCAATATAGTCAGGAACCGGAAGGGCTTATTCGCGTCAGTATGCCAAAAGCGGTGGGACGATTTGTGGTCCATCCCCATATGGCTGAATTTTTACAGTGCTATAGCAAAATAGATGTGCAACTGATATTAGATGACCGCTATGTCGATTTGATTGATGAAAATGTGGATTTGGCCATTCGAATTACTGACCAACCCCCTCCGGGAATGATCGGACGGCAGTTGATGGATATCGAACATCTATTGTGCGCAACCCCTGAATATCTTGCTGCCCAGGGTACACCGCTGCATCCCCATGATTTAGCTCAACACAGCTGTATTTATCTCGGAGAAACACCGGGGGACGCGCGTTGGAAGTTTCGTCAAGGGACTAAGGCTATCACGGTTGCAGTAAAGGGCCGCTACGCCGCTAATCACACCGGTGTCAGGCTAGATGCAGTATTGCAACATATCGGTATTGGCAGTTTGCCCTATTTTACCGCCAGAACAGCCTTGCAGCAGGGACAGCTAGTGCAGGTATTACCCGAATGGCGCTTTATCAGCTCATACAGCGGCGGTTTATGGTTGCTCTACCCTCCAACACGCTATTTGCCCGCCAAGCTTCGTGTTTTCATTGATTATATTGTCGGTCGATTACGTGATGAACCCGATTTGCCGCCCCGCTAAATAATAGATTACCCAGCGGAGCGTTGAATCTTACGAAGCCGTCAGTGTCATTATGGTTTTTTCGCCAGCAGGGTCGCAAAACGCAGTTTTATCCGATTACCTTGTGCATCGGTTTTATGCAATTGCCCAACATCTTCGTTGTATTTAATGATGTCCCAATCTTTATAGTAATGGCGTAATTCACCCGATTTTAATGTGAAGGAAAAAGGCACAGTACAAGGGAAGTCATCAGTCGACATCGCGGAGATAATCAGGTTGTAACCACCAGGTAAGGTACACTCTTGCATATTATTGATAATATACGGGATTCTTTCTGGCTGGAGGAACATTAATACCACTGTCGAGAGAATAAAATCGTAGCGATTATCCAGGCTGGCTTCATTGATGTTATAGGTATTAGCGGTAATATTTAGCCGTTTTTCCTGTTCAATTATCTGTTGCAGATGACTAATACTGTCGCCATTTTTATCGACAGCTGTCACATCAAAACCTAATAAATTAAGATATAACGAATTACGTCCGGAACCACAGCCTAAGTCCAGCACTTTTCCGGGTTTCACCGTTTTCACCGCCTCAATCACTTCGGAATGCGTCGGTGTTAAATTATATTTCTTATGATAAAAATCTTCTGCCGTACAATAAAAACTGAGCTGGCATTGTAGATCATCTGAACACGCGGCAATACGGTGCCAAACTTGTGGTTCAATAAAGGGAGGCTGATTCTCACAAGAGAAGGAGTGTCTTTCCAACGTATTACCCGCTTCATCAAGGATCAAAAAATCCATTTCTCCACTCAGAATCGTCAATTTGGCCCATGTTCCGGCTTTGGTATTGTGCTTTTCACGAAACATCGCGGGTACGCCAGCGCTATTCCAGACAGGTAACTGTTTGTAGCAAAGCAAGGCTGATGTATTTTCCATGCTGATATTCCTCAGATAATTTAAAGATGCATTTAATATGCAACATATAGTACAGCATAAATGTTATTAAATGAAGCCGCCCTGGCAAGCAAGCTCACAGCCTCTCTAACTCATAAAACCAGTAGAAAATCGCGCAAAATAACTTTATGGGGCTTTAGACTTAGCCGCTTTTAGGCTCTCAATATGGCCTGCCAATTTTTGAATATCATCATCAGTCAAATGTGCTTTTGCCTTATTACCTCTACCGACAATCTTGCCATCACGCCGCGCGGTGAGCCCCTCAACGATTTCATTGCGAGATAACGATATCAGCGGTGGTGCTTTATCCAGCCCCTTTCGATCGGCCAGACGCCCATGACAACTTGAACACGTTTGTTTATAGATATGTTCGCCGTCAGTGGCGGCCTGAGCTGCGGCACTAAACACGATTATGCATGCAGCTAGTAGCGAGACTTTCATTATGCCCCCGCCGCCCATTGTTGGAACAATGTGGTCAGCGCTTTCTCATCCCGCGCCCCTTGATGTAACTCCGTTACCTTACCGTTACGGTCAATCATAAAAGAGGTTGGTGTGCCAATGACTTGATAGCGCTCCTGTGTAATGCCCAGTTGATCGCGAATGACGGGGTAACTGATGTTACGCTGCGCCAGCACTGGGGCAATATCCACCTGTTCCGGATCAGTATTAATCGCCACTACCACAATATCCTGCTGATATTGTTGACTTAGTTTATCCAACGCCGCCATCTCAGCCAGGCAGCCACCACAGCTTGCTGACCAGAAATTGAGGTAAACCTGTTTGCCTTTCCACTGTTCGAGTGCAACGGGTTTGCCTTGCAGGTCATAAGCCGCCAATTGGGGTGCAACTTCCCCCACAGCAACTTCTTCTTGCTTACAAGCGCTCAGCAATAACAGTAAAGCGCATAAACCGACCGTTTTACGCCACATGATGATTACTCTCTTCATTAAGATATTTACCGTGCTGGAGGCGGATAATCCGGTCAGCAACGCAGCCTAAATCCGGGTTGTGAGTCACCATCACAATGGTTCTACCTTGGCGATGGATATGGTTTAACAAATCCAATACCCGCTGCTCATTCTCTTCGTCAAGGTTACCCGTAGGTTCATCAGCAAAAATAATGGGTGGCTGATTGACCAGCGCCCGCGCAATGCATACCCGCTGCTGCTCACCACCCGAAAGTTGGCTAGGTAAGTGACTCATACGTGGCGTCATCCCGACCTGCTCCAAGACTTGGCGAGCCGCATCTTCGTCCACCACACTGTGATAATGCTGCGCCAACATAATGTTCTCCAGCGCAGTCAAATAAGGAATAAGGTGGAATTGCTGGAACACCAACCCAATCTTGTCTGCCCGGAATTTCCTGCGCCCTTCTTCATCCAAGCCAGCAGCATCAATCCCATCGAGCAATACCTGCCCTTCAGTGACAGTATCCAGGCAGGTCAGAATATTCATCAATGTGGTTTTACCTGAACCAGATGCCCCCATAATCGCCACAAACTCGCCACGATTAATACGGATATTAATATCTTCCAGTGCCGTCACTTGCCCAAAGCGTTTGTATAAATGCCGAGTTTCAATAACCGCATCGGTGTCGTGTTCAGGTTGCACCCGTAATAGTGACGAGGTCATTTGCTACTCTCCTTTCAGGACTTTAGCGGGTTCAATATGAATTGCCCGACGGGTGGGAACAATTGCCGCCACAGCGGCCACTAACAATGACAATACCAGCGTCAGCGGCAATACCGGCGCACGCAAAGCAATTGCCGCGCTGAATACTGTTTGCCCCAACACTTGTGCCAATATATAACCTAACAACGCACCGCAGACGGCTGCAGCCAGCGAGATAATCAAAGTTTCGGTTAACATCTGGCGGATAATGTCACCACCACTGGCTCCCAGTGCTTTTTGCAAAGCGAACTCTTTTGAGCGCTCGCCCACTATCGCCATTAAGGTGGTGTTGACGCATAGAGATGACAAAATGAGGATAACCACAGAGACCAACCCCATCAGCCCTTTTATCTTGTCGAGAACCTGCCCTTCGGAAGCTGAAACCTTACGAATCGGCCTAATTTCAAGATCCGGATATTGCTCACGAAGATGGCTGGCAAAGGTTTCAACCTGACCTACGTCATTACTGACACTCAACAATGCATTACTGATATGCCCCGGCTGATTGAGCCATTTTTGCGCCAACTCCAGATTGACGATCAACATGTTATCTGTGGCGTCGCCAGCCTCAACAATACCTTTAACTTGCAAACGTTGGCGTTCACTACCATTAACCAAAGTGAGAGTGTCACCCACCTTGACATGCAAACGCTCGGCTAGTTTGACGCCAATCATGGCATTGCGATCATCAAAACTAACGCCAATCCAGTTACCGGTCACTTGCCAATAAGGGACTAACTGTTGCAATGACTCAAACCACACCCCCATCAGCACTACTTTTTCCAGCTCAGTGCGTGCCATCCCATAAATATAGGGGCTTGAAGCATTGATCAGCCCTTTGGGCGCAGCATCAATAATTGGCTGGAAACGCCCTTGTTCAAATGTGCTACCGTGCCCAGGGCCAATGTAAAAATTCGCACCAAAAGTGCGTAATTCCTGACTCATTTTGGCATTAATATCGAAATACACCGCTGACATTGCCGTGACAATCGCTGCGCCAACTGTCAATGCCGCAAAGACAACACTGACCCGTTGCAAGCGCAAGCGCAGTGCACGCAGCACTAATCGCCAGAACATGCCATCCAACCCTTTATGCTGAATTGCCCGATGATTAACGGCCATAGAGCACCTCCACCGGATAAAGACGGGCGATGCGACGGGCGGGGAACCATGTTCCAATCACTGCAATTAAAACAGAAATCACCAGCACACAAGGCACCACCATCCAGGCAAAGCTCAGGGGTGCACCAAACAGCATCAGGCCGATGGTTTTTGCCAACCCCCACCCCGCCAGGCAACCCGCCAGCCCGCCAATCAAGCCGCTGATTGCCGCTTCAAGATAGAACAGCATCAGAATTTGCCACTGCCGAGCGCCCAATGCTTTCATTAGACCAATCTCTTTCGCCCGCTCCATAATCGTGCTGGTCATCAGCGACGCGATCCCCATAGCTGCTGCAATCAATGCGGCCAATGTCACCACCGCCAACAATAGCTGTATCTTTTCAATCACCACCCCTTCGGATGCGGCGACTTGCCAGATCGGCCGCACCACTGAACCGGATATTGCCTCTTCTAATTGGTGAGCAATGGAGGAAACATAAGCAGTGCAGTACCACAAGTCATATTCTTCGGCGTTGAGCGCTTCCAGATTTTCGCGCGCTTTACGCGATAGTTCATTCTCCGGCACCGTCAGAGCCGAGACTCGGATTGCCTGAACTGTCCCCGGCAGGCCAAGCAGCGATTGCACCGCGGCCAGTGGCAACACCAGGCGACTTTCCTCTTCACCACCACTGCTGAGCACGCCACTTATCTTCACTTTCAGCGGGCCAGAAGCTCCGTTAAGGTTCAGTTCATCACCGATTTTCCAACCGGTCTGTTGCGCCAGTTGCTTACCTAATAAAGCCTCTACTTCTGTGGCATCAGGTTTGACCGGCTCTTGCGGCCAGTTGCCCTTGACTTGCCAATAAGGGCTAATAATTTGTTGGCCGGTGTGATAATCCTCTTCATCAGGAACATCAACCGGCTGATTAAAATAGGTGCCTAATAGTGGGATATCCTGACCGTTAACCTCAGTTTCTCCACTCAGCAATGGCGCAAAACCCACAATATTGTTGCGCCAAAAAATATCTTTGATATTGGGTAATTCAGCCTGATCCAGAAAATCCTGGCCCGTGAGTGGGTTACTTTTCTCACCAAACAGGGATGGTAATGCCACCTGACCGGCTGGCTCAATCAGGATATTGGCACCATAAGACTTCAGTTCGCGGGACATTTTATCGCCAATATCTATCGACACTGCCAGTAGTGAAGAAATGAGTCCGGCGGCCAAAAATACCGTGAATACTGCCAGCGATTTACGACGGACATTCCGGAACCAAGACTGCTTGAGCATGCGCCACAACATAATTACGGGTTCTCCTGTGAGTCACTGTCTTCATCACTGAGAACCGGGGTGACAAATTGCTCTGGATGTTCGCGGAAGCGGTTGTAATTAGCCTCGGATGAGAAGAAGTAGGTTTTATCGCCATAACTATATTTATACTCAGCCTTTTGGTTAGTCAGGTGAGTTTTATCAACTGGATCAATGACATCTAAGGTAACAACCGTCGTGAAGTAATTCACGCCCGCCTCAAGAGAAGCTTTGGGAATAACCAACTCTTTATCATCGCTTTTCCAATCTTCCAACGGGATCGGGTTACATCCCCCTGCTTTGCCGATAGACGGAATGAAAATATGCACCGCACAGGCAACACAGATCACCTGATTACCCTCCATCACATAGCCCTGATCACCGCACAATAGGCAAGCGTCAAAGACCACACTCAGGCGCAAGCGATCGGGATAGCGGTTGATGATAAAGAAGCGAACAGCTTTACCATCATCAGCCACCCAGACAAAACGGTGCAATTTACCATCCCGCACTTGTTCGACGGGGATATGAACTAAGCCATCGGCGGCTAGCGTGACGGGTAAAGCTTCAGATAACTGAGGGGGTTGCGAGGCGACTTTATCCCAGTAAAGTTGGGCACCAGCCACCACTATCCAGGCAAGTAAGGAGAAAATAAAGATTCTGCGTACGTTACGGTAATCGGCCAAAGCTTTACGGTGCGCAATCGGCTCCGAATGTTCAGTCACTACTTCACTGGCACGGCGCAGTGGCAATAAATAGCACAAAGTTGTTATCGCCAACAGCAGCGCACAAATATAGCTTAACCAGGCATGCCCATTGGTCACTAAAGCGACATAACTGAGCAGTGATTTGGTTAACGGCAAGACCTGTAGCTTCATCAATAACAAGATTGCATCGCCACTCAGCGGCAAAATCAGCAATAGCGTTAACAGAATTAGCAGTGGCCAGCGGATAAACCGCAATTGCCTTACCATCATCAGCAGCAATACCGCACTGAAGACGTTCCAAGCAAATGCCACCACAATGGCGGCCAGATTAAGTAGCAAATCAGTATTAATCACATGAGTATTGGTAAACGCGCCCAGATTGGGGTTATTTCCCCAATTAAATGCAGCCCCCAATACCAGCAATGCTTGCCAGCAATAGCCTAATGCACGACTCGGAGTAAGTTGACTGAATAAAAATAATATCAATGCGAGGAGTTGAACCCCTGCCAGAGCTAACTGCAATTGCTGCGATTTAGGATAATGGGTACCGGCCCATATCCCCACCACCACCATAAGTATTGTTATCCATACGATGCGATTTAGTGCAGGCGCGGGCCTAACAACCCAACTCAGCCCCAGCAATAACGCAACAGGTAAAAAAGCTTGTAGTACGGAAACAAAAAAGTAACTCATTAGCACACCTTGGAGGGATCACAACACCTGCCAGTTATCACTGCTGACCTTACAGGAAACTGATAACACCCATTATCTGACCATTTATCATAAAGAAAAGCCGCGACAACGTTGTTGTCATCGCGGCCAGTGTTATCAATTCAGGCCGGTATATTTAAAGTCATAACTCACATCAAAAGGTTTCCACCAGCGACCGACACCGGTTTCGCTATCGGTATGGCGATGCAAACCCGCTTTGGATGGCTCGCTGATATGATAGGTAACTTTATAATTGCCTACGCCCATCATTTTGATGTTCGCACCATAGTGTGGGCCATCACTAGCAACCATAGGCATAAATGTGCCTTCTTGTTTAGCGCCAGTGTCTGTATTCACCAGGGTATAAGCGATAGTCAGGTATGGCATCCATTCACCGGCACCAAAACCATTTTTATTACCTTCAGTAGCATGAATGTCCGCTTCCAGATGGATATCGGCTTTCGCGGCAGGCAGGCCCATACCACGAGGTTCCATATCAATCGGTTGCAAATAAACCGCAGCAATTTCCATATCATTAATTTTGATAGGTTCGCCCGCAGGATACTCTTTAAAGGCAAAAGCAGCAGGTGCTGCAAAAATGCTGGCAATGATGCTGCTGGCAATAATCGTTTTCTTCATAGTCATGTAACACACCCTCAGGTATCAAATGATAAGTACAGTTTGTTATTCACACCGGCATCATGCCGGGCCATCATACTGAGATATTACTGAGCCGGAATAGCGCGCCCCCGCCGCTGCATTACCCACAAGGCAACCAGCGCAGCAATCAGCAATATTCCTTGAGGAATCAATGTTTCCAGATACGGATAGATCCCCAACCAACTAATTTCAGGTACACCAGGCAGCAGTGTTGGCTCAAACAATTTGCCTTCAATCAATTCAAGGACACTCTTACCGGCAAATACAAATGCCATCAGGTACATAAAACCACCGGTAAACATAAAGAAGGGTTTAAGTGGTAACTTGACGACGGTAAAGCGCATGACCAGATAAGCCACCAGCAAGATGACACAACCGACGCCAAAACCGGCCAAAATAGACAGATGACCGCTCGTTGTACTGGCGTCGCCCATCAGTGCGAGATAGAACAGGACAGTTTCAGCCCCTTCGCGGTACACCGCCAGGAAACTGGTTAGCCATAGCCCTATCATTGAGCCACTACTGAGTGACTTGGAGAATTTCCCCTCCAGATAGGCTTTCCATTGGCGTGCTTCCGTCTTTGATAGCAACCAATAACTCATAGAGAACAGCATCACCACAGCGATCATCATGGTGAAACCTTCTAATAACTCTCGGCTTTGCCCTGAATTTGCAAATAGCCACTGGAAGACAAAGGCCGTTAACACACTGGCAATTAAGGCCACCACCACGGATTGGCGAATCAGTGGTAACTTGTCTTGATGATTGTTTTTCACCAGATAAGCGACGATAGCCGCGACAATCAGCAAGGCTTCCAACCCTTCGCGGACAATGATCAGTAAACTGTAGATGAACAGGCTCCAATCAGTTTCATCCCCGCCACCGAGCATCTCAACCGCGCTGGATAGATCTTTTTGCAAGGCCGCGGCTTCCGTTTGTAGCTGCTCTACTGGCTGACCGGCTTTCATCAAACTGACTAAACGGGTGAAATGACCCTCTAATGTTGATTTAAACGCAGCATCACGCGCGCCAACTTTATTCTCCATACCGCTGGCTTCGAATAAATCAAAATAAGTATCCTGAACGGCCATCATTGCTGGCGTGGTTTGCCCGCTCTGGTACTGGCTGATAGCTTCGCTAATAGCCTGATTTATTTTGCTGGAAACAACCGCCCAATCGGCATTAGCCTGCCCATCAGAATTGGCATTTGAGTCAGAAGGTTGCCCTGAGACAGGTTGATCAGCAGTAACTTGCTGCTGTTCGCGGGTCGTTGGTAAGCCCGGCAATGTGTCTTCTATAGTTTGAAGTAAGCCCGTGACTCGATAGGCAACTTCGGTTAGTTGGTCAGGTTTGCTGGTTAAATCGATGAGAGCAGTAAATTGTTGGTTAATCGCCGCCGCTTGTTGTGCGGAACGATTGCCACGCACTGACATTTCCATTTCAGAGTTTTTAAACCCCAAATAGTGCGCCTGTTGCACACTTTGGCTGGCGGCGGCGAATTTACCCTCTTGATATTCAGTAATGGCCTGCGCCAATAAGTCATCGATAATCTTGAAACTTTGCTGCCAGTAAACAGCAATATCGCTATTTTCATAGGTTGCATGTTGCTGTTCAGCGGTAAGCTTATGGCCATCAGTCAAAATCGGCAGGACGCCCGTCAACTCACCTTTAAGCCAATTAATTTTATTATCAACCTCAGCTTGGGGTTTCCCCTCACCGATCATGCGCCGAATTTCACCAAAGGCGGCTTCCATTTGATAACTTTTTTGCGCCGAAATATTGATGCGAATCGGCCCTTCCAAATTCTCAAATACTTCAAAATAGGCCATTTGCACCGTGGTGCGGGCCTCATCATTTTTCTGCTGTTGGTATAACTGGGAGGTTTTATCGAGACGGGATTGGATATCATTGACCCACTGCTGATAATCTGGTGTCGCCCAGGCTAAAGAGCTGGATAGCCACCAACAGCAGCAAAGCAGGAAAAGTTTGTGCCAAATTCGCATAATGAGTGACGCACATGAAGTTGATAATGAGATTTATTAACATTAACACTAAACAACGGAAATGTGTCTTGATCCGTATCAAAATATATTTAGTCTTTTGAATTTTTGTTTAAAAATGCGGAATGCCTCGCAAGATTAGAGCGAGTAACAGCAATGAATAAGGCGGTTTGGTGATGAGTCACATTCAAACGGAATATGAACAGGTTCGCGCAATTATCGGTGATAATTTTTTAATAACGCTGCTATCTATCGGCCATGAATCGACAACTGTGGTCACGGATAGCTCTGGCATGGTTTTCGCTGAACAGCGCCTTACTGTTGGATCGAATCATGTTGCTTTAAGTTATTTTAAACATAACCCCCCCACGCCAGATGAGATGGAAACCGCTATTATGGTGGTGGAAGATGAGGTTATTCGCATCAGCCCGGCGGTGAATAAAACCTCACAACTGATTACCACCGATGGTTATATTGCTGAGATTGCACATCTTGCGGGCTTACCCACACAAGCGGAAATTGTTATGTCACTGGAGTCTGTTGAGCGGATGTTTGACCGACTGGCAGCCGTCATGATGGGTAGACCAGCCGCATCGGAAGGGATTCCCGCAGATAATGAATTTGCTGCACGTTTGCTGATTTTACGCGAATTTATGCATCATTTGCAGTTTTCTGCCATTACAGTGCTGAGATAAAAACGACATGATTGAGTGAGTATTTTGGCTAAAAAAAACTGACAGGGCCGTATTCGCGGACACTGTCAGTTCATAATAAATGGTCAGTTTCTTTTACTGCCGATGATAACTCGGCTTACTTACCGGTTTTTTTAACCAGATTATCCGCAGGTAATTCCCCTGGCAGATAATTAGGCAAACGCCCTGCCGGGAAGATAGCCAGTAGTGATAACAACGCCATAATCAATAAACCAAATTTCAGTGAGCGAAGACGGGCTTCTTCATTGACTCGCACCGCTTCCGCGACCTGCTCAGGTGTCGCAGTGGTTTGCGCCAACACACCTTGCAGGCGGTCATTACTGACGAAGTTGATGCTATCCATATTCACTTGCGCCTGAATTTCTGGCGTCAGAATTGGCGTTTCAGCCACGCCACGTATCACGTTGGCGCTGAGCAAACCAACCAGTAACGCGCCAGCGACAGCAGTACCGATGGCATTTGCCAGGTTATTCGTGGTACCACGTAATGAGCCAACATCACCGGCCAGTTCTTTCGGTGAAGCACTGACCAATACGTTGAACAGTAAAGTCACTAATGCACCCTGAGCCAAACCAAATACGACTAAACCAAACAGTACAGCGAATTCACTCCAGTTATTGCGCACCACAAATGCCAGCCACAACAGAGCAATGGTACAGGTGATGAAACCATAACGGCCAATCTTGCGTGGTGTCAGCTTCTTATAGAAACGAACAATCAACATCGCTGAGAAGAACACCGATAAGTTAAATGGCATCATGGCAATCGCCGTCGCCATCGGGGTACTGCCCTGTACTATCTGGATATACAGCGGAACCGAGAAGTTCAGCATAGCTTCCAGGGCAACCACCGCAAACATAGCAAATACAGCGGCTTTTTCAGTCGGTGAGCTAAGTACTTCCAGTGCCAATAAAGGTGTTTTGCCTTGTTCTTGACGACGGCGAGTCCAGACGACAAACGCCTGACCCAACACAATACCCAGTACAATCATGAAAGGTGCCGGAGAGAAGCCCAGCAGATCGAATGGCGCACCATCACGAACCAGACCGAAGCCCCAACGGTTCAGGTTGTTAAAGCCAAATGACAGCAGGATAATCGCCGACGCCGCCAAAATGACACCGAATACATCAATGCCAACTTCCGGGCGGCCTTGGTCAGACTTCAAACGGAAACTCAACACAAAGATGATGGCAGACAGCACAATCAAGATGCCGAACGCTGGACGCCAGCCGATATATGTTCCCAGAACGCCACCAATCAGGAATGCTGCCACACCGGCACCGGCACGCGCTGAGCCTAACGCACCGAGCGCCGTAGCCTGTTGCGTACCGCGGTAGTTTTCAGCAATCAAGGCCACCAGAGCAGGAACCAACGCGGCACCCGCCAGACCACTTAATGCCTGAGCACTGATCATCACGGTGACATTCGGGCTGAATGTCATCATGACCTGCGCGACACCAAACAACAGAACGGTACTGCGGAATACCACCAGCGGCCCGAAACGTTGGTTGAGTTTGGCACCCAACATCACGAAACCAGCAACAGAGAGTGAGTACATCACGATCGCCGTGGCAATCGTCGTTGGTGGCACATTAAAGCTCTTGACCATCCCACCTAACGCTACCGGCAGGGAGGCCACGTTAAATGACATCAGAATCTGGGCCAATGCGATGGTGATCATCGGCACCCAAGATTCTTTAACTTCCGCACCTGCGCGGTGAGTTGATTGATTCGCCATAAATATCTCTATCCTTTTGAAAAACAATATTGTTTTAAACTCAATCCGGTTTTACAAAGCGCGTTTGTCGCCACATAACCGGTTTTTTGAGCTTTACCTGACTCTCACGGCTCAACTCTTTTCGGTGTAAGGCTCAGAAACAAACATGTCCATCCCAAGACTACGTGATAAGAACCGGGCGGCCAGTTGACCTTTAACACTATTACCAGCGCTATCCAGTAACGGCGCAAAAGTCCCCAACCCACCTTTACCTGGTGACACTGTCACAATACCGCCACCAATACCGCTTTTCCCAGGAAGGCCGATATCATAAAGCCAGTCCCCAGATGTTTCGTACAACCCTGCCGTTACCATTACCGCCAATGCGTAATGGCAAACATCATTATCTACCACCCGCTCGCGAGTCAGTGGATTGACGCCCCCGTCTGCCAGTGTCGCGCCCATGACAGCTAAATCCCGCGCACTGACATTCAGTGAACATTGGCGCGTATAGAGATCGGTTGCGATAAGAGGATCACACCCGAGACGGCCATAACCTTCCAGCACATTAGCTATGCCACGATTGCGAAAATTGGTTTCACAGGCAGATTGATACACTTCTTCATTAAGGGTCAGTTCACGGCCAGCAAAACGGCACAAACCGTCATAAATGAATTTCCACTGCTCATCGCTGGTGGCACCAGGTACCAGGCTGGTCGTGGCAATAGCACCGGAGTTCACCATAGGATTAGTGCGCCCATCAGGTGCGCGCTCAATGGCAGTCACTGAGTTAAATGCCATACCCGTACTATTCACACCCAGTTTTTCACGGGCGACTTTCGCGCCTATGGCCTGGCAGACCAAGGCAAAAACAAAAGGTTTGGAGACACTCATGATGGTAAATTCATAATCTACATCGCCGGCTGAATGCACTTTACCGTTAGTACCGACCATGCAAACGCCAAATAGATTAGGAGGGATACGTTCTAATGCAGGATAAACCGTCGAAACGACACCTTCATTATCAGTGCTAAACCGTTTGTGGGCTTCTTGCACCAATTTAACCACAGTATCTGGATCCGGCAGATGCCCGGTGGATACGTAGTCGATAATTCCATTTTTGCTATCATCTGTAGGCATATAGTTACCTCCCGTTTAACTTCTGTTTATATTCCTGTCTTTCTTTTGCCTGTTAGGCTTATTTTAAGCGGCAGAAATACTTATACGTTTTAATTTATATGAAATAGTAATTATGATTTGCGCTTCTTTAACCTTTGGATTTATGAATTACTCATGAAATTCTTAGAGTAAGATATCCTAGGTTTAGAAAACTGTATATCAGTTGTTTTTGAATAGTTTAATTATGTTTTTACAGAGAAAAATTATCAGAACTGTTGCAATATCATCGTAATAACGATAAAGCAGGAAGGTTTTGCGGGGAGTAAGATAATGACAAACAGCAGATAAACATGTTATGCCGTATTAATCCGACATAATAGTATTATAGTATCGGTAAACAGCCCTTTAATAAACGCCAAACATTGAATAGCGATGCTAAGGGCCGACCAGCATATTAATACTTATGATAAATAGGGTTGTATCCAATTCAGCCCTGCCACGGTGCCTGCCCGCGGGTGATATTCACAACCAATCCACCCCTTGTAGTTAATCTCATCCAGTAGTCCAAATAAATAGGCGTAATTAATCTCACCTTCATCGGGTTCATGACGGCCCGGTACTGATGCAATCTGAATATGCCCATAACGCCCTGCGAACGCGGTAATTAAATGGCTGAGATTACCGTCCACTATCTGCGCATGGAATAGATCCAACTGCGTAAATACATTAGGACGGTTGATGAGGTTAACCAATTCCAATGTTTGATATTGGCTGGAGAACAGGTAATTAGGTTTTATCTTCGGATTTAACGCTTCAATCATGACATTAATATTATGCTCGGCAAACCGGTCAGCGGCATAACGCACATTGTCGATGAATGTCTGTTGATAATTTTTTCTGTCTGCGTCTACAGGTACCACACCAGCCATGATATGAATAGATGGGCAGCCCAGTGCCAGCGCATATTCCAAAGCCAAATCAATATCACGGCGAGCTTCTTTTTCTCGGCCCGGCAGCGCCGCCAGCCCCCATTCGCCAGCACTAATATCGCCGGGAGGGGTATTAAATAACACCTGTTGCAAACCTTGCTCTTTCAATTTCGCTGCCAATTGATCTGCTGGATAATCGTAGGGAAATAAAAACTCCACACCACCGAAACCCGCGTCTTTTGCAGACTTGAAACGTTCAAGGAAAGGAACTTCTGTAAACATCATAGATAAATTAGCGGCAAACTTAGGCATATTTAACTCCTTAATTCGGCGATTTCATCATCAGTTAGATAACGAATAGGTCGGTCACCCAGTGTAAATATCAGGCGTGCAGTTTCCTCTAACTCTTCCATATTGTCTGCCGCTTCTCGCAAACTTTTCCCCACGACGACCGGGCCGTGATTTGCCAGTAAAAAAGCACGATACTGCGGAGCCAACTTTGCCAACGCCTCCCCTAACCGAGTGTCTCCCGGACGGTAATATGGCACCACAGGAACATCGCCGACCCGCATCACCACATAAGGTGTAAAGGGCTTAATGGCATTACGACAATCAAGACCTCGCAAGCAAGAAAGTGCTGTTAAATAAAGGCAATGCAAGTGAACGACGGCTTCACACTCAGAATTATTAAGATAGATTGCACGATGAAAACTGATCTCTTTTGAGGGTTTATCACCCGAAATCCATTCCCCCCCTAAACTGACCTTTGATAGCCGTTCAGCATTTAATTCACCTAAGCAGGAGCCCGTTGGCGTCGCTAATAATGTGCCGTCCGCCAGTTTCAGTGACAGATTTCCCGCTGAGCCGGTGGCGTAACCTCGCTGGAAAAAGGAGGCCCCCAACTTGACCATATCTTCCCGCGCCTGCTGCTCATTCATACTGCGAACTCCGTTTGTGCTCTGGCAAAAAAGTTTTCATCACCAAAATTACCCGACTTCAACGCTAATGAAATGGGGTGGTCGGTCGATTTTACCCAAGGAACCCCAGGTGAGATGGCTGGCCCAATATGAAAAGCTTGGATACCTAATGATTGGGCGACAATACCGGAGGTTTCGCCGCCGGCCACGATGAAACGTTGGACACCTTGCAGTTGCAAACTCGGTGCTAAAGTCCCGAACAGATGTTCAACCGCCTCACTACTGGCAGCCGCACCCCACTGCCGCTGGATACTTTGTATGACCTCAGGTTCAGATGTGGCGTACAGTAACGGAGCCAACGGCCCAGAGATATTCTCCATCACCCAGGTACAGAGCTCTTTGGCATAGGATTCAGGTTCATTTAGACAACGGGTTATATCAATTGACTGGGCTGGAGCCTGTTGAACATATCGAGCGACCTGCCGATTGGTCATTGCTGAACAAGAACCGGATAACACAACACATAACTTGCCTTGCGGGGCACCGGTTAACGTGGCAGGTAAGTGATGCTGAACGCCTTTCATCCACTGCTGCGCCAGGCCGATAGCCAAACCAGAGCCCCCCGTCACCAACACCATATCGCGCACCGCTTCAGCCTGTGTCAGTAAGTGGTCGTCGTTTAAGGTATCCAGTACCACATAGCGAATGCCTTCATCTTTCAGACTGCGCAAATGTGATTTTACCGCATCAACACCTTGATCCATCATGGCGCTGTTGATCAAACCACTGCGCCCACGACTCTGCGCATCCATCAGGCGCAGGAGGTTACTGTCAGCCATCGGGGTCACCGGATGATGGCGCATCCCTGATTCAGACAATAATTGCCCCATAACAAATAAATACCCTTGATATACTGTGCGCCCATTAATGGGTAGCGCGGGGCAGATGACAGTTTGTTGCTGAGCAAGAGCATCCATTAAGGCATCAGTCACTGGGCCAATGTTACCTTGCGCAGTGCTATCAAATGTCGAACAGTATTTAAAATAGAATTGTGTGCAGCCCTGGTGTTGTAACCATGCCAAAGCCGCTAAAGAATCTGCCACGGCCTTCTCGGCTGAACCAGAGCGCGATTTTAGGCTGATCACTATAGCGTCTGCCTGCACCTGATAATCCGTTTGAGGTATGCCAGTGACTTGCACCGTCGACATGCCATTTTCCACCAAAAAACTGGCAATATCTGTGGCACCGGTGAAATCATCTGCAATAACGCCTAATCGCATCAGATACTCTCCTGTTCTTTTATCAAGCCAGATTCCATGACATATGCTGATAGCATTTTAGTGTGAGTCATAACCCCTCCGTGTTAATTTTGGTGATAATTTGATTCATTATGTTAAGGGTAGCCAGAGTGTCGCCGTATTATTGCGAACCACATCACAATAATTAACACAACAAACCCATAAATCACATGAATTAACATCAATATTGAGGCTTACGCAGACATCCTAACGAATAAAATGAATAAATTAGTGATTCTTAGCGTTAAAAAATGAGAAATATTTTCTAATCACTGACGTATAATCACATTAATTACCATTGCCATGTAATGAACAAACTGAATAAGGAGCGAACGTGATTCCCGTTGAACGTCACCAACAGATACTGGCACTGGTTGCCGAGCGTGGCGTCGTCAGTATTGCTGAGCTGACTGAACGTTTAGGTGTATCGCACATGACTATTCGTCGTGACGTGCAAAAACTGGAAGAACAAGGTGCAGTGTTATCCGTTTCGGGCGGGGTTCGTTCGACTGAACGCCTGGCTGCTGAGCCCTCCCATCAAGATAAAACACTCATGTACAGCAGCCAAAAAAACGCCATTGGTATGGCGGCAGCGCTGCATATTCCACGTAATAGCTGTATTTATCTTGATGCCGGAACCACCACACTGGCGCTGGCACGGCAACTGGAAGCCAGGGATGATTTATTGGTGGTCACCAATGACTTTGTCATCGCTAATTTTTTGATTGAATCCTGCCAATGTAAAATGATCCATTCAGGTGGCACATTGTGTCGCGAAAACCGTTCTTGTGTCGGTGATGCCGCCGCCCGTGCGCTACGAAATTTATCCATTGATATCGCCTTTATTTCAGCATCCTGCTGGGGGCCTCGCGGCATTTCCACACCGGATGAAGACAAAGTTGTGGTGAAACGGGCAGTTAGTGAGGTTAGCAGCAAGCGCGTGCTACTGGCTGACGCATCAAAATACGGCAAGATTGCCACTTATTTAGCCTTACCTCTTACTGACTTTGATGCCGTGATTACTGATACCGGTTTGGCGTCTACAGCCCATGAAGAACTAGCCACTAAAGAGATTGAATTGATTATCGCCCCGACCCTGCGTCAATCTGATTGATCGATAAATAGCCTGCACCTCCTCTCGCCATACAGGCAGTCCCGCAGAGGAGGGATATTTGATAACTATATAAATCGTTATGTAGCTAAAGTAACCCCAAGTCTTAGCGTCCTAATAAATAAACGGCGTAAACTACAGGGCAACTTCATTTGTATCTTTTTTGTTTGCAACTATTGATATAACACCCATCTTATCAATCTGGATGTCTGAGGATCACACAGGCCGGTGTTTCTGGAGCATGACATGAACAATGCAACAACGGCTGGAAAGCAAAAAGTGCCGTTACGACTCAGTACATCTATCACCCTCATGGTTTCTGCGGTGATTATCTCCGTGTTATTGGTGGTTCACACGCTGTTCTTCGTTCAACTTAGCAAGATGGCACAAGAGGGTTTGCAAGACAAAGCCGTTGCCGTCGCCCGATCGCTCTCTTTTTCGCCCACCATCATTCACGGATTAACTGATCCTGAAGCCGGGAAACAAATTCAGCCCTATACCAGTCAAGTTCAGCAAGCGAATAACCTGCTATTTATTGTTGTGACTGATATGAACGGCATACGTTATTCACATCCTAATCCAGAGATGATCGGACAACATTTTATCGGCAATGATTTAGAACCTGCGCTACAAGGCAAAGAAAACAGCGCGATAAACCGAGGTGTACTGGAAAGAGCATTACGTATTTTTATTCCTGTTTATGAACCTCACGGCAAACAAATAGGTGTTGTCGCGATTGGGATTTCTCTTACCAGCATTAACTCGGTTGTCAGTGAAACCCGTTGGACTATTCCCTGGACCATATTATTTGGAGCGCTGATTGGATCACTCGGCACCTGGTTTTTAGTCAAAGCACTGAAAAGAATTATGCTGGGTTTTGAACCCTACGAGATCTCCAACTTATTTGAACAGCGTAACGCCATGCTGCAATCCATTAAAGAAGGCGTTATCGCAGTTGATGCCAACTCGCGCATTACCGTGGTAAACCATGAGGCGAAGCGCTTATTTAAACAAAGTGGGCCGATGGAGAATTTATTACTCAGCAGCGCCAGCAAGTATTGGCCAGTGCGTTTGTATTTAGAGCAGGTCTTGGAAACCGGGATTGCCCGGCGCGATGAAGAAATAAATTTTAATGGCAGCATATTACTGACCAATACTGTTCCCGTAATGGTAAAAGGCGATATTATTGGCGCAATCGCCACTTTCCGCGATAAAACCGAAGTGAGTCAATTGATGCAACGCCTCACCGGCATGGTGCATTATGCCGATGCCTTACGAGCACAGTCGCACGAGTTTATGAATAAACTCCATGTGATTTTAGGTTTATTGCATATGAAGTATTATCAGCAACTTGAAGATTATATTGTTAAAACATCGAATAATTATCAGGCGGAAATTGGCTCTCTACTGCGCAAAGTAAAATCTCCAGTCATTGCCGGTTTCCTGCTGGGGAAAATTAACCGGGCACGCGATTTGGGCATCACGTTATCCATCAGTGACGATAGCTTGTTGCCCGATACCGATAATGAGCAAATAACGACTACCTTAATTACAGTTTTGGGCAATCTGATTGAGAATGCCATGGAAGCCATTGGCAACCAGTCTCAACGAGAAATTAATGTCAGCTTCCATTATCAAAATGGCCGTGTACATTGCGTTGTCAGTGATGATGGGCCGGGTATTGCAACCGAGTTGCAAGACAGTATTTTTGATAATGGTTTTTCCACCAAAGGAAATGAACACGGCATCGGTTTGAGCCTGGTTCGCCAGAGCCTGGAAAGTATTGGCGGCAATATTGAGTTCGATTCAGAAGCGGGTGTTTTTACCCAATTCTTTATCAACCTTCCCTACGATGTAACCTCAAATAATATGACCTCCAGTGACAATTATTCAAACAACATCAGCGCGGTAAATCATGATTAATGTATTAATAGTAGATGATGATGCAATGGTAGCTGAGCTGAACAAGTGTTATCTGAGTCAAGTGGCGGGCTTCAACTGCTGCGGCTCAGTCTCCAGTTTACAGCAGGCCCGGGAGCACGTGATGGCAGCGGAACAGCCGATTCACCTGGTCCTGTTAGATGTATTCATGCGCCAGGACAATGGATTAGACTTGCTGCCAGTTCTACGTGAATTTAGTGAGCATACTGATGTTATTGTTATTTCATCTGCAACTGATGTGAATACCATCAAAAAAGCACTGCAATACGGGGTAGTAGATTACTTAATTAAGCCGTTCCAATTCTCACGTTTTGAAGAAGCACTGTCGACTTATCGTGAAAAACAGAGTTTGCTGGGGCAGCGCGAATATTGCGCACAAGAAGATGTCGATTCCTTATTACGCCGCAGTAATGCCGCGCCGATCGAGCGCAAAAAATTACCCAAAGGGCTAACAGCGCAAACACTACGAACGGTATGTGAATGGATTCTGGAAGTACAAGATGGGGAGTTTTCGACGGAGCAGATGGCAAATGCTATTGGTATTTCACGCGTTTCTTGCCGTAAATATTTAATTTACCTTTCCGATACTGAAGTTCTTAGCACTAAAGTTCTGTATGGCGCCACCGGCCGGCCGGTTTATCTCTATAAACTCTTGCCCAGCCAGCAGGAGGTATTAAAACAGTATTGCCAATAGCATGAACACCAAGAAGAACTCAATTTTCAATAACAAACGGCATCCGATAAAAGATGCCGTTTGTTATGCTATCACTCAAAGTGTTGGTTTAAATTATCCAAACTAACAGCTTTAAATTATCCAACCTAATAACAATGTGGCGCCAATTACCGTGGATGCACCGCCAATACGGGTGGCTATCTGGGCAAATGGCATTAATGACATCCGGTTTGAGGCGGAAAGAATAGCAACATCCCCTGTCCCACCGAGTCCGCTGTGGCAACTGGTCACAATGGAGGCCTCCACGGGATACATATTTAGATAGGGAGCAATAATGAAACTGATGGCCGCCATTGATAAAACAACAGATCCACAGACCACGACATAGCCAACGGAGAATACGGCGACAACACTTTCTAACGGAACATACAACATCCCCAGACCAATCATTAGAGGCCAAACCAAGGTAGTAGAAACAAATTTATACCAGCTGTGCGCACCCTGCTCCATTTTTGACGGAATAACCTGCGCGTATTTGCACATCACGGCAATCAAAATCATGAGTACCGGGCCAGGAATATGCACAACCTTTTCAAATAACCCACCTACAATGAAGAATGCACAGGTCATTAATAACCCGCCACCCATTAACTGAAAATCAGCCTGTTTTGGCCCTTCTTGCGAGGTAAACACCGCATTGTCTTGCGCTGAACGAATTAACATCCCTTCGCCATTCAGATCTTTGCGCCGCATACCGATACGTGCCAGCACACCGGCACAAATAATAGCAAAAATGTTTCCGACCACTGCCGCTGGAGCCAACTGGGCAACATAAACATCAGGTGCTTGCCCAAGAATCGCCGAATAAGCCAAGGACAACGGCAAGATACCTTCACCAATGCCACCACCGATAATCGGTACAATAATAAAGAAAAAAGTGTGATAAAGGGAGAAACCGAATAACTTACCCACCAATAACCCGGTAGCGACGGCAGTGATGGTTCCCACTACCAGCGGGATAAACATACGTGTCATACCCTGAATGAGCACCACGCGATTCATGCCAAGAATACTGCCAACGACCAGACTGGCGATAACAAAATAGAGTAAGTTCGCCTCCTTCATCAGCAAGTGAACCGTATCTAACGTATTGGTTTGGAAAATACCAAAGTAGACCAACACTGATGGCACCATCAGACACAATATAGCTGGGCCACCTATGTCTTTTAATACTGGAATATGGCGACCAATATGGGATAATACAAAGCCCATCGTCATAATAACAGCCAAGCCACCAATCATATTTTTGGGTAGATAACTGGCATAAGCCGAAATAAACACAATAGCCGAAATGGTCATAAATAATGCCATTGGCATAGTGTTTATATTCATTTTGTTCACGTTGGTAATCAACGTTTTGATGGAAAATTTATCTGCCATATCGATCTCTTCGTCGGAAGCAAGAGTGATGTCCTGATTTGTTTTTTTCATTTTAGACCTACTGTTGGGTAGTACCTAAGGAACAAGAGGTAACGTATTGAATGTTATGATCAGCTAATGATATTCGATATTTATCACAGACCTATTTAAGGAAGTAATCGATTAACCTGTCGCTAAAAGTTATTATTAACATCAACAATAAAAACATAAAATGTAAATGCTCAACCTCAAGATACCACTCCACTCAGAGTAAAAGAACAAGCGATAGTGATATACTTATTGCATTTGAGAGCCTCTCGACAGGTTTATTTTAATTAACTTAACTCGGTGTTTTGTAATTAAAAAATCCGAATGTAATCAAGTTTCTCTGTTATGCTTTTTTAGTTAAAGACGGTTAGATTAAAGTCTTTATTTAGGTATAAACACTTTGCATGCATGAAATCGCTCGCTTACGACAGCCAGTCTACTCATGGCTTTAAATGCTATAGCTTAGCAGTCCCCCCAGTTTCAACTCAGTATGCTATCAATACCTGGAGTAATATCTTATTGGTAACCCTTTATATTGATCATAATTGAAACATCTATAGACCCGATATCAAAGTATGCTTTTTGTGCCAAAAAGACAAACCATGCATATAAAAAGAATATCTGCATAAAAGTTTTCTTCTAATTAAGATAAACTGCAATTTAATCTAAAATGATAGTAATAAAATATAAAGTCAGGCTAAAAATAGTATCGATAGAAAATAGTCAGAATTGATTTATAGTAAAAAAACAAACTCTCCGCATTCACCTACATAACAACCGGTTACGGGTTGTTCTAAAAATAATCAATAATCATACTAAATGTATTAATATGGAAGCATGCAGTGTGATTATAAATTAACCTTAGCCATTCAATTAGTGACTTCGGTAATACCGCAAAAAAAATAATTTATAAGTGAATATTTTTTTGCCTCATCACGATAGAAACGATAGCATGCCCTCCCATAATTCAAGAGTAATGATCAAAGCCATAACAAGTGAAGGCGCTAAGACGCTATTTATGCATTAACCTTTAGCAATCGGTTGCAGTAATACATTCACGATGATTGCACAACAGACAGGAAAATAGGGAATGTCTATGATGTCAGGAAAGCACTCTGCAGAAACCCATCACGACGCAAAAAAACGCTGGTTAGATTCTCATGATACTGGCTATCACAAAAGTATGGGCCGGCGTCATATACAAATGATAGCGATCGGCGGTTCTATTGGTACCGGCCTATTTTTAGGTACCGGTGCTCGTTTGCAAATGGCAGGCCCAGCATTAGCATTGGTTTATTTGGTATGCGGGGTTTTCTCATTTTTCATTCTCAGAGCCCTCGGCGAACTGATTTTACACCGCCCCTCCAGTGGTAGTTTTGTCTCTTATGCTCGCGAGTTTCTCGGCGAAAAGGCATCCTATGTTGCTGGATGGATGTATTTTCTCAACTGGGCAATGACAGGAATCGTCGATATTACCGCCGTTGCTCTCTATATGCATTATTGGGGAACCTTCTCTGATGTACCCCAATGGCTGTTTGCGTTAGGCGCACTTTCAATTGTCGCCACCATGAATATGATTGGCGTTAAATGGTTTGCGGAGATGGAATTCTGGTTCGCATTGATTAAAGTGGCCGCCATCTCCATATTTCTGATCGTCGGGGTTATCTTTCTTGGAACCGGCCAAAGTGTAGGTGAACACTCGTCCGGTATGCATCTGATCACAGATAATGGTGGATTCTTCCCCCACGGGTTACTTCCCGCACTGGTATTAGTTCAGGGAGTTATATTTGCTTTTGCAGGTATTGAGTTAATTGGCACCGCAGCTGGCGAGTGCAAAGACCCAGAAAAAATGCTACCCAAAGCGATCAATAGTGTGATTCTACGTATTGGCCTGTTTTATGTCGGCTCAGTGGTTCTGTTGGTATGTTTATTGCCCTGGAATGCCTATCAGGCGGGTCAAAGCCCCTTTGTGACATTCTTCAGTAACTTAGGCGTTCCTTATATTGGAACGATCATGAATATCGTGGTGCTATCCGCCGCTCTTTCCAGCCTGAACTCGGGGCTGTATTCTACAGGCCGCATTCTACGTTCATTATCGATGGGCGGTTCAGCACCAAAATTCATGTCCAAAATGAGCCCCCAATCGGTCCCTTATGCCGGGATACTGGTCACTGTCGGCATCTATGTTTTTGGTGTAGTGCTCAACTTTCTCGTCCCATCACAGGTATTTGAGATTGTTTTGAATATTGCGTCGCTAGGGATTATTAGCTCATGGGCATTCATTATTGTGTGTCAGATGAAATTACGTCAGGCGATAAAGAACGGCACGGCCAAACCCGTCGCCTTTAAAATGCCTGGTGCTCCCGTGACATCCTGGCTAACCCTATTTTTCCTGGCCGGTGTATTAATCATGATGGCGTTAGATTATCCGAATGGTACCTGGACCGTTGCGACTTTACCTGTCATTGCCGTATTGTTAGTCGTTGGCTGGTTTAGTTTGCGTAAACGCGCCCGAGAAGTTGCAGCAGAACACAGAAATATGCCTGTCAAAGAAAGTGGAACTAAAGCAGTGCCACCTCTGATTTGTATGAACAAAAGCCAGTAGGTTAAAGAATACATTCAGCCCGTAGCTTGATAAACAAACTTACGGGCTGAATTTTACGCGAATACGGCTAAGATTAATATCAAACCGCTATTGAATAATGAAACGTACACTACCGATTGATTCAATAATAGTGAGTAAAGTTAAAGGACTACAGTTTACTGAGAAGAAAATCGCGTAAAACGACTGCTTGATTATTTTGCTCATCACGACTGCCATATAACAACGTGATTGGCTGTTGCTTCAACACCGCAAGCAAAGGTTCCCAAGCCGTAGAGTTATTGAGCTGGGCCCGATAGCGTATGACAAATTCTGGCCAATCCAAATGCTGATGGAACCATTGCCGCAACGCGTTATCCGGTGCGACCTCTTTTAGCCATACAACCCCCTCCAGACGCGCCTTACTGATCCCACGCGGCCATAAACGGTCAACCAAGAAAGTATTGGCCTGATAAGGTGGTTCAACATCATAGACCCGTTGCAATGTAACCTTATTTATACTCACAGCAATCTCCTTCGCTCTTTTCACTACTCCAATTAAATCAGTGACAGAGAATAAATTCGTGAAGACTCACCCCATGGGTGATAGCCCATCCCGGTAAAAATAAAACCATATCTTTCATAGAAACCAATATGGTCAGTACATAAATGTAATTCGTCGAAACCGATACTTTTGGCCTCTTCCGCCAAGTGCTTTATCAGCAACTCACCATAAGCATGGCCACGAAAGTTCTCTTCAATATAGAGCGCACACAGCCAAGGGTACAGATCCATCCGGCTGATAAAATCATTAGTAATTAACCCCACACAGCCAATAATTTCCGCATTGAGCTCCATCAAATACCATTGCGGCAACGGCTTTTTTGCACCAATACAATGCGTAATGCTATCTTGATAAAGCATTTTGGTCTCTTCTGTAGCCCACTTACTTTGAAAGTAGTGGATAGCTTTATCTTTATATTCTGGATGATTTCTCACCGAGATAATCTTTATCATAGCTATATTCCTATCATACCGAGTGCTGCTTTGGGGAAGACAAATATGACGGCCTACTGATAAATATCGGGATAAGTGCTGCTATATTTTCGAAATTTTTACGCTTTCGCTTATACCAATATTTGGCTTAGCACATACAATCAGTGGTTTCAGATTTAGCCATTAATGTACCATTTGCCAATATCAGGGTTTTAGTCAGTGTTTGGTTACAGCCCGCATAATGTGGGCTTTACCCGCTGATAGGCAATATAGTGCTATTTTTGGTAAAGATCCCAGCGGTTGCCGTAGATATCTTCAAACACCACGACCATGCCATAGGCTTCTTTGCGCGGTTCCTCACAGAATGTTACTCCTTTCGATTTCATTAATTGATAATCACGCCAGAAATCTTCGGTCTCAAGAAAAAGGAATACTCGTCCGCCACATTGATTGCCAATAAATGTCACTTGATTTTCATTAGATGCACGAGCCAACAATAAACGACACTCACTATCTTCTGTGGGTGAAATCAATACCCAGCGCTTCCCTGGCTGCGGCTCGTCTTCCCTCAAAAAGAAACCCAAATTTTCAGTATAATATTCAATCGCTTTATCATAATCATCGACCATGATGGCGATGTAGCCCATCCCTCTTTTTTTACTCGCCATATATTATTCTCATCCATCTCAGTTAACTTAAACCTAATGCTGTCAATATCTCTCGACAAGCACCAGGGGTTTATCTCTCATTTTAAACACTGTAACATCCGGCGAAGACCATGATAATTATTTATTCATAAATACGAACATGTTATATTTCTTCCAGTTAAATTATGGGTGAAAAAAATGACAACGGTGCTGATTAACACTACCAGACAGATGAAGAAAAAAAATATCATGCTGGTAACTGGCACATTAAAATCACTGGTATCTGCAACGAAAAGCGATATATCCGCTCAAACTGGGTTAAGTTTGGCAACCTGTGGCACGATACTGAATGAATTATGCGCTGAGGGAGAGGTTATAGAGGAATCTCTCGATGAATCACGCGGTGGTCGGCCAGCCAAACGCTATATATATAATCCAAATTACTTTAGTGTATTAAGTGTCTATGCCGAGGGTACAAATGACAGCGGCGTTATTTCGTCTTTTCTCACCTCGGCCGATGGCAAAAAAATTCAAGAATACAATGAAGTTTATAATAATCTTACTATGGAGATATTAATTAACCATATTAAAGAGATAATAGATAAACATCCTAATATCAAAGCATTAGGCCTTGGCCTTCCAGGTGTTGTGGTCGATGGGAAAGTCCTAACTTGTGATATTACTCACTTAGAAGGACTGGATATTGCTGAGCAGCTAAATACCCAATTGGGTATTTTTGTTCAAGTGGGCAATGATATGAATTACACTGCATTTGGCTTCTACCGAAATTATTGCTGCGGTACAAATGATCCAGTCGCTTACATATTCATGCCCCCGAGACATTGCGCAGGTTGTGGCATGGTTATTTCCGGGAAAATGCTACGTGGGGCTAGCCAATTCGCCGGGGAGGTATCAAAACTGCCCTTCTATAATAATTTAACCAATGGAAAGAATACTAACTCTCATCATACCTCCGAGTTTGAAAGGCTTCTGCATGTCACTTCATCTTTAATTGTTATTATTAATCCGGTCACCATAGCTGTATCAGGTAATAACATCGATCAAGCATGTATTGATGCACTAGCTATTGAGTTATTAAAAAGATTTGATAACAAACATATTCCGCAATTTGTCTATCGCGATTGTATAAAATCTGATTATCATAAAGGCATATCAGAATATACCCTCGACGCCTATAATAATTTTAGAGTCTTTGATAGCTAACTTACCCAAGTAAATGATGTTAAAGCCCTGCCTTAGCACTAAAAATCTCATTTCAATGCTCGCATTCTATCCCCTATTTAACACCTATAAATAAACACCTTCCACGGCAAGAATGTTCTTGACTTCTTGAACGTCGCCATTATATTTTATTACTTAATATAAGTCTTTTAGTAAGTAGTTTTACATTGCTAACAAATTCGATTTCGCGACCACTCACCAGAGAAAGGTAACTACTGAATGTCTAGCTCTACACTTGATGCCACTCTGGATACTTATGCTAAACGCTCGGCCACGCGGGCAATATTCTTTGTCGCAGGATTTGCAATGGGCCTTTGGGCTTCATTGGTACCCTATGCACAAAATCGTCTTCATTTTGATGCTGGCTCGTTAGGATTACTGTTGCTTTGTTTGGGAACTGGCTCTCTACTTGCCATGCTGTTCTCCGGGAAACTCATCGGCCGTTTTGGTTGTAGAAATATCATGCTATTAGGTATCGCCCTAGCCTGTATATTCCTGCCTACTCTGGCAATCATTGATCAATTTCCTTTGATGGCTTTATGCCTATTTTTCTTTGGCGCTGGAATCGGTCTGGCAGATGTTGCAGTCAATGTCCAAGGCTCACTGGTTGAACAATCATCTGATAAACCACTAATGTCAGGTTTTCATTGTTTGTTCAGTGTTGGTTCAATTGCAGGAGCAGGTGGTGGTGCAATATTATTTACGCTTGGTTTGATGCCTCTTGCCGTGACATTCATTGCCATTGCAGTCATCGCTATTATTACCGTGACGGTTTTTAATGAATTAATCCCCTTTGGTGATCATAAAGAACCTACTGAGCAAGCGATAACAAAACCAAAGCCCAATTTCCGACTCGTGTTAATGGCATTAATGTGCATGATTTGTTTTATGGCGGAAGGTGCAGTATTAGATTGGAGCGGCGTTTTTCTCACTAATGATCGAGGCCTTGATATAACACATGCAGGTTGGGGATTCGCAATTTTTGGTGGAACGATGTCAATCATGCGTTTCACTGGCGATAAAGTTGTCAGCCTTTTGGGACGTAAACGCGTACTGGTTCTCAGCAGTATCATCGCCATGATCGGTTATGCAGTTGCGGTCATTATCCCCGACTGGAAATTCACATTGCTTGGTTTCGCGCTAGTTGGAGTTGGGGCTGCAAACATTGTTCCGGTACTGATAACCCTGGCGGGCCAGGAAAAAGTGATGCCGGTAAATATGTCCGTTGCCATGGTTGCAACACTAGGTTACTTCGGCGTGCTGGGCGGGCCAGCGCTGATTGGTTTTATTGCTCACTTAACTGATCTTTACACCGCATTCGCCATTATGGCACTGACATTCCTCGTTATTGCGGTCGGGGCATTTAAGCTGAAATATATCAACGAGGAATAACCGCATCAAAAATTAATACAGCGTAAACATATTTGTGAAGATTCATCTAAAGATAAAATTTGTGACTGAGTATGGTAACTTTACCAGCTAGCAAAATTTTGCTAGCTTTTTTTTAGATAAATAGCGTTAAGATATTTTCTATCAAACTACTATCTTCAATATGTTAAAGAGGGAAATAAAATGAGTATTAAAATCGTTGCAGTTGATATGGATGGAACCTTTCTTAACGACCAGATGAATTTTGATAGGAAAAGGTTTAGCGCTCAATATGCACAATTAAAAGATAATGGAATAAAATTTGTTGTTGCCAGTGGCAACCAATATTACCAGCTCATCTCATTCTTTCCCGATATCGCTGATGAAATCGCATTTGTCGCTGAAAACGGTGCCTACGTTAGCAATGAAAATACAGAAATTTTCTGCGGAGCACTATCCGATGAAAACCGTGACAAAGTTCTAGAAACAATCTTACCACTACCTCATCTTGATATTATTGTTTGTGGCAAGAATGGTGCTTGTATGCTCAGTTCATCTGATAATGCTTTCTACACCACCATGAGCAAATATTACCATCGACTTAAAATTATTGATAACTTCAGTCAAATCGAAGAACCCGCATTCAAGTTCGCAATCAGTTTGCCCGATGAAGAATTGGCTGACTTTATGACATTCATTGAGGCTGAATTAGGCGGTATTGTAACCCCAGTGTCCAGTGGTCATGGTTCTGTTGACCTAATCATACCTGGTGTACATAAGGCCAATGGTATTAAATTACTCCAGGATATATGGGGGGTGAAAGATGAAGAAGTGGTGACTTTTGGTGATGGTGGCAACGATGTTGAGATGTTGCAATATGCCGGGTATGGATTTGCTATGGCAAATGCGCCAGAACATATTAAAAAAATAGCGAAATATCAGGCCGACTCGAATAATGATTCAGGCGTGTTAAATGTCATTGATAAAATTTTAAGAAAAGAACCTCCGTTTGCGGGAAGTTAGAAACTATACCGGAAATATGATGGCGGAGAACCAGGAAAATAATAGCGATCTCTTAAATCAAGGCTAATAATTAACCAACTGTCTGTCTGAGCGATCAAAGTAACTCACACGATCAGAAGCCCGCACATTTACGCGGGCTTCGTTTTACACCTGATTAACATAGATTCCCCCCTCCACTCAACAGTTACACTACCCAGTCAATGATTTAGTCTTCAATGATATTACCGATGAACACCTACATGGGGTAGCAACTAGTTATTATCTCGTTGAGATAACCCGATGCATGTGCAATTCCCTCCTGTACCCGCAAAAAATAGTATTACAAGACTAAAATCAAAGTAATGAAAATAAATTTTTTCCTTGTTTTTAATTAAAATGCTATCGTTATTTTAATAATAACACTTAAGTAATTTTAAATTAATAACAGGTAAACGGTTAAATATGATTACCGCCAGTTGTTAGGCTTTACTGACGGCGATGGTGAATGGATTGTCGATCTGACGCTGGAACATATTGCCAAAAATGGTTATTCCTGTTTAAGTTATTTATCTTTTCTTATTAAACGAAAAATCACTTTTGTTATTAGAGATGAAAAAATAATAGCAAGAATAGCCATTTCGTAATAGAGAGCTATCAGAATATTCGTATTAAGAAAGTTAAAATAGCTGATCGCATCATACTGCTCCTTTGTAGTATTTAAAATCCATAATTATAACGTATGGCACACAGGGACGATATTGATTCCAATAAGCAAGCGTCTTCTTCAGGAATCTTACGTTGCGAGGTAACAAGAGAGGGATATGCTCATAACCTTTCACCTGCGTTTAGCGGGAAATATCTGTTAGCTGAATGTACTCAAACACAGAAATATCAGCCCGATAGCAGTAGCAAAGAAGCCTGGCTGAAAGATATAAACATATTTGTCCCGGTTGCCCATCAGGTAAATGATAAGCCTGAAAGTCAGGTAACGCTGGAAAATATTAGCGTAATACGTTGATGAGCAAGCAGGTTCATCGCTTTGATGGGTGAACCTATTCAGCATTGCGTCTACAGCGTCTGAATAGGAAATTATTAACTCGTATTGAATTAGAAGAGATCACCGAGTTTGTTCAACCGAGAAAACAATGCGAATGCTTACACGAAAATGGCATTTTTTTATCATGCGGAAAGATGCTTGACCCAGCACCACCTGGGGACCCACTGTCATCGCGTCAGCTCATTCAGGTGGAGTCTGATGAACAACCTGATTATGGCTCGCCCACGCAAAGACCCCGCTGACAACTGGATGCCGCCTCGTGTTCGAAAAGGCAGGTCAGCCTATGAGTTCGGGGCCATCGATGGTGGAACAATCCGACTTTGCAGCTTTGGATCCAGCCAGGCCGAGGTATGGATGGCCTATGAGAGATTAATGGTCGGCCAGAAAAGTGACACGACATTTACTGGTCTCATTAAAGAGTTTTTGGTGTCCGGCGATTTCTGTGATTTGGCGAGTGAAACACAAAAAGACTATCGCAAACACTCCTCAAAAATAATCGCTGTATTTGGAAAAATGTCATCCAACAGTATAAAGCCCGAGCATATTCGAACGTATATGGATGAACGGGGGATAACAAGTCGGATTCAAGCCAACAGAGAAAAATCTTTCATGTCGAGAGTCTTCCGCTGGGGATACGAGCGCGGAAAAGTAAAATTGAATCCTTGCACTGGTGTAAAGCAGTTTAAGAAGCTCAGTAGAGAGCGCTATATTACTGATGAAGAATATAGTGCAGTCTATTTTGCCGCCTCTAACATTGTCCGCATCGCCATGGAAATAGCCTATCTGTATCTCACAAGACAAGCTGACGTGCTTGCGTTACGCCGTGACCAAATTAAAGACGCGGGGCTATATATCAGGCAGGGAAAAACGGGAGTAAAACAAATTAAGGCCTGGACCGGACGATTGCAGAATGCGATTGCGTTGGCCGATACCCTCCCCTTGAAGCCAGGGATAAGTAGCATTTATCTCATCCACCAAAGAGGTGGATGTCGGTATAGCCGTGATGTTTTTAATAGCCAGTGGCGTAAAGCCAGGAAAATGGCAAAAGAGTCACACCCTGAATTGGATTTCAATTTCACCTTCCACGATTTGAAGGCGAAAGGTGTTTCTGATCTCACAGGAACCCTCTATGAAAAACAGGCGATTTCGGGACATAAAAATGCATCGCAAACGGCACGGTATGACAGAAAAGTCGCGATTGTCCCTGTCGTCGGCGGGCAACAAGAAGAGCAATAAAGTGACGAAATTGAATGGTGAAACAGCCACAAAAGAGCAGGGATATGGTGAAAACCAATGGTGAAATAAGATTTGGGTCACAAAAAAACCGCCTCTCGGCGGTTAACGACATACTCATACTACTTTGTTTTACTTAGATTTGTTTCCATGGTGCCCGGGGCGGGACTTGAACCCGCACAGCCATAAGCCGAGGGATTTTAAAAACTCTTAGAACAATCTGCAAATCAATCACTTACATAAAATCAGTAAGTTACCAAACACGATAGCGGGTTAGTTTGGGTTGTTGTGGGGGTGGTAGTCACAGTAATCAAACTAAATTTAATGCTCAAAAAGAATCAGATGTACTAACTCGTTCTTAATCTGACGCCCTTACTGTTCAGGATGTAATCAAATCTGACGTTCGACTCTGTGCCATAAGCAGGCATTGATATTTATTAAGAGAAGTGATGCTTCAAAGCTACTACCTTGAAAGCTGTGTAAATGTCATTGAAGGTTTCATGCAACGCTTTCATCGTTAGCCAATGGTGTATGAGTAACCTATCAGCTCTATAAATAGAATACATCTTGTTGTATATTAAAATTGAATGTAACGTTTTAAACGCCCTCCTACTACATTCTAACTCGTTTCTGCCCACCAACTTATCTGGAAAATCTGGAGTTTACTAATGGACTACCTTTCCAAAAAAATAGGCGAAAAATCAGAACTTAACGTATTTACTGGTAATTTTCGAGATGCAGCCACTCAAGAGCAATCGAGAATAGAATACATTCTAGTATTAACACTTGGATATCTATGGAATAAAAACATTTCAAGAGTTGATGATGACTCGAGATCTATGTGCTTTCAAAATGTGGTTAGACCATCAATTGGTAGCATCCTTAATTTGGTAAGGGTGCTGGATATAGAAGGAGAAATATTTGGGGGGAAGAAACTTAAAATATTTAAAGATAATATTAATAAATACCCTAACTTAAGAAATGAATCAATAGGACATGGTTTTTCATTTGAAGATGGGGCCGAGGAGCTTTATGAAAAACTATGTGAGATTTATAAAAACATTAAAGATGCTGGGCCGTTTTTTTTGAAATCAGATATGGACATTATAAGTGTATTCTATTCGAATGAGTCAGTTTCGAAAGGAATTCGATACAAACCGACAGGTGAGTATTCTCCTTGCACTATTTCGCAATCGACTGCCAAGTTAGAAAGAAATACTTTATATATATACCATAATACCGAATATCATAAGATATCTCCTTTTTTGAAAACAGATGAGGTCGATGAATTCTATCTTTTCTCTTATATAGATGACAAGCTTGCATCTAGAGCAATGTTCAACCAACTTATTAAAACAAACAGGAAATACTTTACGGTTGATGGAATCATTGGTTCTATCATGGAAATCGATGAGCGAAGAGTTAAAGCCAGTAACGGGACCATCATTAATAGTTTCGAAAATAATTATAAAAAATACATTGATACAGCAATAGTCAAAAAATTAGTACAATTTCTAAAAGAAAATACATCTACTGTTTTCTCTACCGTTTGGGGGCATGGAGGTGTAGGGAAAACCGCTTCTATTCAAAGGGTCTGTGAAGTGTTGCTTAGTGAGGAAAGGAAATACTTTGACTATATTGCTTTTGTTTCTGCCAAAGATAGAAAATTCAACTATCACACAGGTATAATAGAAAAGATTAACGGTAACGTCGACTCTTATGAGTCAGTAATAAGATATATTAACAGTATTGCTTTCTGCCATGATAGTTCTGACCAATCAGATATAATTAATTTCCAAGGAAAGTTGCTAATCATAATAGATGATTATGAAACCTTTACTCCTTCAGAAAAAGATAAACTACTTGAATTCATAAAGCTACTTGATATTAGCCACCATAAGGTGGTTATAACAACTCGCTCAGCCAGTAATATTACAGGTGAGGAAATTGAAGTTAAAGAACTATCTCCATCTGAATCATTGAGCTTTTTTGACAGCGTACTAGAGAACGAACTTGCAATCGACACTGAAATATATAAAAAAGGCAGAGATTCAAATGAGTTGGCTGCATCAATTCATCAATTAACCAGTGGGAGGCCTTTATTTATTTTCCAAAGCGCAATAATATATGGCGAAAGCGGTTCTATTGAAACGATGCTTGATTCCAAGATAAATACTGGAAAGAATGCTATAGAGTTTCTCTATGGGAGAATAAAAGATTATCTTTCCGTGAGTGCGTTGAAAATATTTGGTGTGATGGGGATATTAACATCAGAAAGTGATTTAATTAATTTACTTTCAAAGCTTCAGTATATATTAAACATGGAAAGAGATAAGTATGAGTTCGAGAAGGCAGTAGAGGAGTTAGTTAAGCTAAAAATAATTACCATTGTTGATGATAAATATTTCAAAGTTTACTCAAGTGAGATTGCTACTCTTATGAGGCAATCATTCCAGGAAGATGGCTCAGTAACTAGTCGCCTGCAGCTAATTGGAACTGATAAGGGTTTAGATAATAACCTTTCTCTTCTAAATGATGCAGATAACTCTCGAATCACTAAAAAGCCAAGCGAAGTTAAGCAAAAATACCGGTCGATTATATCACGAGCAGTTACTCCCGCCGAAATTAAAATTCAAGCCGTTATAAACCTGGCGCAATATATAATCGAAGATAATGGTGGCTATGAAGAGGGCATCTTACTTCTTGGTGAATACCAATATGCATATAACAACTCACCTTTATTTGTAAAAACATATTCCACATATCTATGGCGTGGGGATAAGAAAGAGAAGACGAAAGCAATTACTTTAATTGGCAATTTACTTCAACTTAACTCCTTCACAGAAGAAAATGAAAGACTTGATTTGCTTTGTGTTTTGATGAGATATGAAGCTACATTCTGGATTGATGCAAGAGAGGAACTAAAAGATGATTACAGAATTAAAGAAATAACCGATGTAGAATATGAAAAAATATTTTCAGAGCAGCGCCAAGAGTTTTATAGAATTTTTAATTACCCAGGTCTTGAAGTGTTTAGTTGCATAAAAAACAAAGAACTTGATAATTTTCAACATGATATGAAAGTAAAGGTGCTGAATGGGCTTTCATATTTTATAGAGGTTTGCTTGAGAAGGCATCAATTTGAAGAAATTGATGAAGTATTGGACTTTGTTTTTAATAAGCTTAAATACAATTATCACGATATTTTCAAAAGAAAATTAGACAGAATTAATAGAGCTAGATCATCAAATGTTAAAAATTATGATAAATACATTACTCCGGGTAGTGTTGGTGACCGTTTCGAAGCTGCACGGTTAGGGGCGAAAAAGAATGAGGCTCCAGGTTCTTTCGGAAGTATACTTTCCGCCGCATTCAAAGATGCAGAGGCCTGATAAGTATATTTGAATATCATTATTGCCCTGTTTTAGAAAAAACCATTAGCCCCCAAAATTAATTTATTTGGGGGCATTTTTATTTTTGAATGATAAGTCATGGTTCTGATGTTTTTAATTTGACCAGTCCTCTGTTGACTAACATATTAGAGTATTATTAATGCAGCTAAGAAGATATGACAACACTAACGAATTTCCGCTTCTCGTTCTTAGCTGACTGTCAGATTTATCGTATCTTGCTAGAGAATACAGTCAGCATTACCTCCGAGAACTAGATATTCTAACGACATAATGATTCTCTCCTTGGACGCAGTTATTACAAAAATCTCCAACCATTTTATTCATCATTACATTCTCACATTATTAATTTTTCGAAATGCGGTCATATGGATTCAAACTCACTGCCGCTTCTAAATGATCCGGTGCAAAGTGGCTATAGCGCATGGTCATTTGGATAGTGGAGTGCCCGAGGATTTGTTGCAGTACCAATATGTTGCCACCGTTCATCATAAAATGACTGGCGAAAGTATGGCGTAGAACGTGGGTTAACTGGCCGGTAGGTAACACCAGTTTAGCCCGGTCAATCGCTTGACCAAATGCGTCATAGGCATTGACGAATAAGCGCCCTTTCATCTTTGGAATCAGTTTATGCAGTTCCGCAGAAATAGGGACTGTACGGTTCTTTTTGCTCTTGGTGTTGATATAGGTAATTTTGTTTGGCATCACCTGAGCCTGTCTTAGCTGCTCCGCTTCACTCCAACGTGCACCAGTGGCTAGACAGATACGAACAATGATACCGAGATCTCTATTGCTGGAATTGTCACACTCATACAGCAGGTGCTTAATATCATCTTCATAAAGAAAAGTTAATTCGTTTTCGCTTTCACGAAATAACCTGACACCATCCAGCGGATTAGCATGATTCCAATGCCCTAGCCTTTTCAACTCATTAAAGACAGCTCGCAGATAAGCATGTTCGCGGTTGACCGTTGCCTCTTTTGGCGGTTTAACGATTCCGTGTTTTGGCTTACGACTAAACTCACCGGCTAAACGCTGCTTGCGGTATTTGGCGAACACTTCCCGGTCAAAATCAGCAACAGCAGGATCGCCCAAGTTATCACACAGGATATTGAGTTTGTCTAATCTTGCTTTGCCGTCACTCAAAGAGCGCCCGTGGAGTTCATACCACTGACCGACCAATGTTTTTAACCTCTGCGCGGCAGTCTCTGCCGGTGTGTAGTCAATATCCAGATCACCACGTTGCGCTAATTGTTCACGTTCAAAGCGCAACGCCTCGCCGCGAGTAACAAAGGTTTTCCTAACCCGCTTACTATCACGGCCATCTGAGTAAAAATCACAGACCCACTTCCCGTTGGGTAACTTCCGTACTGCCATAAATAAGTCCTCAAGAATAATCCCTTGGGCTTATTTACTGTATATAAAAACAGTAGTCAATGTTTGATATGTAGCACGACAAACATCTGATTAAAAACTAACGTGTACAGGTTTTCTTTGATTTACTGATAGAGCCATCATTACAGACAAATTTCTCATTTTCACAATGGGATACCCCACCCTTTTTGCCGGAGCAGGGATAGTTTTTTGCCATAGTGATCGTAGGTAAAGATAAAAGAAGAATACCAATTACTGCACTAGCTAATAATTTCATTAGATTATTATTCCATTAGTGCGCCGATTACTTTTTAGTACAGGGTATTAATAGCCTGTAATTTCCCCAACAACTTTAGCCAAAATACTGACCTCACTAACCGGCCAATTTATATCATTGATACGCCATACATCACCCGGTAAACGGGTAATATCACTGATAGATGCAACTCCCGCTTTTTCAATCAACCAAAGGCCATCAGTAATTTTCTTGAATTGATGCTCAACCAGAAATGAACTCTTGGCATTAGGTGAAGAAATCAACTCAGGTTCATCTATCTGTACTGGAAGTAATTCAGGATCAAGTAATACGGGGCTGGCATCGGTTAACAATCCATCAACCAACTTTCTGTGCTGAATTAATTTAGCGTGTTCTTTTTCATTAGTAGCTTTGTCGGCTTCCCACGGTTCTCCTTCCCCAGTAGCTAACCATTGCAAAGATGCACCCGTTTCAAGTGCGCACTGAACAATTTCTTTGCCGGGAAAATACCCACGTTTGATCCACGTGCTTACTGTTCCATGACCAACACCTATTTTTCCTACAAGCTCACGTTGCGTTGAAAAACCGTAGGCTTTCAATAACCTATCAACAACAGCTTGTCCGCCACTAAAAACCATTCAATATTCCCGCCAAAATAATATTGACTCGTACAACTTTGAGGATTAAATTCCTCATTATTGAACAAAGACACAAATTAACCCGCATTAACCACACATTACAGGATGCACCATGATTCAAAACCTTGCAATCACAGTAACCTCTCCTTATTTATCCCTGCCCGAGTTCTCAAAATTGAGCGGAATCCCTTATGAAACCTGCCGTGGCATGGTGAAAGATGGTCGTCTACCTATCCGCCAGAAAGTTCGCAAAATGGAAAAGGTTCTCGTAAATATGATCGCTCTCACTAAAGAAGCGGCAAACCAGTAATGTTCGACATTCAAATTTGCCAACTAATTGTCGGCATATGTGAGGAAGTAAGCCATGTTTGATTTTTCAGTGTCCAAACATCCGCACTTTGATAACGCCTGCCGCCAGTTTGCGTTAAAGCACAACTTAGTCGAGCTGGCAGCAAACGCAGGGATTGCGGCGCAAGTGTTGCGTAACAAATTGAATCCTGACCAGCCACACCGCCTGACCGTTGACGAACTGCTACGCATCACCGACCAGACCGAAGACCCAACGTTATTAGACGGCCTACTGTCACAAATCAATTGCATGCCATCTGTGCCAGTCAATGAAGCCTGCACCGATAATATCCCGACTTACGCGCTTCATGCTACTGCTGCCGTGGGTTCTATTGCTGCCGCTGCGGTGCAAGGTAATCACAAAACAGCATTCAGTAAATCTGCCCTGCTGGATAGCGTCAATACTGCGATTCGCCATCTGTCACTGATTGGCTTGACAGTGCAGGCGCGCATTCAATCAACCCCCGCGCTTGCTTCAACCGTTGATGTTATTAGCGGCTTGAGTGCTGTCGCTGGTTTGAGTTGAGGTGTTTTTATGATTATTTCTATTGCTCCACTGTTGAAACAGCAAAGTCCGGTAAACCTGCGTCATTTCGGTAACGGGGTGCTGGAATTGAAGAGCGGCCAGCGCTGGAAGCCGGGAAGTAATCAAAAGGCGCTTTTACAAGAATTGTCCTCTGCAAAGAAGACGCCAATATTACGCCGTCTATTCGGGCGTTGATTGGGGGTTATATGCTGCAATTAACGGAAGCTGAAAAATTGAGAATGACGGGTATTGCTCGTATTGCTGAATTAAAAGAAACGTATTTCCGTAATAGAAAGAATGTTGCTCAGGAGGCTTTTGATAAATCGCCTGCACATTTGCGTAAAACAATTTGTTTTCATGCTGGCTTAAAAAGTCGTCATGTGAATATGCAGTTTTCAGAATTAAGTCCTGCAGAAAGAGAATCTGTTGTTGAAACGCTGAACTACTTAATTGAGTTTACTCGTTCGCTGCCGTCGTTTGTCAGTAATGATGACTGCACACTGAATATTATTAATTAACCAAGGTCGCAATATATGGCGTTTCACTCGCCGGGTTTCGTATTGCCTAAAAACAGGAATTACCAATGAAGAATACAAAGGAACAAGCGGAATTAATCAGATATGAACGCTCGCCTGTGGCTATGAACTCACTCGAATTATTACTAAATGAGGCTCGGATTGATGAAAGAAAGAATCAGGCCGCGCTGGTTTCCTTTCGTTTGGATGAGATTGCTAATCAAATTCTAAACCGAGAATTGAGTGGCGTAGAAGCTGCTGAACTGCTTAATCAAATCGCTGAGCACATAATCACTCAGTCTTATGACCAGCATTAATAATATGCGTGGCCGCATTACCCCAACTCCGCCGTTGCCTTATCCGGGCAGCGGCGCTGCTGTTCCTGCCTATGCCTACCCCGGCAGCAAACCGCGCCAAACCCTTGCACCAGCAAGACCGCTTACCCGTGAACAACTGATTCAGGGGCAAGCTGTTTTAGCCAATATCAATAATCTGCCTCACTTCCTGCGTAACCAGTTCATTTCTCGCTATGAATACCTGTTAGCCAATAAAGGGCTAAACGACGCTAATAAATGGCTGGTGTTTGTTTTTGACCAGCGTATCTGGCCGCGTATTCAGGTGGTCAATAGCAAAAATGTTATGCGCCTCAGTGCATCAATGAGCTTTTCAACTGATGCTCCAACCTATGCCAGCCTAGCGGGTATGCACGATAAAGAGCTGCGCCGCTTTGCCCGCAAAATCGGCGATGAGTTAATGGTGGCGTACAACCATCATTGTGATGAATGCATTAAGGCTAATCAGGGTGACAGGGCTGTTTTATTGCAGGCTGATACACAGGTACGCATATTCGGCGATCTTGCCAGAATGGCGCGCGCTTTTAATATCACGCCGATGCACTGGCGCAAATACCTGAAAGGCCGGTTAGATATCACCTCTGCTATCGCCAGCCTATCACGTCTGGTTGATCCTGAATGGTGGGAGCGCAAACTCAAAGCACAGCGCACCCGCTGGCGGGAAGCGTTATTGATTGCTGTCGGTAATGTCAGCCGTGATATGTCGGCCTCTTCTTATGCCAGTAAGCAGGCCATCCGTGAAGTATTCGCCCGTCGCCAGTCTAATTTGGAATACCTCAAAAGCTGCCAGTTAGAAAACATTGAAACCGGTGAGCGCATCGACCTGATTGATAAGGTGATGGCGAGTATTTCCAATCCAGAAATTCGCCGTATGGAGCTAATGAGCACCATCGCCGGTATCGAAAAATATGCAGCTTCACAGAAGCACGTCGGTATGTTCCTGACCGTCACCACGCCGTCAAAATATCACCCGACCCGCGTTATCGGTAAAGGTGATAACGAGAAAGTCCAGCTTAACCATAAGTGGGACGATGAAGCCTATTCCCCCAAAGACGGTCAGCGCTACCTTTGCAACATTTGGAGCAAAATGCGCACCGCCTTTAAAGACAATAAATTAAGCGTCTACGGGATGCGGGTCGTTGAGCCGCACCACGACGGCACCCCGCACTGGCACATGATGCTGTTTTGTGAGCGCAGGCAGCGCCAGCAGATTATCGACATCATGCGCCGCTATGCGTTGAAAGAAGACAGTGACGAGCGAGGAGCCGCTAAATACCGCTTTGAATGCAAGCACCTGAACAAAGGCGGGGCCGCTGGTTACATCGCTAAATACATTGCCAAGAATATCGACGGCTATGCGCTTGAGGGTGAACGCGACCATGAAACCGGTGAGCTGCTAACCGATTCCGCTGCGGCGGTTACAGCATGGGCGGCAACGTGGCGCATCCCTCAGTTTCGCCCAATGGGTATTCCCTCCATGGGAGCCTATCGCGAGTGTCGCCGTATCCGTTTTATAAGTCTGGCCGAGTCGTTTGACGAAACGGTGGAAGCTGTGCGCCATGCTGCTGATGAGGGTGATTTTGCTGCCTACATCGCTGCGCAGGGTGGAACTAATAGCGGCAATCAGACTGTGCGTGTAGCCAAGCGTATCGCCGATGAGCTGAACGCTTACGATGAGGAAGTGCATAAAGTCGTCGGTATCTATGCGCCGCATTTGGGCGCTGACCATGTTCATGAAACCCGCACAACCCAATGGCGCATCGTTTCGGGTGCCGTTGACGTTGAGCCTTTGACGTTGAAAAGCGCCGCTGGCGCGCCTCGGAGTCCTGTCAATAACTGTGGGTTAGGTGAAAACACCCAAGCGCCAAATGACCCCAACGGGCAGGATAAAACGCCTGTGGCGGCGATGGAATACCCACCGGATGCCGTTATTGACTGGTCGGACACTGCCGCCGTGAGGGCGATTGTGGCCCGCGTTAAAGAGAAACAGCCAACGATAAGCAAGATGCAACGCAGTTATGACCCCACCAAGGGCCGACTTATTGCGCCATCTGCCCGCTTAACCCGCGAAGAACGCCAGCGCATCCCTCAAATCCGCAACGATTTACTGTTGAAAGATATCAGCGCCCAACGTTGGGAACTGGAATCGTTAGCGCGTGGGGCAAAAATGGCTGTTGGTGATGCGGTGATCCATTACCCGGCCTTGTCCGACTGGCCGGAATTCGATGATTAATCTACCTGAGAGGAAACTCATGACTAAAACCGACGCCACTACCCGTAAACAGGCACAGCGCCAGCGTGATAAATCTGCTGGTATCAATGAAATTCGCGCCCGACTGGAGCCAGAAGAGTTCGCCATGCTAATCGAGGGCATGGCTGCCCGGCGTCTGTTCCGGCCAGCCTACGATTTACCGGAATATATCGCGCTGCTGATTCGACAAGATAACCAGCGACTAAAAGAGCAACAAGCCGAGCTGGGTAAACAACGCTGTGGCAAATGTGGCGATACCTTGCCGGGCGATCCAAATGGGTGTTGTTTACGGGGTGAAGCGGCGTGTTGGCAAACCAAAGGTATCAACAGCTTATTAATTAGTGCAGTTAAACCATTGTGACGCGTCACGGCGGATTACTTTTACAACATATAGCGCGTCACAAGCATCTGATTTAACTAAACAGCCATATACAGTATTGACCTGAATATTGTTTTACTCGATACTGTATATAAATACAGTATAATAAGGAGCCTGCATTGAAACCCGTTGATAAAATAGAATTAACACTATCAAGAATTCAGTTTATTGCTGAAGTTTCGCAAGTTGCACAGTGTAGTAATAGCGAGTTTCTTGTCGCCATGTCGTTGATATCAGACCTGACCAGCCAGATAGTCACGAGCCAAAATTATGATGAGATTTTCTATAACGCCGACGGTAAAAAATCGCACTGATAAATCCCCCATAAAATAATGCATGTGTGGCCTCCCATCGTGATTTGGGTCATGCATGCATATAGTGCATGATTCCGCATGTTGATCCCCTCCCCTATTTCCCCTGTTAGCGCCAGTTCCGGCGCGGATCTCAATGGATCATGCAAGTGCATGAAAAGCGACCTGCAAAGCGCGCAGGCGTGGCGGGGATAGCATTGCGCGCAAAGGGTTTTGATACCCTTATTTATCGATCTTGGGCGGGCCGTGGTGCTGCGTTCGGTTGAGTTGGGAATCAATGCGTGTTCATGGGGTGTGATGGCGTGACGGGCGTCTGGTGGCGTATGGCGCGAGGTGTTGGAATCGCTACTTTTCGGGCATGAAAAAGCCGCCCGGTTCGGCGGCTATGATATTCAAAAATATCAATTAACTATTTGCAAACTTGAAACGCTGCCAGCTTATTGTCATCCGTAAACTGTGCGGCAACAACGCCGTCTTTGACCAGTGAATTAATAATTCCAAGCGCGCCAGTCATGTATTTGCCTTTAGACATACCGCAAGCTACTTCAGAGTCATGGGCTAATGCCGCGTTACATTCTACTCGTTGCGATACCAGTGCAGTAATACAATCCGGGTCAAGTGACAACGCTTGATTAAGGATATCAACAGCCAATTGTGCTGTGATTTTTGGGTTAGTTTGTGCTTCCATAATTATTCCTTGTTTCGCTTTGTATTTTTGCGGTGGCTGCGGCGGTGGTGCGGGCCTCTTCACTGTGTCACCGGGTTTATATGGCGGTGGTGTTGGCGCTTTACGTCCCATATCAATCCTCGCTTATCAGTTCATAAGGCTTGAACCGGATCACCTCTTGCCCTATCCAATCATTCACCTCTTTCAATCGTTCTTGCAACGGCGTTAACTCATTGCGGACAAAGACTTGTGATGCTTTCGCCACGTCACCGAAACCGCCAGTATTGTTGGGAATAATCCCCATCATCTGCGGTGGCACCCGGTGCACACTGAGCAGGTCGTCGCGGGTGGCGTTCTTGATATTAAAAAAGTCATCTTTGGTGGCGACTTCGCTCAACGGTAAAATCTGGATGCCGTCTTTTTTACCGTTGGGCGCGTACATAAACAGGTTGCGGAAATTGCCTAACCCTTTGGTGTCGCGCATCGCTTTACGCATCGCCTCAATATCGCTGCTACTTTGCGCCGCATCGGTCATATACAGGATGTATCCCGCGTGAGCGCCATTCTGGTAATACTTGCGGCGGAACAGTGTGGCGGCTTCATTGAGCCATGCCGAATTTAAACCGCTGAGGTATTCCGGCAAACCGTAAAGCTCCTGATTGATATCCGGTTCTATCAGGTGGAAAACGCTCCCGGCTTCGAACAGGTGTTCATCTTTCCAGTTCTGGACAAACCAATAGCAATCTTTTTCTAATCCACGGCGGGTGTACTTGGCCGGACTGGGGTCGAGGCGCAGTGGTGCGCCCAGTTGGTTACGGCGCACCTCTAAAAACGCATTGCCAAACACCAGATAATCCAGTGCATAGCGGCTAAATGCCTGCTGACTGAGCATTGCATGAGGGGTAAATGTGCTTGCCAGTATGTTGCGTTTCACATACAGCGGTGAACTGTGATGCACCGCCGCCCGAAAGCTGCGCGCCAGCCCGTCAAAGCTGATCGGCGGGTCATACCATTTACCGTTACTGGTGCATTCGATGTAATCCAGTATTTCCCGCTTGTCGAGCACGGCGGAAGGTTCGCCAAAGGTGAACGCCTCCACCGGCTGCTGTTGGCTGGCGGTGTGATTGGTGACAGGTCGGCTTAATGCCTTGCGGCCCTTGCGCTTACTCATTTCACTTCCCCTGCATTGTTTGCCGCTTGTGACCAGTCGCACAAATATAAGAGCTTGAAATCATCCGCCGTCATGTGTTTTTCCAGCCAACCCTTATCCCAATCTTTTTCCCATAACGTGCAGCCTTGTTGAATGGCATCATCAGTCGTGACCGATTGACGAAATACATCATCAGCACAAAAAACGCCGTTATTTGTGTGTATCACCGGTGCTGTTTTTCGTGGGTGTTGCAGTGAACTATTCCAAATCTTGAACGCAATATGTGAGCGGGAGGGTGTGGTATAGAGCGTTAAACGATGATTTTTGTGCATCGCTATCCCCTTAGCCATTTGCAGTATTGAACGCGGGTTTTTAGCCCATGCATATTCACCCAGATACACATTCCCGGTTTGAGCGGCTGCGTGACTGTTTTCACCGTGAAAGGCGATAAGCGCGCCATTACCTAACAGAATATTATTCAGCGAGCATGGGTTCACGTTTACCCTAACTACCCGGCAAAACTCGGCAATCGTGGCGCGGGTCGTTAGAGCGCTATATCTTGAGACGGTTAAAAAATGCTGGTTGCGGCCTGTGGTGAGGGCATCCAGTAACGCTTCAAAAGCAAAAAGCCAGTCGGCCCCAATCTGGCGCGATTTGGTGATATTGCGGGCTACGCCGGTCTGCCCCACCCGATACCACGCCTTTTGATAGTCAAAGGCCGAGTTTTCGAAATGTTCGCGCAGGCCGTCAACTTGACCAGCAGTAAAAGTCATTGATTTCATCCGTAAAACTCCAAGAAATTAGGGCTATGGCCGCCATATGTCGCGGTAAGGGGTTCATTTAACAGAGCGTGCATAATTGCCCACGCCACATCGGCATGGCTGGCTTCTTCACTGCGGCTGGCGACATAAGTGGAACTCTTACCGCTGGCGGTCATAGTCTTGCGAATGGCCATAAATGACTGGGTGATATCGGTGTGGCCAGTGTCATATTCCAGACGGCCGTTATTAATGGTGTGCTTGGCTTTCAGCACCATGGCGGTTTTGATTTCAGGGGTGTATTTGATTTCCCTTGCGGCTGGGAAGAACTGGCGCACCAACTGGAAAACGCCTTGGCCGACGGTAGTGGCATCAATACCGATATATTCCACACAATACTTATGCGTCAGCTCTTCGATATGTTTAGCCTGCGCTTCAAAATCCATCCCTTTCCACTGGTGGCGCTCCAATACGCGGAACTTGCCGCCCGGCACCATTGGCGGTGCGATCACCGCGCACCCGGCACTGTCGCCGCCGTTGGCCTCGGACGGGTCGTAACCAATCCACACCGGGCGATGCCCAAACGGCCGCAACGAATAGGGGTTGTAGTCTTCCCACTCTTCCAGACTGTCCACCATGCAAGCCTGCAACTCGGCGAACGGGAAGACCGACGCTTGGTCATCGACAAATTCGCACATCAACAGGTTTTGATATTCGGCTGGGCTGTATTCCAGAGAAAGCTGGTTGAGGTCAAACAGGTTACAGCCGCCCGCCAGTGCATCCTCAACCGTGACTATCTGCCGCCATTGGCCATCATCACACAGCGCACCACGGGCTAAATGACTATGACTGAGATCCAGTTGGATATGGTCGGATTTATTGCGGCGGCCTTTATTGAACAGCTCACCAGACCAGAACGGATAGGCGCTGTGGGCCAGACTCGACGGCGTGGAGAAATAGGTGGTACGCCATTTTTTGTGTAATGACATGCCGCTGGCGACTTTGCGCAGCTCCTGAAACTTGGGTATCCAGAAATATTCGTCAAGATAGAGATTGCCGGTGTAGCTCTGCGCGGTACGCACGTTAGTGCCGAGGAAGAACAGGCGCGCCCCATTCGGTAACACCATCGGGTCGCCTTTCAGGTCAACGTCAACCATGCGGGCAAAGTCGATAATGTAGCTTTTGAACACATGCGCCTGTGCCTTACTGGCGGACAGGAATATCTGATTACGCCCGGTGGTGATGGCATCCAGCAGCGCTTCGCGGGCAAAGAAGAACGTTGCGCCAATCTGGCGCGATTTCAGAATATTACGGATGCGGTGGGCTAGTCCGGCCTCAAACCAATTACGCTGATAATCAAAGATATTTTCGTGAAAAATAGACTCCAGCTTTTCAATAGCAGATTCACCGAACAGGTTTTTATCCGGGGTCTTGCGCTCCCCTTTGTTGCGGTTCGCTACGTTCGGATTTAAATCAGCTTCGCTGCCGGTCTGGCTGTAGCGGTTCACCCGCGCCAGCCGTTCAATCTGGCGGCCTAACAGGTCAATCTCTTTAAAGTCCCGCCCCTCCTTTGCGTCTTTCATGATGAGCTGAATCAACCGCGCTTCCATGCTGGTTTCCACGCGGGAAATGGGCGCAATAGCGTCCCACCCGTCGCGCTTCTTCCAGCTCTGCACAGTCGGCGATTTCAGGGCCAGCGTGTCCGCAATCTGGCGCACAGAAAAGCCCTGCCAGTAAAGCAAGGCCGCCTGTCGCCGTGGGTCGCTGATGATGGTGCTCGGTGTCGTATTCATGCCATTAGGCTACGCGACCAGCCCGACCCTCTGCGCGTCCTCGCTGTTGTGCCAGCCCCGTCACAACTGGCTTTCGTTGTTGCCATCGCCATCCATCAGGAAACTAAGCCCCGAACCGAATAATCATAATCACACTGAATGGAGCCGCTCATGGCTAAGAAAGTTTCTAAGTATTTTCGTATCGGCGTTGAGGGTGATACCTGCGACGGGCGAGTGATTGACGCCGACGATATCAACCAGATGGCCGAGTCATTTGACCCGCGCGTCTACGGTTGCCGTATCAATCTGGAACATCTGAAAAGTTACTCGCCGGACAGCACTTTCCGCCGTTATGGCGATGTGATCGGTCTGAAAGCGGAAACCATTGAAGATGATTCAGCGCTGAACGGCAAGCGCGCACTGTTCGCCCAAATCAGCCCCACTGACGAGCTGGTGTTGATGAATAAAGACCGCCAGAAAATCTACACCTCCATGGAGATCCGCCCGAACTTTGCCAATAGCGGTAAAGCCTATCTGGTCGGGCTGGCCGTGACCGATGACCCCGCCAGCCTTGGGACTGAAATGCTGGAATTCAGCGCCAAAGCCAAACACAACCCACTGGCCGCCCGTAAATCTCACCCGGATAACTTTTTCTCTGCGGCGGTTGAAGTGCAACTGGAATTTGAAGACGTGGCCGAGCCGGGTGTCACCTTACTCAGCATGGTGAAGTCAGTATTCAGTCGCAAACAGGCAACTGATGACGCCCGTTTTAATGATGTGCATGAGGCGGTGAATGCGGTAGCGGTGCATGTGCAGGAACAGGGGGAAACCATTGAGGCCCGTTTTACGTCTATTGAGAAGCAATTTGCTGACCAAGTGGTGGAGCTGAAACAGAGCATAGAAAAGGGAAAACAAGGGGTTACGTCCCTCGAAACCAAACTTTCTATCACTGAAAACTTTAGCCAGACCAAGCGCCCGGAATCCACCGGCGGCAACAATCAAAACGATGTATTGACCGACTGCTAATTGGGGTCACTGGCCGCCCGTTGTGCGGCCCACTGGTTATTTCACCCATATTATTTAACTGAATCAGGATTATTATGCGCCCAGCAACCCGTTTTAAATTTAATGCCTACCTAACCCGTCAAGCCGAGCTGAACGGGGTAGAAACCGGCGACCTGAATAAAAAATTCAGCGTCGAACCCTCCGTGACGCAAACCATCATGACCCGCGTTCAAGAGTCCTCAGATTTCCTAAGCAGCATCAACATTGTGCCAGTCGCCGAGCTGACCGCTGAAAAAGTCGGTCTCGGCGTCAATGGTTCGGTTGCCAGCACCACCGATACTGATGGCGGCGACGAGCGTGAAACAGCCGAGTTTGCCTCACTGGACAGTGAGAAGTATTTCTGTGAACAGGTGAACTACGACTTCCACATTCGCTATAGCACCCTCGATATGTGGGCGCGTTATCTGGACTTCCAGACCCGTTTGCGTGACGCCATTATCAAGCGTCAGGCACTAGACCGCATTATGGCGGGTTTCAACGGCACCCACCGCGCCAAGACATCCAATCGTTTGCAGTTCCCCATGTTGGAAGACCTTGCGGTGGGCTGGTTGCAAAAATACCGCAATAACGCCCCGGCCCGAGTGATGAATAAAGTCGTCGGGGAAAATGGCGAATTAGTGTCAGACAAAATTCGTGTTGGTGAGGGCGGTGATTACGTCAACTTGGATGCGTTGGTGATGGATGCGGCTAATACCATGATTGCCGAATGGTATCAGGAAGACCCCGGCCTTGTTGTCCTGACAGGGCGTAACCTGATGCAGGATAAATATTTCCCGTTGGTCAACCGAGCGCAGGAAAACAGTGAATCCCTTGCTGCTGACATGATTATCAGCCAGAAACGTATCGGTAACTTACCCGCGGTCAGTGCGCCCTATTTCCCGGCAAATGCATTCATGATCACCCGTCTCGATAACCTCTCTATCTACTGGCTGGAAGACTCGCACCGTCGTCATATTGATGAAGTCGCCAAGCGTGACCGTATCGAAAACTACGAATCCATTAAAGAGGATTATGTAGTGGAAGATTACGCCGGGGGTTGTCTGGTGGAAAATATTGAGATTTTACCGCTGCCGAAAAAAGAGGACACCGAAAAAGCGGACAAATCCGACATTAATCGCCTCACTGATGCATTGGTTGACGTAGTGAAAGCTGTCTCTGCACCAACCGCTACTGACGAGGGGAAATAAGCCATGACCAGTCCTGCGCGCCGCCACTTTCTGAGGCAGTCGGCTATTGCTGCCTCACAACTGCGGGATAACCCGCTGCGCCATGCCACCGGCTACGAGCTGATGTTGCTCAAGCTCAATGAAGATAAGCGCAAGCTGAAACAGGTACGTTCAAACGAGCGCAAAGCCGAGCTAAAGCGGCAGTTATTGCCGGAGTACATGCCGTGGATCTCTGGCGTGTTGAGTGAGGGGAACGGTGCGCAGGACGCCATTGTAATGACCATCATGATTTGGCGGCTGGATGCCGGGGATATCCCCGGCGCACTGGATATCGCCCGTTATGCACTGCGTTATCAGCTAGTGCCAACTGACCGTTTTACCCGCTCGACCGCTTACCTGATTGCCGAGGAAGTCGCGGACGCTGCGGCGCGCGCCTATGCCACCGGTAAGCCGATTGATATTGAGCCTCTGCTGCAAACCATTGAGCTGATGGAAGATGAAGACATGCCCGACCAAGTGCGCGCCAAACTGCACAAAATCACCGGCTATGTGCTGCGTGACAGTGGTCGGGGCGAGTTGGCCCTGTCCCATCTTCACCGTGCACTCCAACTGCATACCGGTTGTGGCGTCAAAAAAGACATTGAGCGGCTGGCCGTGAAGTTAAAGAACGCCGCCAGCCGCTAAACCGAACGCTCCCCGAGCCGGGCGGCACGATGGCCGCAACAGGGTTTACCTTGTTAACGCCGTCGTCCACCGCCCACCCATTCTGATATTGAGGTTGCCATGACCACTGTTGTTATCCCCGCGCCACGGCCTGACAAAACGGCCGAACCGGTGATTGAAAATACCTTTTTCTGGCCTGCGGTTGACCCGATAAAACTGCGCGAGCTGTTGCGCCTTGAGGGAACCGTCACCGCCGAGCGACTGCGCTTCACCATCAAAGGCGCTATTGCCGAGGTTAACGCTGAACTGTACGAGTACCGCCGTGACCAGATGGCGGCAGGCTTTAAAACACTGGCCGAGGTGCAGGCCGAGCTACTGGACGGCGAAAGCATCCAGTTGGCCGAATACCAGCGGGCGGTCTGTGCCATTACTGCCGCACTGCTGGCCGAGCGTTATCGCAGTTATGACGCCAGTGCGCGCGGTGATAAACGTGCTGAGGCCATTGAAAGTACCGTTGATGAGTTGTGGCGTGACGCGCGAATTAGCATTCGCAACATTGCCGGTAAGCCGCACAACATTATTGGCCTTATCTGATGCGGGTTTACGCGTTGCAAGGCGACACGCTCGACGCACTGTGCTGGCGCTATTACGGCCGCACACAAGAGGTGGTTGAGCAAGTCTATGACGCGAATCCGGGGCTGTCGGAACTGGGGGCCATTCTGCCCCATGGCTATCCGGTGCAGTTGCCCGACATGGCCCCGGCGGCCCAACGTGAAACCGTTCAATTATGGGATTGAAAATGGAGAAATTCAGCTCTGCGGTAGCCTATGTTTTTGCGCTGCTGTTGGCGTTTATTGGCGCACTGAGTCCGCAAGATATCGCGTTTTATGTCGCGGCGGTGGCCGCTGCTGCCACCTGTCTTATCAACTGGTACTACCGGCGCAAGAGCTATTTCTTGCTGAAAGAAGTGGTTATCAGGCGGGAGGTGTTCGATGAACTCAATCGTTAAGCGCTGTCTGGTCGGGGTCATTCTGGCACTGGCCGCCACCTTGCCAAACTACCAAACCTTAAAAACATCGGCCACCGGGCTAAAACTGATTGCCGATTATGAGGGCTGCCAGCTCAACGCCTACCAATGCAGCGCCAACGTCTGGACAAATGGCATCGGTCACACGGCTGGCGTTAAGCCGGGCAGTGTTATCAGTGAGCGACAGGTGGCGGTCAATCTGGTGGCTGACGTGCAGCGGGTTGAGCGGGCAATAGCGGTGTGTATGCCGCTTGTTATGCCGCAACCGGTGTATGACGCGGTAGTGTCGTTTGCCTTTAACGTCGGCACCGGTGCGGCCTGCCGCTCGACGCTGGCCTTTTTTGTCAACAAGGGCGACTGGCGCAGCGCCTGCAATCAGTTGCCGCGCTGGGTCTATGTCAATGGCGTGAAAACCAAAGGGTTAGAGCGTCGCCGCACCACCGAGCAAACACACTGCCTGAGCGGGGTCTGATATGCGCATAGTCATGATGGTGATAGTCGCGTTACTGGTTGCGCTGGGATGGTATGCCAACCGCCTGAGCCACGATATCGACAGTGCCAACCGGATTATTGGCACCTTATCCGCCGGAATTGAGAGCCGGGACAATGCGATCACCCGCCTGCAAGATGAGGCCCGGCAACAGGCAGACAATGAGCGGGCATTACGGCAATCACTGGGCCATGCCAGCACCTTGTCATTATCCCGTGAACAGAGAATTCAAAGGTTACTCAATGAAAATAAAGTCTTGCGTGATTGGTTCGCTACTGCTTTGCCTGCTGACGTTATCCGGCTGCACCAGCGCCCCACGTTCGCCAACCCCAACGATTATTTACGTTGGCTGTCCGACAGTGAACAGTTGCCCGCTACCGGGCAGCAACCCGGCGGTTAACGGTGATTTAAGTGCCGATATCCGCCAGTTAGAAACCGCACTGGTGGCCTGTGGGCTGCAAGTGGAAGCTGTTAAACAGTGTCAGGAACAACACCATGTTAAAACCCAAACTGTTACGCCAAGCCTTAACCGACAGTCTGCAACTGTTCCAGACTAACCCGGAGCGGCTGAAAATGTTTGTTGATGGCGGGCGAATTGTCTCAACACTGGCCCCGTCGCTGTCTTTTGAAAATCAATATACGCTGACGCTGTTTATTGAGGATTTTCCCAGTGATGTTGATTATCTCTTTGTGCCGATACTGGCATGGCTGCGGGAACATCAACCGGACATCATGGCGACGGAGGAAAAGCGCCGCACCGGTTTTATTCATAAGGTTGATGTCATTAGCGATGTGCTGAGTGATATCCGTATCGACTTGCAACTGACTGAGCGGGCTATTGTAAAAGAGGTAGACGGCGCACTGCATGTTAACCATGCGCTGGAGCCGACTTGGCCGGGCGCGCCAACACGACCAACAGCCATCTACTTTAATGGCGAAGTGATCCAATGAATGAGTTGAAACCCTTTGACGATGCACTGACCGGCCTGATTGCCAGTCTGACACCCAAAGCGCGCAAGGCACTGGCGGTCACTATTGCCAAACGCCTGCGCGCCAGCCAACAGCAACGGATTAAACGCCAGCAAGCGCCAGACGGCACTCCGTATGCTGCTCGTAAATCTCAACCGCTGCGTAAACCCAAGGGCCGCATTAAGCGTGAAATGTTCGCCAAGTTACGCACCGCGCGCTATATGAAAGCTAACAGCAGCCCTGATGGGGCGGTGGTCGAGTTTGCCGGGCGCGTGGAACGCATGGCGCGGGTGCATCATTTTGGCCTGCGTGATCGCCCGAACGTGCACAGCAAAGATGTGCAGTATGATGAAAGGCCGTTGCTGGGGTTTAGCCTTATTGATGTGAAAATTATTGAGGAGACAATAATTCAAGCAATTGAGGCTAAATTACCCTAATAAAATGGCTCATCGGTTAAATTTGATGAGCTGACTTTAATATCTAGACCAAAACGAGAATTAACATCATTCACTAATTGAAGAAACCAACTTGGGGCTAATGGTGATATATATACAGACTCAATTAAAATTGACAAGTCACATTCAATATTTTTACCCTTGCTATTACATTTAAAGTCTTTAGTTATAGCCCTAACTTCTTTTTCATGTTCAAATGACTTCCTTTTTCTCCATAAGGCACCATTAACCCCTGAAAATTCTTTTGAAAAATCCACGTACTCTACTCTTCCAATTTGAATACCTAAGTCATCATGCATTGCATCACGGAGACTTTTATAACTTGTCTTTATTGCCACTGCATTTTCCATATAGTTAGAATATAGTTTCCACATAGCCTCTGATTCGTGATTGTTTTCATGCCAGCAACTAATGTAACTAACTTTTCTATCTTTAATACCTATAGCCTCACATTCAAATAGTAACCTTTTAGCTTCTTCATCAATATCAGATTGACTTTTATTTAGTCCATGCCCATTTGGAGCGCTTTTAATAGCATCTCTGAAAAAATCCAAATAATAAGAATCCCATTCACCTTTTCTGTTTCTTAATCCCTTAGCCCCCTCAAATACATCTTGAAAAGAATCAGCACTTGCAAAATACAGACATTTATTAGAAAGAATACTCACGTATTTTGTAAAATCCATATATCGCCATAAACATGAATTATCTGGTGGGATAATAAATGGTCGTTTGGAGTATGAATATCTAACAGCTATTTCTTTTATCTTATTTGCGCAATTGTCACAGCAGTATAGTGGTTCATTATTCTCTCCATACCCTAAGTGGGTTGTATCCAGATGTTTAAACTCATAATTACAAATCATACAGTAATCATGATATTTGTGATGAAGCCGTTTAAGTTCAGGAGTAACTCTGTGAGTCATGGGTTTCATACATATAGCATCCAATTTTTATCTTTATAAGTCACTATAATCAAATTGTTGTGCCATGCACAGGCATGCATCATCAAATTGCCGTCTGACCTGTTGGGCGGCATCCTTTCTGTATGAACACACAAACCCAAATCACTGAAATTCTGCGCCTGCTGCGCAACCTTATCCGTATTGGTACGGTGACCGAGGTCGATCTCGACCAAGCCCTGTGCCGTGTGGCGACGGGGGACAATACCACCGGCTGGTTAAACTGGCTGACGCTGCGCGCCGGTCAATCGCGATCATGGTGGGCACCGTCCGAGGGTGAACAGGTGTTGATATTGTCCCTCGGTGGTGAGCTGGATACCGCCTTTGTGCTGCCGGGCATTTTCTCTGATGACTTCCCGCCGCCGTCGGCCTCGGCGGATGGCCTGTATATCGCCTTTCCTGACGGTGCCACGTTGCACTATGAACCTGAGAGCGGCGAGTTGCAGGCTGATGGCATCAAAACGGCGGTTATCAATGCCAGTGAATCGATAAATGCCACTGCCCCCACTATCACCTGTGCTGCCTTGGTCAAAATCCTGCTGGATACACCCGAAGTGGAATGCACCCACAACCTGACTACCGGCACGTTGAATGTGAAGAAAGGCGGCAAGATGAGCGGCAATATTGACCATTCCGGCGGCAAGTTCTCATCCAATGGTGTGGTGGTTGATGACCATGACCACGGCGGTGTGTTGCGCGGCGGGGATTATACGGAGGGGATTAAATGACCACTGCCACCTATCTCGGCATGAGCCGCAACGCCGGGCAGACCATTACCGACGCTGACCATATTAGCCAGTCAATTGCAGACATACTGATTACCCCGGTGGGGTCACGTGTGATGCGTCGCGCCTATGGTTCGCTGCTATCGGAGCTGATTGACCAGCCACAAAATCCGGCCTTGAGACTGCAAATCATGGCCGCCAGTTACAGTGCGATTTTGCGCTGGGAGCCGAGAGTTAAGCTGACCGGCATCACCTTTGAAACCACCATAGATGGAAAAATGGTGGTCGATATCACCGGCACCCGCAGCGATAGCGCGGCTCCGCTTTCATTAACCATCCCTGTGAGCTGACCCTATGGCAACCATTGACTTGAGCCTGTTACCGCCGCCGTTTGTGGTGGAAGAACTGGACTATGAAATTCTGTTGGCCGAGCGCAAAGCCACGCTGATATCTCTTTACCCGGAAGAACAGCGCACCGCCGTGGCCCGCACGTTGTCGCTGGAATCTGAGCCACTGGTTAAGCTGCTACAAGAAAATGCTTACCGTGAAGTGATATTGCGCCAGCGCGTTAATGATGCGGCGCGCGCGGTGATGGTGGCCTATGCCGTCGGCAGTGACTTAGACCAGCTCGGAGCAAATAACAACGTTGAGCGGCTGGTGATTATCCCGGCTGACCCCACCGCCATTCCGCCGATTGACGCGGTGATGGAATCTGACAGTGATTTCCGGGTGCGTATCCCGCAAGCCTTTGAGGGCTTGAGCGTCGCCGGGCCAACGGGTGCTTATGAATATCACGCCAAAAGTGCCGACGGGCGGGTGGCCGATGCCTCGGCAATCAGCCCGACACCCGCCTGTGTCACGGTCACGGTGTTATCGCGTGAGGGCAACGGCGAAGCCTCAGCCGAACTGCTGTCTGTGGTTGAGGCCGCGCTGAATGATGAGAACACGCGGCCAGTAGCTGACAGGGTGACGGTGCAATCCGCCCGCATTGAAGATTATGAGATTGACGCGGTGCTCTATCTGCATCCGGGGCCGGAAGCGGAGCCGGTACGCCTTGCGGCTGAGAAGAAACTGACCGCCTTTGTCACCGCACAACGCCGCCTTGGTCGCGACATTCGTCTGTCAGCCCTCTATGCCGCGCTGCATGTTGAGGGCGTCCAGCGGGTGGTAATTAATGCTCCCCTGGCTGACGTGGTGCTGGATAAAACCCAAGCGGCTTGGTGCACCGGTAGCAGCATCACTGTCGGGGGTACGGATGACTGACCGTTTATTGCCTGTTGGTTCGTCGGTGCTGGAAGTGGCCGCTGCGCGCGCCTGCGCCGAGCTGGAGAATACCCCGGTTCCGATTCGCCAGCTCTGGAACGCCGACACTTGCCCGTTACCCCTGCTGCCTTATCTGGCGTGGGCGTGGTCGGTTGACCGCTGGGATGAGAAATGGCCGGAAGCCACCAAGCGCGCGGTGGTGAAGTCCTCGCAGTACGTCCACAAACACAAAGGCACCATTGGCGCAATTCGTCGGGTGGTTGAGCCGCTCGGCTATCTCATTAAGGTGATTGAGTGGTGGAAGACCAACGAAACACCCGGCACCTTTCGCCTCGATGTGGGCGTATTGGAAACCGGCATTACCGAAGAAATGTATCAAGAGCTTGAGCGGCTGATAGACGACGCCAAGCCATGCAGCCGCCACTTAGTCGGCCTGTCTATCAATCTCGACAGCAACGGCCCGCTGTATGTCGCCGCCGGTAGTTACAGCGGTGATGAGCTGACCGTATACCCGTATTTACCTGAAACCATAACCGTGACCGGCGAGGGTTACGCCAGTGCCGCAATCCACATTATCGATGACCTGAGAGTGAACCCATGACAGCGAGATTCTTTGCTTTACTGACCAACATCGGCGCGGCCAAGCTGGCGAACGCCACCACGCTCGGCACCCGCTTAGAGATTACCCAAATGGCGGTCGGGGATGGCGGCGGAACCCTGCCAACCCCCAACCCGGCACAAACCAAACTGGTGAATGAGCAGCGCCGCGCCGCCCTTAACATGCTGACCATTGACCCGATTAACACCAGTCAGATTATTGCTGAACAGGTTATCCCTGAGACTGAGGGCGGGTGGTGGATCCGGGAGATTGGCTTGCTGGATAAAGACGGTGATTTGGTTGCGATTGCCAACTGCGCCGAAACTTATAAGCCACAATTGCAAGAGGGCAGCGGGCGCACCCAAACCATTCGGATGATTTTAATTGTCAGTAGCACGGCTGCTGTCACGCTGAAAATCGACCCGTCAGTGGTGCTGGCTACGCGCAAGTATGCTGATGATAAAGCGATTGAGGTTAAGCAGTACGCTGACAACCTGCTCACCGAGCATGAGAAATCACGCAATCACCCGGATGCCAGTAAGACCGAAAAGGGCTTTGTTAAATTAAGCAGTGCCACAACCAGCGATAGCGAAGTGTTAGCCGCCACGCCGAAAGCGGTCAAAACAGTCGCCGAAGCAGCAGCGAAAGCATTGGGAGACCACGGCAAAGACGCTAATCCGCACGACCAGTATTTTCAGATTGCGAATCTGTTATCTGAGATTAAAGCACTGGGGCCAGCCGCACTGGCTGAGACTCTCGCAAACCTTGGTTTAGGCGACGCGGCTAAAAAGGGCATTGCAACTAATGCGGAAATGCAGGTGGGAACTGCGGATAAGCTGGTTTCGCTGGTTGGGCTAATTAGTATCTTTGGCAAAAGAACATTCACCGCGAATGACTATATTCGAATTCCTGATGTTCCCGGTGGCTTTATTGTTCAATTTGGCACCGCAACAACCTTAGCATCAGGCGATACCATAGTGACATTTCCTATTCCATTCCCCAACAAGGTGTTGGGTATCCATCCATCACAAAACAACAGTTATACCAATGGCGCATGGGCAGCATATGCCAGTAAATCTCTTTCAAGTTTCGCTCTATCTGGCTGGACTAACGCAACAACACGCATTGCAATTTCTGTCGATTATTTTGCAGTAGGATACTGATATGAAAGCATTATTTAGTCCATCATTAATAACGTTCATTCCTGACTATATGGTTCAAGATGAAAGTTACCCTCCAGAAATTTCAAATAATCTTGTTGTCGTTACTGATGAAGAGTTAGGCACTTACTGGCGACAATTACCCCCCATTGGAAAAATATTAGGTGTTGCTATAGGGAGGCCCGCATGGGTCGATTTGCCCCCCCCAACCCACGAGGAATTAGTCGAGAGTGTTAATGCTAAAAAGAGCCAGTTAAAATCGGTTGCTGATTCAGAAATTGAATGGCGTCAAGATACTGTCGATGATGGCAGCGCCAGCGAAAAGGAAATAGCAGATCTTGCGGAGTGGCGTAAATATCGAGTTGCTTTGATGCGGATTGATATATCAAAAGCGCCGAGTATCGAGTGGCCAGAATCGCCAAAATAATTAATACACCGGGCTTAATTACCCGGTATATTTTATCTATCTATATAGTTTCAGGCAGAGTATCAGTAAGTACCCACTCGCCGCCCTCATTAGCAATATGCTCTGGTGTTGGGCGCGAGCCAGACATTAATATCCAGCCTTTGGTATCAATAGCTAACCCTGATTCAAATGAAAACTCCGTTGAATCATCTTTTTTTCCATAATATTTATTCATTAATTCACCGTTTTAATTCTTATGCGATAAGGGGCTGATGTTACTTGCGCGCTAATTCCGTGCGGGTTCCCTGCGCTTGAGCTACTTGTTGTAACTTCTAACCCACCAGATTGAATTATTATAAAATCATCTGATGAGTTGGAACCGTATGGGTATGCGGAAATGCCACTACCAAAACCAGCCACATTGGGGTTATAAAGCCATCCCGTCGCTCCCCATTGCCCTGCAATTAGAACCTCAACTAATGCTTCAACTCGTCTACCGGGGAAAGGATTTGCAATGGCTTTTCTTATATTTTTAGTCATTATTGCCGGTGCGGATTCAGTACCATCAGGGTATAAAATTATAAATTTTGGCAGCCTAGTGCTGATGTCGCCTAAACCAAGGTTTTTTAGACTTAGATATTTACTGGTTCATTTTTCCTATAGCTTACCTGCGACAAACTTAACTTATTTTATGAGGGAAATAAGATGCTTATAGGCTATATCAGGGTGTCAACAAGTGACCAAAATACAGAGTTACAACGCAATGCATTGATTAGCGCAAATTGCGTACAGATTTTTGAGGATAAAATAAGCGGGAAATCGTCAGAACGACCGGGCTTAAAACGTGCAATGCGTGCAATGTCCGAGGGAGATACATTGGTTGTGTGGAAACTCGACCGATTAGGGCGCAGTGTTCGCCACCTAATTGCACTGATAGAAGAGTTAAAAAACCGTGGTGTGCATTTTCGCAGTTTGACCGATAGTATTGATACCAGTACCGCTATGGGCCGTTTTTTCTTTCATGTTATGTCTGCGTTAGCTGAGATGGAACGCGAATTAATAGTGGAGCGCACTCTTGCAGGTTTGGCCGCTGCAAGAGCCGAGGGGCGAATAGGCGGTCGCCGCAGGATAATGACAACTGAAGTGATTGCGCGGGCCAGGCGTATGTTTGCAAATGGTGCTAGCCTGCATCAAGTGGCTTTGGTTCTCGATGTGTCACCTAAAACTATTTACAAATACTTCCCCGCAGAGGAACGCCGAAATCTAATATAAAAGCCATGCTATGAGAAACCCATTGGTTTCTCATGTTTCTGTGTTCTATGTGTTACGACCATTTTTATCGGTTTTTCTCGTTGTGCCAGCCCCCACAAAACACCCATTGAATGCCCCCCGTGCGGTAACCCGTCACCATACTCTCACCCTCAATCAACAGAGAGTTAATCTATGAGTGATTACCATCACGGCGTCCGCGTTCTCGAAATCAACGAGGGGACGCGTGTCATTTCCACTATTTCCACCGCCATTGTCGGCATGGTCTGCACCGCCGAGGATGCCGACGCGGCAGCCTTTCCCCTTGATACCCCGGTACTGATTACTGACGTGCTGGCCGCTGCCGGTAAAGCCGGTAAAAAAGGCACACTGGCGGCGTCATTGCTGGCGATTGCGGAACAGGCCCGCCCGGTCACGGTTGTGGTTCGCGTGGCTAGCGGCAAAGATGAGGATGAAACCACGTCTAATATTATCGGCGGCGCTGACGAGAACGGCCGCTACACCGGTATGAAAGCGTTGTTAGATGCGCAATCTGTCACCGGCGTTCGCCCACGCATTCTCGGTGTGCCGGGGCTGGATAATCAGCAAGTATCCACCGCGCTGGCGAGTATCTGCCAGCAGTTGCGCGCCTTTGGTTATATCAGCGCTTACGGTTGCAAAACCCTTTCCGAGGCTATCTTGTACCGTGACAATTTCAGCCAGCGTGAGCTGATGTTGATTTGGCCGGATTTTTTGAGCTGGAACACCACCGCCAACAGTACCGATATTGCTTATGCCACTGCCCGCGCACTGGGCTTGCGCGCCAAGATTGATACTGATACCGGCTGGCATAAAACCCTGTCTAATGTCGGCGTAAATGGCGTGACCGGTATCTCTGCCAGCGTCTACTGGGATTTGCAGACCGTTGGCACTGACGCTGACCTGCTAAACCAAGCCTGTGTTACCACCCTTGTACGCAAAGACGGTTTCAAGTTTTGGGGTTCGCGCACCTGCTCCGATGATCCACTGTTTGCTTTCGAAAACTACACCCGCACTGCACAAATTCTGGCGGACACCATGGCCGAGGCGCAGTTGTGGGCGATAGACCGCCCGATGCACCCGACGCTGGTTAAAGACATGATTGGCAGCATTAATGCCAAATTCCGCGAAATGAAATCCGCCGGGCTGATTATTGACGGCGCTTGCTGGTATGACGACAGCGCCAACGATAAAGACACCCTGAAAGCGGGCAAGCTGTTTATCGATTACGACTACACCCCAGTGCCACCACTGGAAGATTTAACCCTGCGCCAGCGTATCACCGATAAATATCTGGTGAACTTTGCCGCTGCCGTCAACAGCTAAGGAAACCTGACTTATGGCACTGCCACGTAAGTTGAAATTGATGAACCTGTTTAACGATGGCCGGGATTACATGGGGATCGTCTCCTCAATCACCCTGCCGAAACTCACCCGGAAGCTGGAGAACTATCGCGGCGGCGGGATGAATGGCGTCGCGCCGATTGATTTGGGGCTGGATGACGATGCGCTTTCCATGGAGTGGTCGATGGGCGGCATTGACGAGCTGGTGTTGCAGCAATGGGGAACCCCCAAAGTTGACGCGGTTCCGCTGCGTTTTGCCGGGGCTTATCAGCGTGACGACACTGGCGAAGTGACGGCGGTAGAGGTCGAAATCCGTGGCCGTCATAAAGAGATTGATGGCGGCGAATCCAAACAAGGGGAAGACACCGAAACAAAGGTATCCACCCAGTGTACTTATTACAAGCTGACCATTGACGGCAAGGTAGTGATGGAGATTGACGTGGTTAACCTGATTGAAATGGTTAACGGCGTAGACCTGCTGGAAGCCCAACGCAAGGCCATTGGCCGCTAACCCCTGACGGCCAGTGTTAACTCGCTGGCCTCCCTGACTAAATTGGAAAAAACCATGAAAAAAGTAACGGCTAAAACTGAACCCGCCACCGAGGTTAACGAGAATCTGGTGGTACTGGACACCCCATTAAAGCGTGGGGATACCTTAATCACTGAAATTGAAGTCCGTCGCCCCAATGCCGGGACGTTGCGCGGTGTTCGTCTGTTTGATGTGGCTCACTCTGAAGTCGATGCGCTGATTGTCGTGTTGCCACGAATCACCACCCCCACACTGACCGCCGCCGAATGTGGCCGCTTAGAATTGCCGGATTTAGTGGCACTGGCGGGTAAGGTGATTGGTTTTTTGTCGCCGAAACAGGGGGCGTAACGCTCGACCCGAAACTGGAAGTGGATGACCTGATGGCGGATATTGCCGCCATTTTTCACTGGCCGCCGTCAGAGCTTTGGGCCTTGAGCCTCACCGAGCTGGTGCGCTGGCGTCATAAAGCCCTGCTAAGAAGTGGAGCCGTAAACCATGAGTAAGAGCTTACAGCTACAGGTATTGCTCAAAGCCGTAGACCAAGCCACCCGCCCCTTTAAAGCCATTCAAACCGCCAGTAAATCCCTCACTGGCGACATTCGCAACACGCAAAGCAGCATCAAATCCCTTGATATGCAGGCGGCGAAGATTGACGGTTTCCGTAAGGCCAGCGCCCAACTGGCCGTCACCGGGCAGGCGCTGAAAAAAGCCAAAGAAGATGCGGCGGCGCTGGCTATCGCCTTTAAAAACACCGAGAAACCCACCGCTCAACAAGCCCGACTGATGGAGGGAGCCAAGCGCGCGGCGTCTGAACTGCAAACCAAATATAACGGGCTGCGCCAGTCAGTGCAGCGCCAGCGCGATGCGCTTAACGCTGACGGCATTGCCACCAAAAACCTGAGCAGTGAACAACGCCGGTTACGCAGCAGTGCCGCCGAGGCGACGGTTGCCCTGAGCCGCCAGCGCCAAGAGCTGCAACGCCTGAGCCTGAAACAGGAACAACTCAACCGTATCAGCAGCCGCTATCAGAAAGGCAAAGCTGCCACCAGTGCGGTGCGTAATACCAGCGCGGCCAGTTTGGGTGTGGCAACCGCCGGGCTTTATGGCGCGGCAAAACTGATTGCGCCGGGTATGGAGTTTGACAGCCAGATGTCCGGCACTCAGGCGATTTTAGGGCTGAATAAAAACGACGCCAAGCTGGCCGCCATTCGCCAACAGGCGCGTGACATTGGCGGATCAACGGCCTTTTCGCCGACAGATGTCGCACGAACCCAAGACACGCTGGCCCGTTCCGGCTATGACGCTGACGCCATTCTGGCCGCCACTGAGCCAACGGTTAACCTGTCGCTGGCGTCCGGTGTGGATATCGCCGAAGCAGCGGATATTGTCACCAACATGCAGTCGGCGTTTAACCTGCCGCTAGACCAGATTAAACGGGTGTCGGACGTGATGGCGAAAGGCTTTACCAGCTCAAACACCAACTTGTTAGAGCTGGGCGAGGCGATGAAATACGTCGCCCCGATTGCTGAAGCCGCCGGGGCCAACATCGAAGACACTACCGCGTTACTCGGGGTGCTGGCTGATAACGGTATCAAGGGCAGTATGGCGGGCACCAGTACCAGTGCGGTGTTTAGCCGCTTACAGGCTCCCGTCGGTAAAGCGCCGGAAGCCTTGCGCGAACTGGGAATAACCACCCGCGACGGCAAAGGCAATATGTTGCCGGTGGAGAAAATCCTCAAAGATATTGACCGCTCTTTTAAAAAGAACAAGTTAGGCACCGCACAGCAAGCCGAATACCTGAAAGTGATCTTCGGTGAAGAGGCGATGAAAGGCGCGGTGAAACTGGTGGCCGCAGCCGGTAACGGCAAGCTGGCAGAGAAGCAAAGCAAACTGATGAATGCGGGTGGCACCGCGCAATCTATCGCCACGGTGAGAATGGATAACCTTGACGGCGACCTGAAAAACCTGAGTTCGGCATGGGAAGACTTAGAGATTGAGGTGTTTGAGAAGCAAGACTCCGCGCTGCGCAAACTGACCTTAACCGCAACCGACTGGCTGGTCAATGTCGCGGCATGGGCCAAGAAAAATCCGGAGCTGGTCAGCACCATTACCACCGTTACTGGCGCGGCGCTGGCACTGGTTGCCGGGCTGGGTGCGCTAGGGTTGATTGCATGGCCGGTTATGGCGGGGTTTAACCTGCTGTTGGCCGGGGCCGGTTTATTGAGTACTGGCTTTTCACTGATGGCCGGAACCATTGCCGCCGCGCTCACGGCGCTAACATGGCCGATAGTGGCAGTAGTCGCGGCCATTGTGGCCGGGGGCCTGCTTATCCGGAAATACTGGGAACCTATCAGCGCCTTTATTGCTGGCGTCGCCGAGGGCTTTACTGCTGCCATGGGGCCAATCAGTGCCGCCTTTGAGCCGCTAAAACCGGTGTTTAACTGGTTTAATGACAAGGTGAAACAGCTTTCGAACTGGTTCGCTGACCTGATTAAACCGGTGAAAGCCACGCAGGAAACCCTAGATGTGGCGACCAACGCAGGCAAGTTATTCGGCGAGGGGTTAGCGGCAGCACTCAGTCTACCCATGGATGCACTGAACACTCTGCGCAGTGGCATCGATTGGGTACTGGAAAAGCTCGGCGTTATTGACAGCAAATCTACCGGGCTGGCCGATAACGTCCCGAAAGATAACCCTTACGCGGGCGGATACTCACCCAGTGGCGGCGTGTTGTACGGCGGTTATCAGCCGGTGACTGCCAATACCGGCACCACCATTGTCGATAGCAGTGTGACCACCAACGATATCAAGATAACGATTCCACCGGGTATGAGCCGACAGGATGCCGAGCGAATGATGGTTGATGCCCTTGCCAAGAACGAACGCGATAAGCGCGCCCGTCAGCGCGGCCAGATGGAGAATGATTAATCATGATGTTATCACTGGGTTTATTTGTCTTTATGCTACAAACCACCCCTTATCAAAGCATGGGGCGCAATATTGATTATCGTTGGCCCACTAACAGCCGGGTAGGCTTGCGCCCGGCGGCGCAATTTCTTGGCGTCGATAGCGAAAAAATGACGCTATCCGGGGTATTACTACCGGAACTGACCGGCGGCCGCCTGTCGTTGCTGGCTCTAGAGGTGATGGCTAACCAAGGCAAAGCATGGCCGCTGATTGAGGGGAGCGGCATGATATACGGTATGTTTGTGGTTGAAAGCCTGAGCCTGACCCGCAGTCTGTTTTTTGCAGATGGCAGCGCCCGGCGCATTGAGTTCACCCTCAATCTGTTGCGGGTCGATGAGTCACTGACAGCGATGTTCGGCGACCTGCAACAACAGGCTGACCAATTACTGGGTAAGGCGACGGCCATGGCCGATAAAGCCCAGTCAGCAATCGGAGGGTTATTCTCATGATGACCGGCATGTCGCTACCGGCTGGCGCGGACATGGCCCCAGACTTTATGCTGAATATTAACGCGAAAGATATCACCCAGAATATTCGCCCCCGGCTGCTGTCTCTGAGTCTGACCGATAACCGAGGCTTTGAGGCTGACCAGCTTGATATTGAACTGGATGACGCTGACGGCCAGCTTGCCATGCCGGAACGGGGCGCGGTGTTGTCGGTGTTCTTGGGCTGGAAAGGGTCGGCGCTGATAGGTAAGGGGGACTTTACCGTGGATGAGGTCGAGCACCACGGCGCGCCGGATACGCTGACCATTCGCGCCCGCAGTGCGGATTTTCGCGGCTCACTCAATGCGCGGCGGGAAGTCTCTTATCATGAAACCACGCTGGGTAAAGTGGTGGCGCAAGTGGCCGAGCGCAACAACCTGAAAGCGATGCTGGCTGACGGTCTGGCGGATATCGCTATTTCTCATATCGACCAGACCCAAGAAACTGACGCCAAATTTATCACCCGGTTAGCTTCACTGAATGGCGCGGTGGCTGCCGTCAAAGCCGGGCGATTGTTATTTATCAAGCCGGGCAGCGGTGTTACTGCCAGCGGGAAACCCATTCCGCAGATGACGATCACCCGGCAAGATGGCGACCAGCACAGCTTTAGTATTGCTGACCGGGGCGCGTATACCGGCGTGAGTGCCAGTTGGTTGCACACCAAAGACCCGAAACCGGCTAAGCCGAAAAAAGTTAAGTTGCAGCGTAAGCCAAAGTTTAAGCAGCTCCGCGCACTGGAACACCCCAAAGCCAAACCGACCCGCACCAAAGCCGCCGCAGTGAAAAAGCCGGTGGAGGAAAAACAAGGGGATTATCTGGTGGGGTCAGAAGATAACGTTTTTGCTATCACCACGGTTTATGCCACGCAAAAAGCCGCCATGCGCGCTGCCCAGTCTAAATGGGAGAAGTTACAGCGGGGTGTTGCTGAGTTCTCTATCACCTTAGCCATGGGCCGTGCTGATTTATTTCCTGAAACCCCTGTCGCGGTCAATGGTTTTAAATCGGTGATAGACCAACAGAGCTGGATAATCAGCAAGGTGAAGCACAGCTTGAGTAACAGCGGTTACACCACACAACTGTCTCTCGAAGTGTTGTTGTCGGATGTCACTTATGAGGCCTTAGAGTAACCACATTCAACTAATTGATATTTATTTCACAAATGCGAATACTGGTGATAAGATCAGCATAATTACTGAATATGCAGTTTCGGAGGTAAATATGATGCATTGCCCACGTTGTAAATTTGCAGCACACGCGAGATCCAGCCGTTACCTTAGTGACGAAACGAAAGAACGCTATCACCAGTGCACCAATATTAATTGCGGTAAAACCTTTAAGACCCATGAAACTATCGTTGAAACGATAATGGAACCGGGAATAATTAATGCTGTACCGCCCCACCCTAAAGGGAATCAAGGCGTGTTGTGGATGTAATTAAAGAAGCCTGCGAATTGCAGGTTTTTTTATATCAAAATTCTGTGTAATTAATATCTTGTTGGGGATAACTGGCGGTTTATCGTGCTTGCTGCGGGGTGAAGCTTTTAAGGTGAGAAAAGTGCCGTAGACACAATGTAGTCATTTTGTAGTCACTCTGCTGCCACTTGCCGAATCTCAGAAACAAAAAAACCGCCTCACGGCGGTTAACGACATACTCATACTACTTTGTTTTACTTATACTATTTTCCATGGTGCCCGGGGCGGGACTTGAACCCGCACAGCCATAAGCCGAGGGATTTTAAATCCCTTGTGTCTACCGATTTCACCACCCGGGCTCTGGAAAACTGGAGGCGCGTCCCGGAGTCGAACCGAGGTAGACGGATTTGCAATCCGTAGCATGGCCACTCTGCCAACGCGCCTTTTTTCTTTGCCTTACTACTTAGGTTCGCTTGAAGCCAACCTACTAATTTGGAGCGGGAAACGAGACTCGAACTCGCGACCCCGACCTTGGCAAGGTCGTGCTCTACCAACTGAGCTATTCCCGCAACATCAGAACTTACTGATTCTTTTGCTATCTTTCGGCATTTCGTTGCTGCCGTCTGATGCGATGCATTCTACTTACCTGACGCGATGAGTCAATAAAATTATCAGACTAATTCGTTCGTTTGCTGCTTTTTCCGGCGCTTCGATCAAGGTTCGAGCAAATCTTTCCAGGCAGCGTTTAAATATTGAAACATTGACCAAAATGTCAGGACCGCTGCAATGTAGAGGAGAACAAAACTCGCCAGTTCAACATTATGATCTGGCCGCCAAAGTAGCCCAACTAATGAGCCCATTTGAGCGGTTGTTTTGACTTTACCAATCCATGAGACCGCAACACTGCTACGTTTACCAATTTCGGCCATCCATTCACGGAGGGAAGAGATGATAATCTCACGAGCAATCATTGTTGCTGCTGGCAAAGTAATCCACCAAACATGGTAATGTTCAGCAACCAAGACCAACGCAATGGCCACCATCACTTTATCCGCTACAGGATCAAGAAAAGCTCCAAAGCGGGTTGTCTGTTTCCAGCGCCGGGCTAAAAAGCCATCGAACCAATCGGTTGCGGCTGCAAACACAAATATGATGGCGCAAACCATCGGAGCCCAGACGAATGGCAGATAGAATGCCAGAACGAAGAATGGGATGAGTACTACACGAAACAGGGTAAGCCAAGTCGGTATATTCAATTGCATAATGCTACGATAACTATCTGGCTGGTGTGGATATTATGAGTATGGTGCAACATTAGCTTCAGTGTTTCAATGCATTGTAGATTTTTTCTGCCAATGCTTGTGAAATACTCGGCACTTTTGCAATTTCCTCGACGCTAGCGTTAAGTAAAGGTTGCAGTCCCCCCATATACTTCAGCAATATTTGCCGCCGTTTGGGCCCCACCCCCTCTATTAGTTCTAATGCGCTAGTATTTTTTACTTTTGAGCGACGCTGCCTATGCCCCGTTATGGCATGATTATGAGAATCGTCACGAATATGTTGAATCAGATGTAACGCGGGTGAGTCTGGTGGTAATGAAAACCCCTCCCCCTCAGCAGCCAGAAACAATGTTTCCAGCCCTGCTTTCCGGTCACTTCCTTTGGCAACACCAACTAATAAAGGTTTTTGTTTATCCCATGGAACATTGAGTGAAGCAAAAACGTCAAAAGCTTGTGACAACTGGCCTTTCCCGCCATCAATAAAAATAACATCCGGGATCTTTTTATCATCTAATGCCTTACCATATCGGCGTTTAAGCACTTGAGACATAGCCGCATAATCATCACCCGGAGTGATACCACTAATATTGTAGCGCCTATATTCTGAACGTACAGGGCCATTTGCATCAAATACCACACAAGATGCGACAGTTTGCTCCCCCATCGTATGACTGATATCAAAACATTCCATACGATTTATCTCATCAAGGTTAAGAATCTTGGCTAATTCTTTCATTCGTTGATGGATAGTTGATTGCTGGGACAAACGAGTCACCAGCGCCGTTGACGCATTGGTTCGCGCAAGTTTGAGATAACGAGCTCTATCACCACGAGGGCGGCTTTGTATCTGGATTTTTCTTCCCGCCAATTCAGAAAGAGAAGATGCCAATAGATCTTTTTCAGCGAGCGTGAAATCTAACAAAATCTCACCTGGAAGCGTACGTACCTGGCTTCCTTGTAGGTAAAACTGCCCGACGAATGTTTGAACAACTTCACTCAACTCCGTTCCCGCAGGAACTTTGGGGAAATAACTGCGACTTCCCAGAACCTTTCCCTGCCGAATAAATAGCACATGGACACAGGCTAATCCAGCATCAAACGCCACACCGATCACATCGAGATCTTCGCTATCGCCAGAAACAAACTGTTGTTCCGTAACTCGCCGTACAGCCTGTATTTGATCACGGATACGTGCCGCATCTTCAAAGTGAAGCAATCGGCTCGCTTCTTCCATGCGAGAAATCAGTTGTGTCAATACTTGTTGGTCTTTGCCTAATAGGAACAGACGAACATAATCGACCTGACGCTGATACTCTTCTTCACTCACTAACCCTGGCACGCATGGCCCAGAACAACGGCCAATTTGATATTGTAGGCAAGGTCGCGACCGGTTGCGATAGACACTGTTTTCACATTGCCTTACAGGAAAGAGTTTTTGCAGTAATGCTAAAGTTTCGCGCACTGCATAGGAATTCGGAAATGGCCCGAAATACTCCCCTTTTTCATGCTTGGCACCGCGATGAATGGCTAGACGCGGATGTTTGTCCGCGCTGAGGAAAATGAGTGGGTACGATTTATCATCCCGCAATAGTACATTATAACGAGGTTGATAAAGCTTGATGTAATTATGCTCAAGCAGTAGAGCTTCAGTCTCTGTATGCGTGACAGTGACGTCAATTTGCGCAATATTTTTAACCAAAGTTTCCGTTTTTCGACTGGCAACATGAGCACGAAAATAGCTCGTCAGACGCTTTTTAAGGTCTTTTGCTTTACCAACATAAATAACTGTTCCCGCCTTATCATACATGCGGTAAACACCAGGTTGGCTGGTGACAGTTTTTAAGAACTCTTTAGAATCAAAACAATCAGTCACTATTAGATAACGTCTCCGCGTTAAACAAACCGTGGCGTATAGCCAAATGGGTCAATTCAACGTCACCACTAATATTAAGCTTGCTAAACATCCGATAGCGGTAGCTGTTCACAGTTTTCGGGCTCAGATGAAGTTGCTCCGATATCTCATTCACCTTTTGGCCTTTCGTTATCATTAGCATAATTTGTAACTCACGCTCTGACAAACAACTAAAAGGTGTTTCCGTCGGCGGCTCTAACTGCCCTAAAGCCATTTGTTGTGCAATGTCAGAAGCAATGTAACGTTGCCCCGAATGCACAGCTCGGATAGCAGTAACCACATCTTGAGGTGCCGCACCTTTACTCAGATATCCACTAGCACCAGCCTGCATAACTTTCGCAGGTAACGGATTTTCTGTATGGATAGTCAACATGATAACTTTGGTATCTGGGGAAAAGCGTAAAATTTTACGAGTTGCCTCCAACCCGCCGATGCCGGGCATATTCATATCCATCAAAACGATATCAACAATATGGTTACGGCACCATTTTACCGCATCTTCTCCACACTGCATCTCATCCGCTACTTTGATACCCTTGATGTCTTCAAGAATGCGTCGTATCCCTGCGCGCACCAGTTCGTGGTCATCAACAAGAAGAACGCTAATCAAAGAAAATTCTCCAAAAATAAGGGAGTAACCTAATCACGCTTTACTTACGGCAATGATATTACTTGTTTTCGCGCAAATAATGAATACAGAATAATTGCAAATTCATATCTATATCGTTTGACAGATATTATTTTTATCATCATTTTCACTATGTACATAAAATCGCAGGTATCTCGATTAATGTCATGATAAAAAAGAAAAGTTTTTTAAGACTTTTCTTGTCACTATGTATCCGCTCCAACAAAAAATAATTGCTGTCCCAAAAAAGTTAATGTTTATGCAACGAAACACAACATATTGATACAACTAAAAACCAGATAATTTTGCACTATTCTTAATAGTAGGAATTATTCTTATTTTTTATTTATTTCCCATACCTTATTCACCTTAGAAATGAGTACGTTTGACACTTATTAATCAGCACAAAAATGACATGTTTTTTATGAACAAATCTTTCTTAATTAAGTTAATGCATCCTGCCGGGATAAAAACAAGGGTCAGCCGTAGTATCCCCCAACATCAGTGCATCCTTGGTTTGTGCTCTTGGTAGCAGAATGCGCACAGGTTATCAAAGCTAATCATCAGTTTATGATATAATAGAATAATTGTTTAATAATGCCTCCTATGTGCATTGTGCTGCGAGGTTACTCACATCACCTTGTCCACAGGCAAGCTACTACTTCAGGAAAAAAGATGAGTAATCCGGATTTCACCACTTCTGCCGACCCAGAAATTTTAGCAAATGAAGTTGCATGTTTAAAAGCGACTGTGACCTTGCTGCTCAAAGCGATCGGCCAAGCCGATGCGGGGAAAGTAATCTTAAATATCGAGCGTTCTATTGCTGATATAGAAGACACTGCTCAAGCTGAAGTTTTCTCCAATACACTTGCTCAAATTAAAAGCGGCTATCGTCAATAGTCGTCTGCGACAGCGTGTAACACCCCTGTGTATTCATACTGCCATTTAGAAAGTGTTTTCCAGCTAAATACTCTCTATTGGCAGTTTGTTTTATGATCGTTCGAGACAATGATGAGCCTGCTACTTAAAGCATTAATCGGTGCTGGTGTTGTAGTACTGATTGGGATATTAGCGAAAACACGTAATTACTATATCGCCGGTTTAATCCCGCTGTTTCCAACGTTTGCCCTTATTGCTCATTATATTGTCGGTAGCGAACGTAGCATCCAAGCACTGCGCGTAACAATCGTCTTTGGGTTATGGGCGATCATTCCATACTTTATCTATTTGATATCACTTTATTTTTTCATTGAGCACTGGCGCTTACCTATTGCCCTAACGGCAGCCGTAGTATGCTGGGTGATTGCAGCCTGGATACTTATATCGGCCTGGAGTCAATGGCACAGTTAGCGATGGACCATGCCATAAAGTATATTTTAATCAACGTAATAGCAGCAATATAAGGGCATGAATAGCCAGCATTACCACAGAAAAAATAAGGTTTATATTGGTGATAGACTTTGATCTAACCTCTTCAGAAGGCTCATCACTTACCTGAATTTTTCTGATTCGATAAATCCAATACCCGCCAAACACTACAAAAAACAGGGCCAACGACACCGCCAGCAAGGGGTGCCCCCACACTAAATACTCACTTAATCCTGCAATAACAAACCAAAGAATGACAAAGACCATGATTGACCACCTGGTATTTTGAGAGCCTAATTCTAACATACTCTCTAAAGACGCTTAAGTTGCTCTGGTAAGACTGTCGCAAAAATCTGAGACAGAAAACATAAATACATGATGAACACGGTTGCTTATTTCTTTCAGGCCAATGCCCGTTATAAACCAGGACATTAATGAATAAAAACTAAGGCAAATGGACAATAAAGGCTTAAACCTCATTTCAAAAAATGGGTGTCACTTTATTTATACCGTATTCACTTATGCCGGATTTTCACAGAACTCTTTCTGTACCCAAAGACTCACACTGCCCCCGTTAACTGGAAATGCGGCCTCGCCGCGACCATCAGTGGTTATAATAGCTGGATGGTTACCGAGGAAATCAGCAAACTCTTTATTGGCTAACCCCTCCCCAAGCTGAATTGTTTTTTCATTTTCCGCGCCATTAGAAAGGATAACCACACAGCCGGGCTCTTCCTCTGTGCCGGCACGGACAAAAGCGATACAATTTTTATTATCAAAATAGTCGATCTGCGCACCATGTGCGAAACGTGTTCTGGCCTGAATTAACTTCTCCAACTCAGCAATAATGGGCATTTCTATCTGATAAATTCCCCCGTCATCACCGGTATCCTCATAGCTGGCACCAAACAAATCAGGATAAAAAACGCATGGAATGCCCTGCTCACGAATTAATATCAATGCATATGCCAGTGGTTTAAACCAAGGCTCAACAGGTGCCTCCAGCGATTGCAGTGGCTGAGTGTCATGGTTTGCTACTAGGGTAATTGTATGCATTGGGTCGGCTTCAATTAATGTCCCACTGAACACTTGCGTGAGGTCAAAATCCTCGCCTTGATTTGAAGCTTCGTGAAACTTGTGATGTAAAGCCACATCAAACAACATTGCTGAACCATCTACCCGTTCCAAATATTGTTGTAATTTTTCAATATTCGGAGACCAGTACTCTGCAATAATTAATAAATCATTATTTGCTTTATTTTGTACATGCTGAATCCATTGTTTGAAAAACCAGGCGGGAATATGTTTCACTGCATCCAAGCGAAAACCATCAATTGGCAATGTATCTAATAACCATTCGCCCCAATACTTTAACTCACCCATAACCGCGGGATTGCGAAAATCAATATCGGCCCCCATCAGATAATCAAAATTTCCTAACTCGTCATCAACCTCGGTATTCCAACCTTCAGCACTATAATCATTTATAATCTTGAAAACACCTTCACCTGCTGGGTCTTCAATATGATCAACACCACTAAAGCATTGTTTATCCCAGATAAAAGATGAATAGGTCTCATTGCGACCAGGGAAAGTGAATCGAGTATAAGCCTGCGCATCAATAACCGTTTCATCAATTTCAGTCCGGTTTTCAGGATTAACTTTATGGACACTGACCGGCTCTTTTTCATCAGCCCCGATTTTATGATTGAAAACAACATCAAATAGAATCTTGATATCCATTTCCTTCAATCGATTAATCGCGTTCACTAACCCTTCTTTATCGCCGTATTTAGTCGCCCGGGTTCCCTTCTGATCAAACTCACCTAAATCAAATAAATCATAAGTGTCATACCCGACCGAATATCCTCCCGAAGCACCTTTATACGCAGGAGGTAACCAAACATAATTAATCCCGAGATGGCTAATATGTTCTGCTCGCTCAGCAACCTCCTGCCATAATTTACCGCCGTCAGGATAATACCAATGGAAAAACTGGAAAATTGTCGGGTTTTTCATAGGCTTGATAACTCCGTTTTACCGTTTATCTCATAGTATGGCCCAGTTTATAAATTTTGGACTGGCAATAAAGTAATAGACTGTGTATTTCTTTTACTGATGAGCCAATGTAGGTCTCATTTGTCTATCTATTAGGGAGTTTAAATGAATATAGGGGATATTCCTTTCGGTATCACTGATTGGTCTACAGTGGACAAAACCGAGCATAAAGGAGATCAAGGCGTTGCATATTGGAGAACTAAGAACTTTAGCAACATCCGAGTTCGTATGGTTGAATACAGCGCGGGATACATAGCGGACCATTGGTGTTCCAAAGGGCATATTTTACTGTGTCTTGATGGCGAATTGAGTACTGAACTCGTTGATGGTCGTATTTTTATATTAAAAGCAGGTATGAGTTACCAGGTTGCAGACCATGCAGAAGCGCATCGCTCATCCACGATATCCGGTGCCAAGCTTTTTATTGTTGATTGATTTAAGGCACATTAAGAATCTTATTACACTTTTATATCAGCTAGCAGTCAGTCCTCGACTGTTAGCTGATACAACACTTTCTTATCGCCCTTCAGGTAACGAATCAACCGGGTTATCCGGATATAAAGCTCGGATACGACGTCGGACAATTTCTACCTGGAATGCAGCCATGACTGCAATCATAATCAGGATTTCACCAAATCCACCTTGTTCAGTGGGTTGATTATAAAGGTACTGCAGTGTGCCGATAATCCATTTAGACCCAACAAGCAGTAAGAATAAAGTAATGGTTAGTGGTGTTCCTTTGCACAAAATACGCCCATCAGGTTCACGCCAGATCTCTATAAGGCGACCTTGCAAAACACCAATGATAATACTAAATAAAACACCACTGCCTAAAACAACCCAGGAAGTCATTGTAGCTGGCATATATGTGCCACCCACTACCAGACCGACCATCCCATAGACCCAAGCCCATTTAAAACGTGCAGGGCCTAACAATACCTCGTGACTGACCGACTGACGGTACAATGCAAAAAGTGTAAGCACCAGAATAATCAGTATTTGTACAGGAGTCATCGCTATCTCCTTCAAGAGAAGCATCCAGTCAGCGATAAAGCACCTTGGTTGACCATAATATCCAACTACACGGGCAATATAGGGATACCTTATCAGTCTTTGGAAATGTTAAAAAACTCTCAGTAAGGTCGGCAATAAATTGCCAACTCAAACTGTACAAAGTTTAGCCTATTTTTAGATAATTAGTAAGATAAGTCATCGCTGCTATTTTAACTGGCACTTTTATTTGGCCGTTTTAACTCTTTGCTATTCTCAAAACAGCATTCACGTATCTCTGACATTAAGTATTCGAAACAAAATAATACTCACAGATCTTACGGTCTTATTTAATAGCATCTTATTGGTGATAAGCTAGAGATGCTTTTATGAACCAATAAGAACAACAATTAAAGAGGACGATACATGACTCAAAATATTTATGATAATCAGGATTTTTTTTCAGGCTACGCCAAACTTAGCCGTTCAGTCGATGGATTAGACGGCGCACCAGAGTGGCCAGCCATTTGTAAAATTCTGCCGCCACTATCAGGGCGTAAAGTCATTGACTTAGGTTGTGGCTATGGTTGGTTTTGTCGCTACGCTCGTTTACAAGGTGCGACTGAGGTTTTAGGGTTGGATGTTTCAGAGAAAATGTTAAATCGCGCGAAAGAAATGACATCTGAAAACAACATCCTTTATCGCCGGGAAGATTTGGAAAATATTCAATTACCGCAACAAACCTTCCATTTAGCATATAGCTCTCTAACTTTACACTATATAAAAGCCCTTCCGGCCCTAATAACTGCTGTTTATGATGCTTTGCTTCCTGGTGGTAGTTTCATTTTTTCTGCAGAACACCCTATCTATACCGCACCAAAACAGCCGGGTTGGTTGATTGCAGATGATGGACAAAAATCATGGCCAGTAAATAGCTATCAAGCGGAAGGAGAACGGGTAACAAATTGGTTGGCTGAAGGTGTTATCAAGCAACATCGGACATTAGGAACTTATATTAATCTTTTGGTAAAACATGGATTTGTTATTACGCACTTAGAAGAATGGGGGCCGACAACACAGCAAATTACAGATTACCCAGCATTGGATGAAGAAAAAGAACGTCCAATGATATTTTTACTCTCCGCACACAAACCTGCATAAAGTTAACTTTATTATTCATCAGTCATTTTAAATTAATTTCCGCTATTGGGGAGGCTAACTCCCCGAAGTTTCTGAATCAAAGATTATACCTAAGTCAATATGCCCCAATATGGTGCCAATTCCCCAATTCAGTGCATTTTCTCACTTAGTGAAATTTTAAATAACATACTTATCAATTAGTTATCTCTGGCGCAGAAATTGCTTATTAACTGTAAGCATATCAAAGGAGGATCTTATGAAAACAATGTCAGCGTACTACTTACAATACACCGCATTTTTACTACTGATTGTAGGTATTATCCATTTTATTTTTCAGTGATTGTTAAAAGAGTCCCACAAATGCGAGGCTCTTTATATTTCCTTGGGGATACGGCTACCCTCCGTAATTGGTGGATATCCGCCAAGGCAGGACGCTGGTTGTATGATTTATATTAGCCGGGCAATCCCTATTCCGGCGCTGTCGGCCAATCGATATTGCTTCCATACTTTCAAGTCAGACCGCAGTTTTACCGGAACCTCTTTTCGCTATCCTCCAGCCCCCCAATCTTATCTGCAATAGCGCCAATCATGTCAGAAGCATGAGATAAGGTTGCCAGAGATTTTAAGGAATACGGGGACTGGTACGATCCCATAAATTTAACCTGCAAAGGCATAGGGCCATTAGTCAGTGAGGATATTTCCATTGCTGGCCTATGTGGCGGCAGATTGTCAATGTGTAATCATTACGGTGAAACATCAGTACAAACTTGAGATATATTCGCTCACAGGCTTAGCTAGCAAGTCCTGAGGATGGTCGCCTCCGAAAGTCGCCCATTTGCTTTTGCCATTAATGATGGTCGAGGAAATAATATTATCTGATGCAGCATTATAAACTGTTATTTTAATAGCAATAATATCGGGTTTTCCTGACCATTCCGTCGCTCTATCTTCCCAATGCAATATCTGCGGGACAGCATAATAACCATCACTGATCTTATGATTTTCTTTTAGACAAATAAATTTATCACAATTAGCTATAACCTCGGTGTTATCGGTATATTTTAAAAACGCAGCCCGAACAGACAGGGCTGTTGCATCACCTGACCCAGCATAACGTTGGGCTTCATAGACTCCATCAGCAGGAGTCGAAATTACTACCGGTTTACCTTTAACTAGAAGCTCTGTGCTAGGTTGCACATCTGTCGCGCTATATTTTGCCGAGCAACCTGACACAGAAATCAGCACTACCCCGATAATCGCTAATCTTTTCATATCCCTACCCGAAAATTGACAAGTAGAAACATCATATCAGGGGATAGCTATAAGGTAACGTAAAAGCCCACAATTAATCTGGGGAAAAACGTTAGCTTTTAATCTCATCAATCCTGTAGGTGAAATGCTCACCACCATCAACATAACGAATTAGTTCACCCACAGCTAATCTTCTATTGAGAATGTCAAGAGTGCTTATATTTTCTGCAAAATCGGTATCATTCCAATCCATTAAGGCTTTACTTTCATCAAACTCCAGAACGTTGAAGTCATACCATTTTTCCCACTGCACACTGCCTTTCCCAAGAACCTCGTTTTCCAATTCAATATGATTATTATTATCAAGACTTACCTCAAGTCGCATCCCTTCACTTGCATTTACAACATTGCTGGCAATTAACGTTACCTTTTTCATATAAATATCCCTTTCAATGTGTTTGTAGGGATATTAGCAGAAAGCAATAGAATGCAAAAACCTGCACAGGGGTGGCATTGAATGACACAGCACGCACAGTTTTACGCGGGCAAATAGGGAAACATCATCGATGTTTTTTTGTTCACATGTCATCATCAGTGAAACCCAACGGAAAATTAACACCAGAAATAAGGAAAATGAGAGTTGACGGAAATAAGGCTTGGAAAGCTGGATTAAAAAGAGCCGGAATTGAAAATTTCTGATTTCATGATTTAAGACATACATGGGCAAGTTGGTTAGTTCAATCCGGAGTTTCTATTTCTGCATTACAAGAAATGGGTGGATGGGAATCAATTGAAATGGTTAAAAGATATGCGCATCTTTCGCCAAATCATTTAAATGAACATGCCAGACAAATAGACGCAATATTTAATGATTGTGTCCCAAATATGTCCCATGAAATAGATTTGAAATTAGAGGTTAATACTAAGTGATTGATTCTGTTGGTGGGTCGTGCAGGGTTCGAACCTGCGACCAATTGATTAAGAGTCAACTGCTCTACCAACTGAGCTAACGACCCAACGGCGATAATTATTCTCCTGTTGGCCTTAGCTGTCAAACACTTCATCGGATTTTTCTCTTTATACCAGGCGATATTCATTCCTGTGGATTAATTATCCATCTGGTAGTTGCGATTATTGTTAGTTATGTAACTTCATGTTGTAATTCCATGCGCTGTGATGAACTTAACAAAATTCAGTGTGTGAAATATAAACACTGGAAAACGAGGCGTATTGTGTAATTATTGTTGCGAAGATATTAAATAATTCAAAAATTGTATTTAAAGCATACAAAAAAGCCAAAGACAGACAGGGTAAGACCAAAGAGCCAACATAGAGCTCAACAACTTCACAAATAAATACAGGAAGAGGGAATGGGAAAGATGGTAGACCAATCCAAGATAGTGGCAGAGCCTTTGCCGGAACCTGAAGAGCACCTTCAACGAAGTCTCTCCAACCGCCATATTCAGTTGATTGCCATTGGCGGTGCCATAGGTACTGGCTTGTTTATGGGTTCGGGTAAAACCATCAGCCTGGCCGGGCCGTCGATCATCTTCGTTTATATGATAATCGGCTTTATGTTGTTCTTCGTGATGCGAGCAATGGGTGAGTTGCTGCTCTCGAATCTGAAGTACAAATCATTCAGTGATTTTGCCGCTGACTTACTTGGCCCTTGGGCGGGTTTTTTCACTGGCTGGACTTACTGGTTTTGTTGGGTCATCACCGGCATCGCCGATGTCGTCGCCATTACTGCCTATGCGCAATTTTGGTTCCCCGGCTTTTCACAATGGGTCGCCTCATTGTTAGTGGTTTTACTGCTGTTATCTCTGAATCTGGCAACAGTAAAAATGTTCGGTGAGATGGAGTTCTGGTTCGCCATGATCAAAATTGTGGCAATCGTGGCGTTGATCTTTGCCGGTCTGACGATGGTGTTAATGAGCTATCAGTCGCCATCAGGTACGACGGCCTCATTTACACATTTATGGAATGATGGTGGCATGTTCCCGAAAGGAATCAGCGGCTTCTTTGCTGGTTTCCAGATTGCCGTTTTTGCCTTCGTGGGTATTGAATTAGTTGGGACTACCGCGGCTGAAACCAAAGATCCTGAGGTGGTATTACCGCGCGCGATTAACTCCATTCCGATCCGCATCATCATGTTCTATGTCTTCTCATTGATTATGATTATGTCCGTGACCCCCTGGAGCTCCGTGGTTGCGGATAAAAGCCCATTTGTTGAGTTATTCGTTCTGGTCGGCTTACCTGCCGCTGCCAGTGTGATCAACTTTGTGGTGTTGACCTCCGCTGCCTCCTCCGCCAACAGCGGCGTGTTCTCCACCAGCCGCATGTTGTTCGGTTTGGCAAAAGAAGGTGATGCACCCAAGCAGTTTGGTAAGCTATCACGCCGTTCGGTTCCCGCATCCGGCCTGACATTCTCTTGTATTTGTCTGTTGGGCGGCGTGGTGCTGATTTACCTTATCCCGAATGTCATGACCGTCTTTACTTTGGTCACCACCGTATCGGCGATTCTGTTTATGTTCGTCTGGACAATTATCCTGTGCTCTTATCTGGTGTATCGCAAAAGACGCCCAGCTCTGCATAAGAAGTCAATTTACAAAATGCCAGCCGGGATTTTCATGTCTTGGGTGTGTATGGCGTTCTTCGCCTTTGTCTTGGTTCTGTTGACGTTGGAAAGTGATACCCGCCAGGCGCTGATGGTGACGCCATTGTGGTTTGTCATTCTGACCATCGGTTACATTATCTTGAAAAAACGCAGAACGCGTCTGTTTGATAGCAATAATAACTAATAGTTATTTTCCGGCGTCAGAACGCTTCTGACGCCATTTTCTATTCACACTCAATGGCTATTCTTCGCCACCTCGTCGGGCAATGCCGCCAATCACCAACTGTTGCACACTCGCTACTGTCTGTTGGAAGAATTCTTTATCGCTGAGATTTTTGCCGCTAATGGCCTCAATCTGGGCACTAAAATCGGCGTAATGCTGGGTTGTCGCCCATAACATGAAAATGAAATGCTGTGGCTCAACGTCGGCTATCAGGCCATCATCCATCCAACGGCGAATAATCAAGACCTTGTCATCGAACAGGGTTTTCAACTCCCCTGCCAGCTCTTGCTTAAGCAATGGCGCGCCCTGGATCATCTCCAGACAAAACAGACGTGATGCTTGCGGGTGATCGCGAGATACCGCTAATTTAAGGGCAATATAGTGCCGAATAGCATCGATTGGCTGCTGATCTGCCTGTAATGCTTTGAGTGGTGCGAGCCAGATGGCCAGAATGTCTTTTAGCACCGCGATATACAGCGCCTCTTTCGCAGGAAAGTAATACAGCAGATTGGTTTTTGAGACATCAGCCCGCTCAGCGACCTGATCCAGACTGGTGCCGTGAATACCATAAAGTGAAAATAGATCAAGGGCGGCAGTCATGATGAGTTGCCGTTTCGCGGCCCCGGCCTTGCTGCGGCGGGAAGGTTTTATCTCAGGTGCTGGTGTATCGCTGGTGGCTAGCTTCACTGATAGTCCCTTCATAAATATTGATAAAACAGAATATTGATGAAACTGAAAATAACAAGCTACCTATAACATGCCGATCTCTTCCCCGAATACCTCTTTCTAGTGAATAACTGCACCGTGACTGGGCAGACCGCCTGTTTTTTGTGCACAATTATTTTACCAAACAGTCCATTTTTGACCATTTGCTCAACATTTTATTTACTCAAGTTTAGCAACACATTGATTAAACAGGATTTACAAAAACTGGCATTGGCTTTGCTTAGGTACTGATGCAGACGTACAGATAGTCCCACTCACATGCAGAGGTGCTCAAATGAAAATTGGCGTATTTATTCCTATCGGCAACAACGGTTGGTTAATTTCCAGCAATGCACCACAGTACATGCCGAGCTTTGAGTTAAATAAAGCTATTGTGCAAAAAGCTGAACACTATCAGTTCGATTTCGCCTTATCGATGATAAAGCTGCGCGGATTTGGTGGCAAAACCGAGTTTTGGGATCATAATCTGGAGTCTTTCACCCTGATGGCCGCGCTGGCAGCTGTCACCTCTCGCATTAAGATTTATGCCACAGCGGCAACCTTAACCCTTCCACCAGCCATAGTCGCGCGCATGGCCTCCACCATTGACTCTATCTCCAATGGCCGTTTTGGCTTGAATGTGGTGACCGGGTGGCAAAAACCAGAATATGAGCAGATGGGACTGTGGCCGGGAGATGAATATTTCAGTCGTCGCTATGACTATCTCTCTGAATATGTGGAAGTATTACAAGACCTTTGGGGCACCGGACAATCTGATTTTAAAGGTGAGTTCTTCCAAATGGATGATTGCCGGGTCAGCCCGCAACCGCAAACTCCAATCAAATTAATCTGCGCGGCACAAAGTGATGCTGGCATGGCTTTCTCGGCCAAATATGCCGATTACAACTTCTGTTTCGGCAAGGGTGTGAATACCCCGACCGCCTTTGCCCCAACAGCCGCTCGCCTGCAAAAAGCGGCAGAACAGGCCGGACGTGAGGTCAGTAGCTATGTGTTATTTATGATAATCGCCGACGAAACCGACGAACTGGCCCGCGCCAAATGGGAAAGTTACCAAGCCGGAGCCGACACCGAAGCACTGGCCTGGTTAACCGAACAAAGTGGTAAAGATACCCAATCGGGTGCGGATACCAATGTGCGCCAAATGGCTGACCCGACCTCTGCCGTGAACATCAATATGGGGACGCTGGTTGGCTCTTATGCCAATGTGGCAAAGATGATGGATGACATTGCCACGGTGCCGGGAACCGAGGGCATTTTGCTAACATTTGATGACTTCCTCTCCGGCATTGATAATTTCGGTCAACATATCCAGCCGTTGATGAACAGCCGCGCTGATATCTTTGACACCCTGCCACCCGCCGCACGTGAGGTGGCCTAATGAAAATGGTTGAAAGCCGTCAATCGATTGAAACCAAACCGTCTGTCGCCCCTCAACAGCCAGTTCGCCGCAACCCCGGTATTAGCAGCAACGAAGTGATTCTGAATGCGCGACCGGAACCCATCGCTTTCCCGACCTCGGCTAGCGCCTTGATTGTGGTTGATATGCAAAACGCCTATGCCTCAGAGGGGGGGTATCTCGACCTGGCTGGATTTGATGTTTCAGCCACCGCTCCGGTTATCGCCAATATCAAACGCGCGATCACTGCCGCGCGGGCCGCCGGTATTCAGGTGATTTTTTTCCAGAATGGTTGGGATCCACAATACGTTGAAGCGGGCGGGGAAGGCTCGCCAAACTGGCATAAATCCAATGCTCTGAAGACCATGCGTAAACAACCGGAACTGATGGGCAAGCTACTGGCAAAAGGCGATTGGGACTATGCGTTAGTGGATGAATTGCAACCACAAACGGGCGATATCGTGATCGCCAAGCCGCGTTACAGTGGATTTTTCAATACCCAACTCGACAGCATTTTGCGCGCCAAAGGGATTCATCACCTGATTTTCACCGGCATCGCCACCAATGTCTGTGTCGAGTCGACACTACGTGATGGCTTCTTCTTTGAGTACTTCGGTGTGGTACTGGAGGATGCAACTCATCAGGCAGGGCCGGATTTTGCCCAAAAAGCGGCACTTTATAACATCGAAACCTTCTTTGGTTGGGTATCTGATGTGGAGACATTCTGCAACTGCCTTGCGCCATCGGCGCAACTCAGCCAGTCGGCATGATAAATGCGTTCTATTGCCGCCCCCAACACTCAGATAACTGGAGAATATGATGCCTAAGACCATTATTACCCCACCGGGCAGTGGTACTCCCCTCGCCCCTTTTTCGCCTGGCACCCTTGCCGATGGCGTGGTGTACGTGTCCGGCACCTTGGCTTTTGATAAGCAGAATAATGTGGTGCATATAGGTGATGCTGCGGGGCAAACCCGCCATGTGTTGGAAACCATAAAAAGTGTGATTGAGACTGCGGGTGGTTCGCTGGATGACATCACTTTTAATTCTATTTTTCTGACTGACTGGCAGCATTACGCCGCCATTAATCAGGTTTACGCCGAATATTTCCCCGGCGATAAACCGGCCCGCTTTTGTATTCAATGCGGTTTGGTCAAACCCGATGCCCTGATTGAAATCGCGTCAGTGGCGCATCTGGCACGCTAACCTGGCAAACAGCAGATAAAGGAGGCGTGGCAATGTATTTCGAGATAACCGGTCAGAATTCGCCAACCGCTAAAACAGTGGTTTTGTCTGCGGGACTGGGCGGCAGTGGTAGCTTTTGGCAGCCCCAGTTGAGTGCGTTGGGTCAGCACTTTCGCGTGATAACTTACGATCAATATGGCACTGGGCGCAGTTCTGGGGTGATCCCATCGGGCTACACGCTGGCTGATATGGCGGACGAACTGGCGGGCTTACTAGCCAGCCAACATATTGAGCGCTATCACTTTGTCGGTCACGCATTGGGTGGAATGATAGGTTTGCAACTGGCATTGTCGCATCCTCAGTGTGTAGAGCGGCTGGTGGCTATCAATAGCTGGCCGGTGCTTGATAGCCAAACACGGCGTTGCTTCCATGTGCGGCAAGATTTACTGCTTAACAGTGGTGTAGCCGCTTATGTTCGCGCCCAGCCGTTGTTTCTCTATCCAGCAGATTGGCTATCACGCAATACCCTGCTGCTTGAACAGGAAGAGGTACAGCAAATCGCTCATTTTCAGGGCATGGAAAACTTATTACGCCGCCTGAACGCGCTGATGAATGCTGATTTCCGCTCGGCATTGCCCCACATCACTACCCCAACACTGGCCTTGTGTGCCACCGATGATCTGTTAGTGCCATACCCTTGTTCACAAGCTTTAGCCGAGTTATTGCCTTACGGCGAGTGGGCACAGATGAGTTACGGCGGCCACGCCATGTGTGTGACCAACAGCGAGCAATTTAACGACATATTACTCAGTTATTTGCTGATGGACACCGGCATTGCCAAGTGCGAACTGACGCTAAATCAATCCAATACATCAGCTATTCATCTTTAAAGGGAATCGTTATGGCACAAATATTAACCCCAGATGCATTGGCAACTTTATTTACCGACGCCCGCACCCACAATGGTTGGTTGGATAAACCGGTCGATGATGCTCTGCTCAAACAAGCTTATCACCTGGCGCGCATGGGGCCGACTTCAGCCAACTGCTGCCCGGCGCGTTTTGTCTTTATTCGCTCATCTGAGGCCAAAGAGCGCCTTAAGCCGGCACTATCCAGTGGCAATCTGACCAAAACCCTGCAAGCACCTGTCACTGCCATCGTCGCCTATGACCCGGTTTTTTATGACGCATTACCCAAGCTGTTTCCACACGGTGATGCCCGCTCTTGGTTCACTTCCAGCCCAGAGTTAGCCACTGAAACCGCTTTTCGTAACAGCAGCTTACAAGCGGCATATCTGATTATTGCCTGTCGGGCCTTGGGGTTGGATACCGGCCCAATGTCAGGTTTTAACAATGCACAAGTTGATGAAATATTTCTGTCAAAAAAAGGCTGGAAGTCCAATTTGCTAGTGAATATTGGTTATGGGGATATCAATAAATTGTATGAACGCTCGCCTCGTTTAGCGTTCGACGAGGCGTGTCAGGTGCTCTGATTTTTAGGCTGTTTTTTGTTGAACTGATTCTTAATCCTGAGGTGGTCTATGCAAACACAATCCTTACCAACAGATTCTTTACCTGCATCGTCAGCATTACGCAGTGTCGCCGTGGATAAACAGGATTTCCGTGATGCTATGGCGCGACTCGGCTCGGCAGTGAATATTATCACTACTGATGGCCCGGCTGGCCGCGCCGGATTTACCGCATCGGCGGTATGCAGTGTGACCGATACCCCACCAACCTTGCTGGTGTGCCTCAATCGCTCAGCATCAGTCTATTCGGTGTTTCAGCAAAATCAGACATTGTGCGTCAATACCTTATGTGCCGATCATGAGTCACTGTCAAACTTGTTCGGCGGCAAAACGCCGATGGAAATGCGCTTCTCAGCTGCCCGTTGGTCAACTCTGGTCACCGGTTCCCCGGTGCTCAGTGGTGCTGTTGCCTCTTTTGACTGCCATATCACACAAGTTATTTCTGTCGGCACTCATGACATTCTGTTTTGTCAGGCTGCCGCCGTTATTCATAACGATGACCAACATGGTCTGGCCTATTTTGACCGCTGCTATCACCCGTTAATGCGCCAGAGCCGCTGATTCAAAAACGAATTGATGGATTTCTCTGCGGTAATTTATTGATATTTCTCAGTGACTCACGGAGTACATTATGGCGAATAACTGGTTTCCAACATGGCGTAAACGCAGTGGTAATCTGGATGGAGCCATTATTGCTCCTGATGAGCGTCTCCCCGTCGGCGCAACATTGATTATGGGGTTACAACATGCGGTGGCCATGTTTGGTGCTACCGTGCTGATGCCGCTGTTGATGGGTTTTGACGCCAATCTGGCGATTTTGATGTCCGGCATCGGCACCCTACTGTTCTTCCTGATTGTGGGTGGGCGGGTGCCCAGTTATCTTGGCTCCAGCGCAGCATTTGTCGGTCTGGTCATTGCCGTCACTGGCTATACCGGCAGCGGCCCTAATCCCAATATCGCTTTAGCCCTGGGCGGCATTATTGCCTGTGGGGCGATTTACACCTTGATTGGTTTTATTGTAATGAGTGTTGGTACCCGCTGGATCGAGCGCTTAATGCCGCCGGTGGTCACTGGCGCGGTGGTGATGGCCATTGGCCTAAATCTGGCACCGATTGCCGTGAATAGTGTTTCCGGCTCATCTTTTAACAGCTGGATGGCGGTAGTCACTATTTTATGTATCGGTGTGGTAGCCGTATTTACCAAAGGAATGATTCAGCGCCTGCTGATTCTGGTTGGCCTGATTTTGTCTTATGTCATTTATTGGGTTGTCACCAATATTTTGGGTTGGGGAACGCCAGTTGATTTCGGCCCCATTAATCAGGCCGCCTGGTTTGGCTGGCCGCAATTTACCACGCCGGTATTTGATGCTCATGCCATGTTGCTGATCGCCCCCGTGGCGGTGATTTTAGTGGCAGAAAACCTTGGACATATAAAAGCCGTGGCGGGAATGACCGGACAAAATCTGGACCCGTATATGGGGCGGGCTTTTGTGGGCGATGGGTTGGCAACGATGCTATCCGGCTCGGTGGGCGGTACCGGCGTCACGACCTATGCCGAGAATATCGGCGTCATGGCAGTGACTAAAATCTATTCTACTTTGGTTTTTGTCGCCGCGGCACTGGTCGCCATTTTACTGGGTTTTTCACCCAAATTTGGCGCACTGATCCACACCATTCCGGGGCCGGTATTGGGCGGGGCCTCAATCGTGGTTTTCGGTTTGATTGCGGTAGCTGGCGCGCGTATTTGGGTACAAAACAAAGTGGATCTGAGTGATAACGGTAACCTGATTATGGTGGCCGTCACACTGGTGTTAGGAGCGGGGAACTTCGCGCTAACCTTGGGTAACTTTACCCTCGGGGGCATCGGCACAGCGACTTTTGGTGCCATTTTGCTCAACGCTTTATTACAACGCCGTAAAATATTGCCGAAACTGGGGAGTGACGGTAAGCCCTTGCCGCAAGACGGTTAGTTATCTGAGGTATAACGCTCTTATATTATGCCTAACAGCTCAATACAGAGCGTTATTACCTCAATCTATTTATTCAAGATGCAGCTTACCACCTTGCCAGGAGAGCTGAGTCACTGCTGAGGTTGCAACACCGTCGCTGGTTTCTCCTCCCAGCAAAATTACTTTATCTTTATCTTGAATGGATACGCCGTAAGCCAGCGGCTGAGGTAATTTCCCCACCACCTGCCATTGATTATCCACCAGCGCATAAATGGGCTGTTGCCACTGTTTTTTTAGCCCTTTATGAGCATATAACTGACCCGCATTGAATTGTTGCCATGAACCTGGGAAATTGGCCCCGCCGCCCACCAGTACCACATCATGGCTAACACCAGAAAACGCCCCCGCCAGCCCTTCTTGCACTGCACCTTTTTCAGCACCGATCAAATCTGGTCGCTGTTGCCATTTCACCCCTGCGCCCTGCGTTTTGCCCTGCCATACCGCAGCCGTACGTAATCCGGGTTTAATTTCACCATTTATTAATATCAAATCACCCTTTTTAGCGGTGATCGCTGACCCAGCCGTACCTAAAAATGGTACTTGCCCGCCACTTTTCCACTGATTTTTGGCTGGGTCATACATCAGCACATCGCGGTTATAGAAATAGTCCGCCGGAGCCTGGTCAAAATACGCATTAACCACTGCATTTTTCTGGGTTTCATTGCCGCCCGCAGAGGCCAGATCCGTAAAGTAGCCGTCGAAAATAGCTTTATTGACGCCCCCCAGCAGCAGCGCCTGAGTGTCATTCAATGTGGTTGCGGCGGTTCCCACCAAGCCGCGCGGTGCTCGCGTTGCCAACCGTTGCCACTGATTAGTTTGTGGATCATATTGATACACATCATCCAGCGCACCTACCTGCGTGTCACTGGCGCTATTTTTACCCACGCCACCAAACACATACAGCTTACCGCTTAATGCTACAGTGACAGCCTGTTCACGAGGCTGCCCCGGGAAGTCGGCTATTTTCTGCCAACCACTGCTGGCTTTATCCGTATCAAGGCGATACCACGATTGACCGGCGCTACCTAAGCCAACATATAAATTGTTATCAACCCGAGCGCCCGTCCCATACTTAAAGGCAACAGGCACATCCGGATAGCGTTCGGCATTGGCGTAAGGTAGTGAGAATGTGATGCAAAGAGTCAGCGCGCTCAATAGGATGACTTTTGTACTCAATTTTTTCTTATATTGGTGGTATATCTGAGTCATCAAGATGTTCCTCATTAATTAATCGCTATATTGGATGAATGGTAATAATCATAAAACTCCATTTAATATTTTAAATTGGAGTTTAACTATCATTCAAGATATTAATCGGGCGCTGCGTTGTCAATGTAGATAACAAGTCATTGTGATAAATACCTCAGGGATGAATAAAGATTTCAGTTAAATTCGCGGGGCTATTCTCTGGCAATCAGGCTGAATCAAGGAAGCCAGCCAGTGTCGGGAAGATGTCATGTCATTGTCTGGTTACTGTCGTGGCAGTGTTGGGCGCTGGCATTTAGGTTTGTAGATATCTCTTCAAACCCAGGAGTATTCATTATGAATCTTTATCGTATTCGTGAATTACGCCAGGCACGGGCCTGGTCACAAGAGCAATTGGCCGAGCTTTGTAGCCTGAACGTGCGCACTATTCAGCGTATAGAGAATGGTGAGCAAGCGAGTCTTGAAACGTTGAGCGCTATTGCCGCGGTGATGGAATTGAAAGTCAGCGAACTCTACGCTCCAGATTCCAGTCAACCACCAGAAGCTTCTGGCGAAGCGGTTGATCAGCGCGTAGTGGATGCGCGTGAGGCCGTTGAAAATGAAATGTCTTTTTTGCGCCAATTACTGCGGGCGGTGATCCTGTGTTCAATATTGTTCGTGATTAACTGGTTTACCGCCCCAAGCTATATGTGGGTCTGGTGGGTCGTTTTGGGGTTAGGTATTCCATTAGGTTTAAGAGCGATAAATCTATTCTTGCTCGGTAATTGGCTGGAGCGCTGGCAGCAAAAACGCCTACAAAAGAAGTTACGTAATTTGTAAGTAAGCTGAGCAAATCAAAGTCACCAGATTGGGATGTCTTATTGCGGTGACTTTTTGTGTCGCTAACATTGCAGCTTGAGCGTATTGGCGTATGGTTAATAAGTGTCATAAGCAGCGACTATGATGACATCATCAGCGTTATTCAATAAATATGATTGGAGAGGAGCGAGATGGCGAAAATTCTAGTGCTTTATTATTCCATGTATGGACATATCGAGACACTTGCCAGCGCAATTGCCGAAGGTGCTCAAAAGGTTGACGGCGTTGAAGTGACCATTAAGCGCGTGCCGGAAACCATGCCGGCGGATGCTTTTGCCAAAGCCGGTGGTAAAACTGACCAGAAAGCACCAGTAGCAACACCACAAGAATTGGCCGATTACGATGGCATCATTTTCGGTACGCCAACCCGCTTTGGTAATATGACCGGGCAAATGCGTACATTCCTTGATCAAACTGGCGGGCTGTGGGCATCGGGCGCACTGTACGGCAAAGTCGCCAGTGTATTTGCTTCTACCGGTACCGGCGGCGGGCAAGAACACACCATCACCTCAACCTGGACCACATTAGCCCACCACGGTTTTATTATTGTGCCGATCGGCTATGGCGCGACAGAATTGTTTGATGTTTCGCAGACCCGCGGTGGCACGCCTTATGGCGCTACCACTATTGCTGGTGGTGATGGTTCCCGCCAGCCAAGCGCTGAGGAGCTCGCTATCGCTCGTTTCCAGGGCGAACATGTGGCGAAAATCACGGCCAAATTAGCCCGTTAAATTGTCATGAAAAGCACCGCTAAAGTGGTGCTTTATTTCAAAATCAAGCTTCTAATAGCCCTTGTGCTAAATAATGGGTGGCATCTGCCACCCCTGGCAAGGTGAAAAAATAGCCGCCACCAATGGGTTTCACATACTCTTCCAGCGCTTCCCCATTCAGCCGTTTTTGCACGGTCAAAAAAGCTTTTTCCAAATCAGACTGGTAGCAGACAAATAATAGCCCCATATCCAGTTGCCCCGAATTTGATACCCCCAGCGAGTAGCTGTAGCCACGGCGCAGCATCAAGTTATCCTGGGTTTCAGCGGTGCGTGGATTTGCCAGCCGAATATGTGCATCCATCTTAATCACTTTGCCGTCTGGGTCTTTGGTGTAATCCGGTTCATCATGTTCATGTACCCTACCCAAAGGCGCGCCACTGTGCTTATCGCGACCAAAAATAGTTTGCTGCTCTTGCAAGGGAGTCCGATCCCAAAATTCCACTTTGAAACGGATAATCCGAGCCGCCTGATAACTGCCACCGACCGCCCAGGCAGGTTCTCCGGCGTTTTCCTGAACCCACACCACTTGGTTGATCAGCGGCTTATCACTGGTTTTCGGATTCGCGGTTCCGTCTTTAAAACCCAACAAGTTGATTGGCGTTTCTTTACCTTTGCTGCGGGCAGCATGGGCAGAAATAAACCCTTCACGTTTCCAGCGCACACTGAGAAGATCCGGCGAGTGTTTGATGATATCGCGCAGTGCATGAATCACGGTTTCATTGGTATTCGCGCAAATTTGCAGCAACACATCACCGTGGCACAATCCGGCATCCAGTGAGTCATTGGGGAAACGAGTCATTCTTTGCAGCCGTAGGGGTTTTTGCCCTTGCAAGCCGAAACGCTCGTCAAACAGTGAGTCACCGACGGAAACCGTGATCGTCAGATTATCGGGGTAAATTTCTGGCCCCATAATGCCCGAATCCAGTGGCGGCAATTTTGCGTTAACCGACGGCGCATGCCCGCCTGTGGTCAGAAAAGCAATTCGTGCAGTTAATAACGTAAATAACCGGATTAATGCTGCTTTATCTGTTGCCAGCACATCAAATGCCACCAGCATCATCGCCGCTTGCTGTGGGGTTAATACACCGGCTTGATGCTGTCCGTAGAAAGGCTGCTTTTGCCAACGTTCATCTTGCGCGGCTGCAGATTCGGGGGTTGGGCAATCCGCCGCGCGAGCTATTTTTGCCCCACCGAGCGCCAATGCCCCACTCATCATGCTCATACCGAGGAGCAAACGCCGACGGGACGGCAATTCCGCCCCGTTATCTTGCTGATACGGCCCGTGTTGCGGGCCGGTTTTCTTGCTCATTTTAATCCTCAGTCCAGACCCAATACGCCACGCAGTTGAGCAAGGTCTTCCGCCAGTGCCGTAATTGGCCCTTTCATCGCATTGCGATCAGCATCGGTTAACTTCTCATAAGATTCGTAGCCATCTTTGGTGCGGTATTTTGCTAATACGCTATCAACTGTTTTGAAGTTGGCATCAATTTTATCCAACAACGGCTTATCCGCTTTTTCCAATAACGGCCGCAGCAGATTAACAATCTTCTGTGCGCCATCAACGTTCGCCTGGAAGTCCCACAAGTCAGTGCGGCTGTAGCGATCTTCTTCACCGCTGATTTTACTGGCTGCCACTTCTTCAATGAGACCTGCCGCCCCGCCTACCACTTTGTTTGGTGCGAATGTCAGACCCGCTATCCGTTTTTGCAGTTCCACCGTGTCTTGATACAGTTGGTTGGCGAATTTATCCGCCCCTTTGGTAGTATTGTCACCAAATAGGATTTTCTCTAAGCGGTGGAAACCGGTGAATTTCGGATCTGCCGCTTTCTGTTCAAAATCGTCTTCACGGGCATCAATACTGCCATCTAAATCAGAGAATAACTCAGCAATTGGCTCGATACGTTCATAATGCTGACGAGTCGGTGCATAGAGCTTGCGCGCTAATGCCAAATCACCTTTTTTCACTGCATCTGTGAAGGCTTTGGTTTGGGTCACTAACTGGGCAACTTCTTGTGTTACATAGACTTTATACTCAGCGATTGGCCCAACCAATGCCATAGCATCCGGTTTGGTCGCCGTGTCAGTACCAACTGCAGCAGTCACTGTCAGCTTGCCTTTCGGGTTGCTCAGTAAACCGCAGGTCATATCGTATTCACCCGGTTCCAGATTGGCTGTCATCTTCTGAGTAAAACCTGGCGCGATGTTCTCGCGTTCTTCAACCACCATGACCCCTTTCAGGATCTCCCACTCCAGCCCTTTTTGGCTGACATTGTGCACAATAAACTGTGTTTTACCGGCGGGAATAGACAGTGCCATTGGCTCACACTGCTTATCATTAACCGTAATTTTAACCTGAGGAATATCAGCAGCCTGTGCGCTAATAGCGAAAACTGGCAGTGCCAATAAAGCGGCATGTAGAGCTGTGCGACGGAAGAACCGGTTAGACATGTGATAAATCCCTGAATTATTGGTTAGTTTTCCGCGCAGCCGCTACGGTTGAAGCCGCCGTGGCGCGTGGTGGAAGGAAAAAGAAAATCAATGCCGGAATCAGATAGATAAAGTAGACCGCGACTTCACTGACAGTAGGGGCTTCCTGATAACCGAACATGCCCTCAAGGAAGGTGCCTAGCAAGGAGTGCGTAGAAAGCACATTGGTCAGGTCAAATGCGATATCCTGGAAGTGGTTCCATAATCCAGCTTCATGGAAGGCTCTTATTGCCCCTGCGGCAAGGCCGGCAGCAACAAACAGAATAAACAGGCTGGTCCATTTGAAGAATTTAGCCAGATGTAACTTAACGCCGCCCCAGTAGATAGCCATACCAACCAAAATAGCGCAGCTCAAACCCAATATTGCGCCGATGGGTGCGCCAATACCGACATCCTGCTGAAAAGCAGCTAATAAAAAGAAAACTGACTCCAGACCTTCGCGCGCTACAGCAAAAAACACCATTGCGACTAATGCCCATCCCTGACCACGGCCTTTTTTACCCTCAACGTTTAGGGCGTTATCAATGGCACCTTCTAAATGAACTTTGACTGATTTGGATACCTTACGCATCCAAAAAACCATATAGGTTAATATGCAAACTGCCACCACAGCGATAATCCCTTCGAACAGCTCTTGCTGCTTTTGCGGGAACTCACCGGTGGTTTCATTAATAAAAATACCAATAGCCAGGCAAAGTGCTGCGGCAGTGATAACCCCCACCCATACTGCCCCCATCCATTGACCGCGCTGAGTACGTTTAAGATAACTGGCTATCAGGCTAACAATCAGCGCTGCCTCCAGCCCTTCACGAAACATAATAAGAAATGGGACAAACATGCTAAACACCCCTGCGGTGGGCAGTAGAATATGCGAATAAGAATATTGTCAATTTACGTAAGGAAAAGTAAAACGATAGTGATTATCATTCTGGCAAAAAGAAATTCAAGAGGCTGAATAGGAATATTGTTAAGCAAACTGTGGCAAGTTGTTTCCGTCGAGTTAAATAGTAAATAAATTCATTAGGATACGAATTAATACGTTTATTAAGAACTGGCCGTTTTTTTGATAAAAAAAAGCCCCCTGTTTTGCAGGAGGCTATATTGATTAAAGCTAAACGCTATTTCTATACGGTTTTAAATTCCGCTTCCGCCTGACGGAAACGTTCAGTAATGGCATGACTCGGAGAACGCCCCAGTAAACTCACCACCACAATCGCGATACTGGCAAATACAAAGCCAGGGATGATTTCGTATAAATCTAACCAGGCATATTGCTTCCAGACAATCACGGTAATAGCGCCGATCAGCATCCCCGCGAGCGCACCGTTGCGGGTCATCCGTGGCCACATAACTGAAATCAGAACCACTGGCCCAAATGCTGCACCGAAGCCCGCCCAGGCATAACTCACCAAACCAAGCACCCGATTATCGGGATCCGCTGCTAACGCGATGGCAATCAACGCCACCAGCAACACCATGGCACGGCCCACCCAGACTAATTCTTTCTGGCTGGCTTTTTTACGTAAGAACGCTTTGTACAAATCTTCGGTTAATGCACTGGAGCACACCAATAATTGGCAGCTTAACGTACTCATTACCGCAGCCAGAATGGCCGACAGTAAAATACCCGCTATCCACGGATTGAACAGCAGCTTGGCTAATTCAATAAATACGCGTTCGCCATTTTGCGTCACACTTCCCGCATATTGTGGATTGTTCTCAAAATAGGCAATGCCAAAGAAGCCGACAGCAATAGTCCCCGCCAAACACAGGATCATCCAAGTCATACTAATGCGGCGAGCGCTGCGAATAGTGCGATGGGAGTCTGCCGCCATAAAACGCGCCAGAATATGTGGCTGACCAAAATAGCCTAAACCCCAGCCGAGCAGAGAAAGGATAGCAACCAGATTCAGCCCTTTGAACATATCAATATTGGCAGGGTTTTTCGCCGCAATAACCATAATCGAGGTATCAATACCACCGACGGCTAAAATCACGATAATTGGCGTCAGGATCAGGGCAAAAATCATCAGTGTCGCCTGCACAGTGTCGGTCCAACTCACCGCCAGGAAACCACCAATAAAGGTATACGCAATGGTGGCGGCTGCACCGGCCCACAAGGCCGTGCCATAACTCATCTCAAAGGTACTTTCGAATAACCGCGCACCGGCAACAATCCCGGAAGCACAATAAATTGTAAAGAATACTAATATCACCACGGCCGATATGACTCGCAGAAGTTTACTTTTATCTTCAAAACGGCTGGTGAAATAGTCAGGCAATGTCAGCGCATTATTATTCGCTTCGGTATGAACCCGTAAACGGCCAGCCACCAATTTCCAGTTAAAATAAGCGCCAATGGTTAAACCGATGGCTATCCAACTCTCGGATATGCCAGACAGGAAAATCGCGCCCGGTAACCCCATTAATAACCAGCCACTCATATCGGAAGCACCGGCTGACAACGCCGTCACTACACTCCCTAAACTGCGGCCGCCCAGAATATAGTCATCAAAACTCTTGGTTGCACGATAGGCCACAAGCCCAATAAGTATCATCCCAAAAATATAAACTAAAAAAGTCACCAGCATTGGCGTGTTCATGGTCATGCAACATCTCCATAGTGCATATTATCGTTTTAATATATCTCGCTTTTTCCATGCTTACCGCTCAACACGGCATCATGCTTTATCTCTGGCTGGTCGGAACGTGACACTGAGTTGCACCAGAGATGAACGCTAAAATCTGAAATTGACTACCAACACAACTATTCGCTAGCCAATGACTAGCTCGCGGTTGCTATCCTAGAGGAGTCCTTTCTTGCCCCACAAGAATTTAAACAATTTTTTTACAAAAAATTCACCCTACATCACATTAAACTCTGTCGGCAGTGACACCAAACATAAGAAAATGAGTTACACCTAAGGTAAACCCCCTAAAAACCCTATCATTATTAGCGTTAAGCGCTCGACTACTTCATATTTGAATATTGTTTATCTTTTGAAATTGTTAAAAACAAGACTAAATTCACACTTCGATTACATACATGATTTAACACGGTTGCACAAAGTTGCAACATGCTTGATATTGTCTGAAATAAAATCATATACCCTAAATAATTTGAGTTGCAGGAAGGCGGCAAGTGCAAGAACCCTGATGAGCTTACATAAGTAAGTGATTCAGGTTATTAAACGTAGCCAACGCACCTGGAGCTCGAAGAATGACGGGCATAACTCCCCTTAATTCAGGAACCAGACAGCATGGGTAGCACCACAATGGGCGTGAAACTCGATGAAGTGACACGTGACCGCATTAAGGCCGCCGCACAGCGTATTGACCGTACACCGCACTGGCTGATCAAACAGGCCATTTTTAACTATCTGGAGCGGCTGGAAAATAACAGCGAATTACCGGAACTTCCAACAGCACAGATATCCTCCTCGTCTGAAACGGACGACATTATGCCGCAAGTCATTGAAAGTGTGCACCAACCTTTCTTAGATTTCGCCGAACAAGTGTTGCCACAATCGGTTAACCGCGCTGCCATTACAGCGGCCTATCGCCGCCCGGAAACCGAAGCTATTCCGATGTTATTAGAACAAGCGCGCTTACCCGAAGATTTGGCTCAGGCGACACATAAGCTCGCCTATTCCATTGCCGAAAAATTGCGTAATCAAAAAAGCGCCAATGGCCGGGCCGGGATCGTGCAAGGCTTGTTGCAAGAGTTTTCTCTCTCTTCTCAAGAGGGTGTGGCATTGATGTGCCTGGCAGAAGCGCTGCTGCGTATCCCTGATAAGCCAACCCGCGACGCGCTGATCCGCGACAAGATCAGCAATGGCAATTGGCACTCTCATCTGGGGCGCAGCCCATCCATGTTCGTCAACGCGGCTACCTGGGGTTTATTGTTTACTGGCCATCTGGTTTCTACCCACAATGAAGCCAAGCTTTCCAGCTCATTGAACCGCATTATCGGTAAAGGGGGCGAGCCGCTGATCCGCAAGGGTGTGGATATGGCGATGCGCTTGATGGGCGAGCAATTTGTCACCGGCGAAACCATTGCAGAAGCCTTAGCCAATGCGCGTAAGTTAGAAGATAAAGGGTTCCGTTACTCTTACGATATGCTGGGTGAGGCGGCATTGACGGAAGCAGATGCTCAGGCCTATTTGCTCTCTTACCAGCAGGCTATTCATGCTATCGGCAAAGCGTCAAATGGCCGCGGTATTTATGAAGGGCCGGGGATTTCAATCAAACTCTCTGCTCTCCATCCGCGCTATAGCCGCGCCCAATATGATCGGGTAATGGATGAGCTTTATCCACGATTGTTATCGCTGACTTTGCAAGCGCGTCAGTATGATATTGGAATTAACATCGACGCAGAAGAAGCCGATCGTCTGGAAATCTCCCTCGATCTGCTGGAAAAACTCTGCTTTGAGCCAAAGTTAGCCGGTTGGAATGGTATCGGCTTTGTTATACAGGCATACCAGAAACGTTGCCCATTCACCATTGATGCGGTGATTGATATGGCACAGCGCAGCCGCCGTCGCTTGATGATCCGTTTGGTGAAAGGAGCCTATTGGGACAGCGAGATTAAGCGCGCTCAAGTTGATGGTTTAGAAGGTTATCCGGTTTATACCCGTAAGGTTTATACCGATGTTTCTTATCTGGCCTGCGCGCGCAAGTTACTGGCGGTTCCTAACCTGATTTACCCGCAATTTGCGACACATAATGCCCACACCCTATCGGCAATTTATCATCTTGCCGGGCAGAACTACTATCCCGGTCAGTATGAGTTCCAATGCTTGCATGGCATGGGAGAGCCGCTGTATGAGCAGGTGGTTGGCAAAGTCGCTGAGGGTAAACTTAACCGCCCATGCCGTATCTATGCCCCTGTCGGCACCCATGAAACCTTACTGGCTTATCTGGTACGCCGCCTGTTGGAAAATGGCGCGAATACTTCATTTGTCAACCGGATTGCCGATGCCACTTTGCCGCTCGATGAGTTAGTCGCGGATCCAGTCAGTGCAGTAGAGGCTATCGCTGCCAGCGAAGGCCAACTCGGTTTACCGCATCCCCGCATTCCATTACCGCGTGAGTTGTATGGCAAGGAGCGTGCCAATTCCAGCGGTTTGGATTTGTCAAACGAGCACCGATTAGCTTCACTTTCCAGTGCATTACTGACCAGTGCCAGCCAAGTCTGGCGAGCAGAACCACTGATTGATGCTGAGCTTGATAGTGGTACAGAGTCAGTTGATAGCATGGAACACCCTGTTATCAACCCGGCAGAACCGGCTGATATTGTTGGTTATGTTCGTGAAGCAACAGAGGCCGAAGTCAGCCGCGCATTGGATGCTGCCGCCAGTGCTGGTGCGATTTGGTTTGCCACCCCGCCCGTTGAGCGAGCCGCAATTTTAGTGCGTGCCGCTGAATTGATGGAAAATCAGATGCAAACATTGATGGGAATACTGGTACGTGAAGCCGGTAAAACCTTCAGCAATGCCATTGCGGAAGTGCGTGAAGCCGTTGATTTCCTACATTATTACGCAGGAATGGTGCGAGATAACTTCTCCAATGACAGCCATCGTCCACTCGGGCCGGTGGTTTGTATCAGTCCGTGGAACTTCCCGTTGGCCATATTCACCGGTCAGATTGCCGCGGCATTAGCCGCTGGTAATAGTGTGTTAGCAAAACCGGCTGAGCAAACTCCGCTGGTTGCGGCACAGGCCGTGCGGATCCTACTGGAAGCTGGCATCCCGCAAGGTGTGCTGCAACTGCTTCCTGGTCAAGGTGATAGCATCGGCGCTGCCTTGGTGAATGATGCCCGCGTGCGCGGCGTGATGTTTACCGGTTCAACCGAAGTTGCGGCTATTTTGCAGCGCAGCATCGCCGGTAGACTTGACCCGCAAGGCCGCCCAACCCCGCTGATTGCAGAAACCGGCGGCTTGAATGCCATGATAGTTGATTCATCTGCACTCACTGAACAGGTGGTGACTGATGTCGTGGCGTCGGCCTTTGATAGCGCCGGTCAGCGCTGCTCGGCTTTACGCATTCTCTGCATTCAGGATGATGTGGCTGAACACACGTTGCAAATGCTGCGTGGTGCCATGGCTGAATGTCGCATGGGTAACCCAGAACGCCTGTCTACCGATATCGGGCCAGTAATAGATGCTGATGCCAAAGCCGGTATTGAGCGGCATATTCAAGCTATGCGCACCAAAGGGCGCAAAGTGTATCAAGCCGCCCAAGCCAATAATCTGGATGAAAAAGAGTGGCCGCGCGGTACCTTTATCAAGCCGACATTAATAGAGCTGGATAGCTTCGATGAACTGCAAAAAGAGATCTTCGGCCCGGTGCTGCATGTGGTGCGCTTCCAGCGGCAAAATCTCGCTGCGCTGGTTGAGCAAATAAATGCCTCTGGTTATGGCTTAACTTTGGGTATTCATACCCGTATTGACGAAACCATTGCGCAAGTCACTGAAAAAGCAAAAGTGGGTAATCTCTACGTTAACCGCAACATGGTCGGCGCGGTGGTTGGCGTGCAACCTTTTGGCGGCGAAGGTCTATCAGGTACCGGCCCTAAAGCCGGTGGCCCGCTCTATTTGTACCGCCTTCTGTGTAGCCGCCCGGAAGATGCGGTGATAAACACCCTCGCCCATCATGATAACGGGCAGTTGCAGAATGTCTTAGGCCGTGAGGCACTGCAAACGGCCCACCATGCCCTGATCAAATGGGCAGATGAACAGCAACAACCCGTCGTAGCTCAGTTGGCGCGGCGTTATGGCGAACTGGCACAAGGTGGCACCGTGCGGGTGTTACCGGGGCCAACCGGCGAACGTAACACCTACGCGCTGTTACCGCGTCAGCGTATCCTGTGTCTGACAGATACCGAGGCGGATGCTCTGACACAGCTGGCGGCGGTGCTGGCCGTCGGCAGCGAAGTTCTCTGGCCGGAAAGCACGGTACAAAGTGACTTATTCCGCGCATTACCGGCGGTTGTAAAATCACGTATTACGCTCACGAAAGATTGGCAAGCGGCTCATATCGCCTTTGATGGTGTTATCTATCACGGTGATGCCGATCAACTCCGTATTTTGTGTGAACAGATAGCACAAATTGATGGGCCAATTATCTCGGTACAGGGCTTTGCCCGCAGCGAGACGAATATTCTGCTGGAGCGCTTACTCATTGAGCATTCATTGAGTGTCAATACTGCAGCGGCCGGTGGGAATGCCAGCCTGATGACTATTGGCTAGTCTTTCAGCTACATGAATATCTAGCTGTTATATCCCAATGCGTTTTTACCCAACAAGGCCCTTCGGGGCCTTATTTGTTCTGAATATTGTTCGAGATATCCCGCATTGCGCGATGCAAAACTGTCGGACCCGTCTTTTTTCTCCAATAACCTCCCGCATCATTGAGTTCATCCCCTTGTGCGTATAGCCGAGCCTAACCCATTATTAATTAAACCAAATGGCTGGGCAACTCACGCGCCTAGCTTTCTTCTTAGTGAATATATTGTGTACAATAACTTTCAGAGGTGATAATTATATTCATGGCTGATAAAAAGATTATTGATGAGACTCATCAAATTGCGAGTAGGCGGGGAAATGGTCAATTGCGCCGTGAAATATGGGTTGACCCTTTCGGTACCATCACTCGCTATAATTTGGCTTATATCAATCACTGCCTATCGCAAGGTGATAATGGTCGGGTGATTGGTTATGACAATGCTCATGGTTTTCATCACCGCCATTACTTAGGTGCGATTGAATCAGTTGATTTTGTCAGTTTTGAACAGATAGAGGATTGCTTTCAAAAGGATTGGACTTCACTAAGGAGAAGTTAATGGACAAGTTAGTCATCAAAACAGCAACGGAAGATGATTTTTTCAAACGAGGTAAAAAACTCGCTACTCTCGCAGATACGAAACAGCCATTACCGCAAGAGCACACCATTACTTTTGAGGATCCACTTGAGATGGTGCGGGTGTTAAGTGCTGCGCGCATTGTTCTGCTGCGGACAGTGAAAATGTATCCGGGTTCTATCACCTCCCTCTCAACTCGCCTAAAAAGGGATCGCAGTGCTGTCACCCGTGATGTCGCTATTTTAAAAAAAGCCGGGTTGGTCACTGTTGAACAAAAAGTGTTACCAGGTCATGGGCGGATGAAAGAAGTCAAAACAACAGCCCATCGCCTCAAACTCGAAGCCTTTCTCTAAAACTACCGTCAAAATGGGGGCCACATGATTGCCCCCACAAGGACACTGCATAGTTAGCTTGGACAGATTAATCAGTGATTATTCAAAAACTTATCGAGGAATTGGCGAGTACGTTCATGCTGCGGATGAGCAAACAATTCTTTCGCCGGGCCTTGTTCCACAATCCTACCGTGATCCATAAAGATAGCCCGGTCTGCCACATCACGAGCAAAACTCATTTCATGAGTGACGATAACCATCGTCCGTTTTTCCTCAGCCAATGCGCGAATAGTATTTAACACCTCACCCACCAGCTCAGGGTCTAATGCGGATGTCGGCTCATCAAATAAAATGACCTGAGGTTGCATAGCAAGTGCCCGCGCGATAGCCACACGTTGTTGTTGTCCACCGGATAAACGACGAGGATAAGCATCTTCCTTGCCACTTAATCCAACTTTCGCCAACAGTTCACGCGCCCGTTTTACAGCCTCTGACCGTTTTTCGCCTTTCACAATAACCGGCCCTTCAATGATATTTTCCAACACCGAGCGATGAGGAAATAAATTGAAGCTCTGGAACACAAAACCGACCTTTTGTCGTAATGCGCGAACTTGCCGTTGCTGCTTATTTATAGGGATACTGCCATCAATCTCTATATCACCAACACGAATAATCCCAGAGTCAGGTGTCTCAAGCAGATTGATGCTGCGTAACAGCGTGGTTTTACCTGAACCACTTGGTCCGATTATCGCAACCACTTCGCCGCTGTTCACTTCAAGCGAGATACCATGCAGTACCTGTTGACCTTTAAACTGTTTGGTCAGCTCTTTAATGTCGATGGTACTCATGGCTACTCCTGATCCTGACGATTAACATGGGCTTCCAGACGATTTTGTAATGCTGATAATAGGGTCGCCATGATCCAATAAATCAGTGAGGCCGCCAGATACATAGTGAAAACTTCCAAGGTGCGAGAAGTCACCAATTGCGCCTGGCGGAAAAGCTCGGGGACCTGAATGGTCGCAGCCAGCGAGGTGTCTTTTACCAAACCGATAAAACTGTTACCCAGCGGAGGGAGTGCGGTACGACCTGCTTGCGGCAATATCACGCGGTAGAGAGTTTGCCAACGCGTCATCCCGATACTGGCGGCGGCTTCCCACTGTCCTTTCTCGATCGATGAAATCGCAGCACGCAATGTTTCTGAAGTATAAGCGGCCGTATTCAGTGATAAGCCGATTAAGGCTGCTGGCATGGGATCCAGCTCAATCCCAAATTGCGGCAAACCATAATAAATCATAAACAGTTGAGCAATTAACGGCGTACCACGGAAAATAGAAACGTAAAAACGAGAGAGAAGTGAAAGAGGCAAGAATCGGGATAACCGCATCATGGCTAACATAAAACCTAATGCCAGACCAAAAAACATCCCCCCCAGACTAAGCTGGAGGGTAAACCAGGCACCTTTCAATAAAAATGGTGCTGAATCCAGCACCAGTTGAATACTTTCTTGCATTATTTAGTTACGTCCGCGCCAAAATATTTTTCTGAAATTTTGGCCAATGTGCCATCTTTTTGCATTTCAGCGATAGCTTGATTGATCGCGGCCAACAGCTCAGGATTATTTTTACGCAATGCCACACCTGACTCTTGGCGGGCAAATGCCGGGCCAGCAACGGCCAGGGTATCGTTGGTTTTCTTCACCAAATCCAATGCGGCTAAGCGGTCAACTAAAATGGCATCAGTACGACCGACACGAAGGTCTTGATACTTAGTTGGGTCATCATCATAGGTACGAATATCAACATCTTTCAGGTTTTCACGTAACCATTGCTCATAGTTACTGCCCAAACCCACACCGACTTTCTTACCCACCAAATCTTCAGGTTTGCTGAACTTGCCTTCATTGCCTTTTTTGGTCAGAACCTGAATGCCGGATACTGTATAAGGTGTTGAGAAATCATATTTTTTCTTGCGCTCATCTGAAATGGTGACCTGGTTAATCGCCACATCAATACGCTTAGATTCCAGTGAGGCCAGCATCCCATCCCATTTGGTTGGAGTGATTTTTGCTTTAACGCCCATATGCTCTGCCAATGCATTAGCAAAATCCACTTCGAATCCGGTGAGCTTGCCATCTTCACCCTGGAAACTGAACGGTGGATAAGTTCCTTCCAACCCGACAATCAGGGTTCCTCGCTCTTTAACCTGATCTAACAGGTCACCCGCAGCATACGACTTCACATTTAGACCCGTTGCCAGTGCAACTGCCATCATGCCCAGGACAACCCGACGACGTACAATTGAAAAGCCCATAAATACTCCAACTGTCATGTTTATTTTTGATATTCAACACTTTATCAGTGTTACTAATGAAATAAAGGAATATAAAATAATAACGATAGCTACAAATAGAATAAGCAATAACCAAAGACTACACCTGCGGATGATAAGCAAATAATGCAGGTGCGCCGCCGGTATGAATAAACAAAATGGGGCCATCATCGCGAAACTTTTTCTGCTCAAGGCCGTCAAGTAAACCAGCCATTGCCTTGCCGGTATACACCGGGTCCAGCAGTATCCCTTCCAGCCTTGCCAATAACCCGATTGCCGCCAGCCCTTCTTCATTTGGCATACCATATTGCGGCGCAAAATAATCATCCCATAGGGTGATATCCGCAGGCCCGCGGGTTACGCCGAGGGATGTCGCTAATTCTTGTTGAATATGAGTAACTTTAGGGCGTTGTTCTTCTGCTTTGCGCGATACTGTGACACCAATCAGCTCCGTTTGCGGCAACAGTTGCTGTAAACCGACAGCCAACCCCGCATGGGTACCCGCACTGCCCGAAGCCACAACCACCGAGCTGAAGGTGACATTTCCAGCCGATTGAGCTGCAATTTCCAATGCGCACTGCACATATCCCAAGGCCCCTAAAGCATTAGACCCACCAACCGGCACCACATAAGGGCGAAATCCCTGCGCCTCGATGCGGGTTGCCAACTCAGCCAATTGCTGGTTTGGATCATGTAATCCATCGCACATCACCACCTCAACATTAAATAAATCCAACAGCAATCGATTGCCATTGGTCAAATAATTTTCCTGTGAGGTACCGATAGGATTCTCAAGTAACGCAACACAATGTAAGCCCAACTTTGCAGCAACAGCCGCTGTTTGGCGCACATGATTAGATTGGATAGCCCCTGCGGTCACCAGTGTATCCGCTCCTTGCCTCAATGCATCAGCCGCTAAAAACTCCAGCTTACGCAGCTTATTGCCGCCAAGTGCCAAGGGTGTGACGTCATCACGTTTAATATAGATTTCGCGTCCCAAATAGTCAGAAAGACGAGATAGTTTCTCTAATGGCGTGGCATTACCGACCAAATCCAGGCGCGGAAATTGCGCCAGTTTATGTTGAAGCGTCACGGGCCCTCCAGAAAATTAATGAGTTACTGCAACTGTTACCCTAAACAATTCGAGTTGCAGATAGGCAGAAGCAAACCCACCCCCGACAGACTGACTCAAGTCACTGGCTCGGGTAAGTAAACGTCGTTAACACCCCTGCTCAAGTGCGGAGGGAAAACATAGATTTATCAGAAGTGACATCAATAATCACTGATTTTATTATAGATGCAGGCAAGCAATAGCGCAGGTGAATATAGAGGATAATAAAAAGCCCGGCTAAGGAGAACCTTGCCGGGCGCGGAATCACTGAAGGTAATGACGTAATCGTTTTACTTTATCTTAGAAGTGCTCTCAATGAAAAACACAGAGTTTTCTCAAGCGATAACACCCCGCCATAAACCTTAGTAGTTCTTTTGCCATGCCAAATATTGATCATACTTACGCAAAGCAATGCGGTAATTGTTATGTGCTGCATTTGGCAGTTCATCAATAATACGCTGATGCATAGTTTCGCTGGCGAATTTCTCTGCCGGATAATTGGTCGCAACCAGCATTTCATCTAACCGACGTAACCGCACAACATATTCGCGAACCGTACTATGACTCATCTCAGTTTGCTCAAATAAATACTGTTTGAACGCCATAATATCGAAATAGCCCGGCGTGCTGTTGCAATATATCTCACTGCAAAAACGGCACAATGCGGTTAATTCATGCTGAAGTTTTGACCAGACTTGATCATCAATAGGCTGATCCATACCGGCAATCGCTTCTTTATTGATAATTTGTCCGCGGAAAACCAACGCCATACGATCAAGTTGTTTATGACAATGTGAACAATGAGTTTGGCCGTGCTTATAATCTTTTAAATAACGGCTCAGCGGCCGCTTTTTTAACTGAAGTCCTGGCATAAGAAGACCTGCATTAATAAAGTTAAACACTGTGATATCACTGAGCGAAAATGAATTATGAGTCGTTATTCAGGCGGGCGCGTAAACGTTTTATCGCCTGGCTATGAAGCTGGCTGACGCGGGATTCCCCCACTTCCAGCACGGCCCCGATTTCTTTCAGGTTCAGCTCTTCCTGGTAATACAGCGTCAACACCATTTTTTCACGTTCCGGCAAAGCCTCGATCGCTTCAATAACACGTTGGCGCAGATTTCCTTCCAATAAATGCTGTAGCGGATTAGCGTCTTCATGCCCTTCCAGCATGGGTTCGACGCTTTCGCCATGCTCTTCCCGCCACTCGTCATAGGAAAAAAGCTGGCTGTTGTTGGTGTCCAACAAGATCTGGCGGTACTCAGTCAAATCAATATCAAGATTTTGTGCGACTTCCTGCTCAGTCGCCGGACGTCCGAGCCGTTGTTCAACCTTTTGCATCGCACTGGCCACTTCGCGTGCATTACGCCGTACACTACGTGGCGCCCAATCTCGGCTGCGCAGTTCATCCAACATCGCGCCACGTATACGCTGTACCGCATAAGTGGTAAATGCGGTTCCTTGTAAAGCGTCATAACGCTCAACAGCATTCAGCAGACCAATCCCCCCAGCCTGCAACAAATCATCCAATTCCACACTGGCTGGCAGGCGTACCTGCAAACGCAATGCCTCATGTCGAACCAGAGGAACATAGCGTTGCCAGAGGGAATTCTTGTCCATCACGCCTTCGGCGGTATACAGATCGCTCACTAGACAGGCACCTAAGGGTAAGAGAGTCGTACCATTATCCTGTCCGGTCAGTCAGACAATCGCCTGAATAGGCCTATAAAAAGGCGGCTATTTGACTTATGCCCACTTATGTATGCTATCTGTCTCGCTTTAAAGGATTTCAATAACGCAATTAATTCTTATCTGAGTGATGAAAACCCGATCTCTGGCGCTATACCAAAAGCTGTAATAACGAGAGATCGTCATTAATCTTCACTTTGTCTATTTCGGTTCGAAAATCTGCTTCAACCTTTGCGCTGTGCTGCCTAAATGCGTGATATGAATAGAAAATATCAATGACATCATCTTCCGTAATCTGCCCTACTTTAAGTATGTGGGCACTAATTAACGAGCGAATAAAGAAGAAATCGACCATTAATAGATAGAATTCTTTTAATAGCGGTTGACCACCACGGATAGCAAATTGGTTGTGGTGCAATCGATAAAGAAAATAATTACGCAATACGTGAGGATGGTCGGAAAAAAAGAGTAATGCCTTGTCATTCCAAGCGGCACTCAATAATTTCATTCTTTCTTCAAGTTGTTCATTGTCGAACTCAACGACCAGATGCTCAATCAGCTTTCCGAGGTAACTATATAAGGTTTCCCTTCCTCTTGAATTTGGCGAGTCAACACAACATTGTTGAATACGGATAAGCAACTGCCATTGAAGATTTTGATTGAATGGAATATTTTCCAAATACTCTGTTACAGAGCCGCCTTGCAGCTTCCCAAGTAGCGCTTCAAAATACGCCTCCATCGCCGGTAATTTACTGTCTATCGTGCCTTCTAATTTTTGACAATAAAGTAAGAAAGAGGCAATGCTGTATAAGTTTTCTTCAATCCGTGGTTGAGGAGACATCAAAAAATTAGCGCAAAATAAATTAATTAATTGCCCTTCAATATTGAGTTCTGGTGCTCTGAAATAACCATTTTTCTGAATAGGCATAGACTGCATATTCAAAGCAGTCGGGTTAAACAGAACTTGCCGCGCAGCTTCTGGGCAAGAAATATTTAAACTATTACGCTTTTCATGACGATATACATGTTCCAGTCGTGGATAGGATGAGCAAGTTTCACTTAATGCATCCGCCCCTAAACGCTTATGTACTTTGCACAGTTGATCTTGATCCAAATAAGGGCAATTGCCATGCTCATTGAGCTTAATTTCAGCCCAATTTGAAAAACTGGCTCTACTGACAGATATATCCGTTATCGCAATACGCCTAATTTCGGCATTTTGGCTTTTAGTATATTTACGATATGTTTGTTTATCGAGAGTAATGCTCCAGCGCTTACAGCAGTGATCACGACAAGCCGCACCCACGCAGCTGAAATTAGCAACATAATCAGGTTGAACTACCATAAGCTCTTTCACTCAATACTCCTCAGCCATCCGTATTTATCCCATGTTTTAATCTAGGGTAATTTCTTTACTGGAAAAAAATTAACCTAGAATAAAAGGCGGCAATAAAGGCCGCCTTTATAGTGCATTTATAGGGTGAAATTATTATTTCAGCCTAAATTAACGCAGCAGAGACAATACAGTTTGTGGAACCTGGTTAGCCTGAGCCAGAACAGAAGTACCCGCTTGTTGCAGAATCTGTGCACGGCTCATATTAGACACTTCAGTTGAGTAATCCGCATCTTGGATACGGCTACGGGCTGAAGTCAGGTTGTTCACGGTGTTGTTCAGGTT